>NZ_JBSHBL010000036.1:40731-114929 GCF_053611985.1 Streptomyces sp. NPDC054770
TTTGGTGGGTTGGTTTTTTTTTAATAGAGACCCCCTTGGGCGGAGCGCGCCGGCCCCCCCCCCCGGCGCCCGGCGCCCTCGACAAGGACAGGGAGAACATCGTGACCTACATCCCTGCTGTCACCCTCAACAACGGCGTCACCATGCCGCAGCTCGGCTTCGGTGTCTTCCAGGTCCCCGACGAGGAGACCACCGCCGCCGTCGCCGGAGCCCTGCGGGCCGGCTACCGCAGCATCGACACCGCCGCGATCTACGGCAACGAACGCGGTGTGGGCCGGGCGCTCGCCGACTCCGGCATCGACCGCGACGAACTGTTCGTCACCACCAAGCTGTGGAACTCCGAGCAGGGCTACGACACCACGCTCGCCGCCTTCGACGCCTCCCTGGCCAAGCTCGGCCTGGACCACGTCGACCTGTACCTCATCCACTGGCCGACCCCGGCCCGTGACCTGTACCTCGACACGTGGCGTGCGCTGGAGAAGCTGTACGCCGACGGGCGCGCCCGCGCCATCGGCGTCTCCAACTTCCAGCCCGCGCACCTGGAACGCCTGCTCGGTGCCGCCTCCGTCGTCCCGGCCGTGAACCAGATCGAGCTTCACCCGGGCCTGCAGCAGGCCGAACTGCGCGAGTTCCACGCCCGCCACGGCATCGTCACCGAGGCGTGGAGCCCGCTCGCCCAGGGTGCCGTCCTCAAGGACGACGCGGTCACCGCGATCGCCGCCGAGCACGGCAAGAGCCCGGCCCAGGTCGTCCTGCGCTGGCACCTGCAGATCGGCAACGTGGTCATCCCCAAGTCGGTCACGGAAACCCGTATCCGCGAGAACTTCGACGTCTTCGACTTCGAGCTCGGTCCGCGGGAGATCGACGCGCTCACCGCGCTCGACCGCGGCATGCGCACGGGCCCGGACCCCGACACCCTCAACTAGCCGACCACCAGGGCCGACGCCGCTCCAAGAGCGGCGCACCCACTTCGCATCCCCCCACGCAGTAACGCAGATTGAGGCTCCACCATGAGCATTCGCTCCCTCCTGCCGGGCCGTATCGGCTTCGGCACCGCTCCGCTCGGCAACATGTTCCGCGCCATCCCCGACGAAGAGGCCGCCGCCACCGTGCGGGCCGCCTGGGACCAGGGCATCCGCTACTTCGACACCGCCCCCTTGTACGGCGCGGGTCTGGCGGAGATCCGGCTCGGCGACGTCCTCGCCGACAAGCCGCGTGACGAGTACGTCCTGTCCACCAAGGTCGGCCGGGTCATCCTCGACGAGGTCGAGGACCCCGCGAGCCGTGAACTCGGCGAAAAGGGCGCTCTGTTCGAGCACGGCCGCCCCAACAGGATCGTCAACGACTACAGCGCCGACGCGACGCTGCGCTCCGTCGAGGACAGCCTGAAGCGTCTCAGGACGGACCGCCTCGACATCGTATGGGTGCACGACATCGCCCAGGACTTCTACGGCGACGACTGGATCGCCATGTACGAGAGCGCCCGCACCGGTGCGTTCCGCGTCCTGTCCCGGCTGCGCGAGGAGGGCGTCATCAAGGCCTGGGGCCTCGGCGTCAACAAGGTCGAGCCGCTGGAGATGACGCTGGACCTGGAGGAGCCGCGCCCCGACGCGTTCCTGCTGGCCGGCCGGTACACGCTGCTCGACCACTTCCGCGCCCTCCAGCGCCTGCTGCCCGCCGCGGCTGAGCAGGACGTCGACATCGTCGTCGGCGGCCCCTACAGCTCGGGTATCCTCGCCGGCGGCAGCCACTTCGAGTACGCCGAGGCGCCCGCGCACATCGTCGACAAGGTCGGCCGGATCAAGGCGCTCGCGCAGCAGCACGGCATCGGCATCAAGTCGGCCGCCCTCCAGTTCGTGCTGGCCCACCCGGCCGTCGCCGCGGCCATCCCCGGCGCGACCCGGCCCAGCCGTATCGCCGAGGACCTCGCCGCGCTCGTCGAGCCGGTCCCGTACGGCTTCTGGAAGGCGCTGCGCGAGCAGAAGATCATCGCGCACGACGCGCCGGTCCCCCTGCAGGAGACCGCGTGACCGCCGCCCGCGCCACCCTCGACGTGCAGCACCCCGCGGATCGGGTCTGGCAGCTCATCGGCGGCTTCGGCGCCCTGCCCGACTGGCTGCCGTACATCACGGCCAGCCGGTCGAGCCAGGGCGGCCGGCTGCGCACTCTGACGAACGCCGAGGGCGGCGTCATCGTCGAACGCCTCGAAGCGTTCGACGCGACAGCCCGCAGTTACACCTACTCGATCGAGCAGGCCCCCTTCCCGGTCACGGGTTACCGTTCCACGCTCCAGGTCGTCGAGCGCGGCGGCGACGGATGCCGGGTGGAGTGGTCGGGCACGTTCACCCCGGACGGCGTCACCGATGTCGAGGCGACCGCACTCTTCGAGGGCATCTACCGGGACGGCCTGGCCGTCCTGGCGCAGACACTCGCCACCTGACCGGGGACGGCCGACAGCGGACAAGACCGGCCGGGATCCCAGCGATCCCGGCCTGCCCGGCCCACGGCAGCGATGCAGCGGAACCGCACCGGCCGATACGGACCGCAAGCCGGCGTGGCAGCTGAGGGCAGCGTCCCCGGGCGGGCCCGACGCGCGCCTACATACCGGCCGGATCCTGCGGCCCCCGCCCCGACAGCACCTCTCCGTACGCCTGCATCAGGTCCGGCAACCGCAGCGTCGCCAGGTCGTCCCGCGACAGCACCCCCGGATACACGGACAACCGCAGATCCCGGTACGCACAGCTCTTCTCGTACAGCGTCCGCAGGAACCGCCCGTTGCCCAGTTCGTCGATCCACCCCTGGTCCACCACGTGCCCGGCGATCGACCTCAGCTCCTCCAGCGCCTCCTCGTCCCACGCGTCCCCGTTCTCGGCGGCCAGCACCTCGCCGATCGAGGTCAGTTCGAGCGGACGGTAGGAGGGGAAGTCCACGCGGGTCGTGAAGCGGGAGGACAGCCCCGGGTTGGCGGCCAGCAGCCGGTCCATGCCCTCCGGGTAGCCGGCCAGGATCACCACCAGGTGGTCCCGGTTGTCCTCGGCCCGCTTCAGCAGCACCTGGAGCGCCTCGTCGCCGTACGCGTCCCCCTTGCCGTAGCCGGAGTTGGAGAGCGAGTAGGCCTCGTCGACGAACAGCACCCCGCCGATCGCGGAGTCGATCAGTTCGTTCGCCTTCACGGCGGTCTGGCCCAGGTACTCGCCGACCAGGTCGGCCCGCTGCGCCTCCACCAGGTGGTCGCCGCCCAGCAGCCCCAGCGCGTAGAACACCCGGCCCAGGATGCGGGCGACGGTGGTCTTCCCGGTGCCGGACGGTCCGGAGAAGACGAAGTGGCGTTTCGGCGGCTGCACCGGCAGCCCCTGCCCGGCCCGCAACCGGGCCATGTTCAACTGCGCGGACAACGCCTTGACCTGCCGCTTCACGGGTTCGAGGCCGACCATGCGCTCCAGCTCCGCGAGCGCCTCCTCCAGCAGTGCGGGGTCGGTCGGCCCGGCCGGCAGCGCGGGCGACGGCACGACCTTCTCCCGTACCGCGGGGTCGATCACCGACGGCATCGCCCCGGCCGGCGGCTCCGGCTCCCCGAGCCGCAGATCACGCCCCTCCGTGCCGAAGAGCGGGTCGAGCATGTCCGGCCCGTCCATGACGTCCTGCCCGGCACCGGTGAGCGTGATCGCCGCGAAGTCGGCCGTGTCGTCGTACCCGTCGCCCTCGGCTATCGCGGCCAGCCGCGCCGAGGTGTCCATGAACGCGGGGTCGACGCGGTGCACGGCCCGGTAGAGGGGGAGTGCGGCGGCGCTGCGACCGGTGCCCTCGTGCGCCCGCGCCAGCCAGTAGCGCAGCTCCTTGCGCTGCGGCTGTTCGCTGCGGCAGCGCATCAGCGCGGCGGAGAGCAGCGGTTCGGCCTGGCCGTACATCTCCAGGCGGACCCGGGCCATGCCGCCGAACAGGCCGGCCTCGATGCCGAGCATGGGGTCGTCGAGGAGCGGGTCGGTGTGCCGTACCAGCTGCTCCCAGTCCTTGACCAGGTAGGCCCGGCAGGCGTGCAGGAAGCGGACCTGGGGGTCGGCGTCCACCGGCGGGAGTCCGGCGAGGGCCCGGTCGAGCTCCGGGACGTGCCGGCCGTCCAGCCAGTGGGAGGCGTGCGCGAGCAGCAGATCGCGCGGGCTTTCGAGGACCGGCTGCACCCACCAGCCCAGCCAGTACCAGGAGTTCAGGGTGCGGCGATGCCGGCCGCGCTGTTCGCCGAAGCGGTCCCGGTGCCGGAACATCCGCAGCAGCGCGGTCGTCGTGTCCACGCGCAGCGCGTGCAGCCCGAGCCAGCCGTCGGCCATCCCGGGATCCATCCGCACCGCGGTGCGGAACTCCTCCTCCGCCTGCGGATAGGCGCCCATCGTGTAGGCGTCCACGCCTCGTAGCCAGGCGAGGTCGGCCGGGGCCTCGGGGCCCTGCGTGCCGAAATCCATCACGTCCCCCACAAACCGTGCCCCCGTGGTTGGCCCCCGGGCTCCCCCCGATGGCCGCCGTTGGTCGAACCGCTGTGCCGCGGACCGGAGTTGCAGGTGCGCGAAGCAGTAGTTCGAAGGTCGCACCGAGGGCATCGTACCTGCGGTTCCACCGCCCGCCGAAGGGTGCCGCACAGGCCGTTTGGCGAGGTGGGGGCAGAGGGGGCGCACACGGGTCGGTGACCGAGGGTGAGCGCGGGGGACGCACGCGGCGCACACAAAAGGGGTAAAGGGCAGAACGAAGCCCCCGATCACGGGGGAACAACCGGGGGCTTCGCGTCTGAGGGGCGGCTTCGAATGGCCGCACATTGAGAACGTAAGTCCTGTACGGCCCCCGGGTCAAGCCGAGTTGAGGTACTCGGGCAACTTCTTGGAGGTGCGTCTTCACAAGTTCAGCACACAGCGGACGGTCCGTCACGGTGGGTGACGGCATGGTCCGGTCCAGCCGTGTACACCGGCCCCGGGAGTACCTCGTACCCCTTCTGTGACTGTGTCACCAGAAGGTCGGCGTAGGGCCTTGAGGGGTCCTCGGTGAAGTGTTCGAGTTCCGCCCTGACCCACTCGACCCAGAAGTCCCGTTGTTCCGCGCCGTCCCGCGCCCTGCCCCGCGTCCAGGACTCCTCGTGCGGCAGCTCCATCCACAGCAGTCGCGCGAGGAAGGGGCGCAGCGCCCGGCGGCCGGCGCCGACGCCCTCGACGAGGACCACCGGGGCCGGCGGCAGCGGGCGGGGCGGGCCGAAGCGGCGGGTGTGCCAGTCGTAGGGGGAGTAGTGGGCCGTACGGCCGTGGCCGAGGGGCTCGATCACCTGGGCCAGCAGGCGGCCGGTCCAGGCGAACAGCTCCTCGTGGCTGGCGATGTCGTCGAGGTGCAGCACCGGCGCCCCGCCCAGGGCGGTGGCCAACTGCCCGGCGAACGTGGTCTTCCCGGACCCGGCGTGCCCGTCGACGCCGACGAGACGCACCGGGCCGCAGGAGGGCGGCAGGGCCCGGAGTGCGGAGGCGAGGTGGTGAATGGCCGTTCCCGAGGTGTGCTGAGGTGTGGGGTGTTTTCCGGAAACATTCTAGTAGTGCGGCGCATAGCGGACGTTTGCGGCCCCGGGAAGGTATCGGCTTGAACCAATTTCGAGCCGTTCTTTGCCGTGCGCATTGATATTTCCGTCCGGCTGACCGATATGTCGACCTCGCGTGTTTCCGGTGCGCCCGGCCCTGAGTAGGGTGCCTTTAGCGTGCACGCGTCGAGCGGAGACGGACAGGGGAAGATGGCCGCGGAGTTATTCGAGGGGCAGTACGTATGGCATCCGGCGGCCGATGACCGCTTGCTCGCGAGCGTATGCGTGGACGTGCGCGCGGGAAGATATCTGAGTGCCCGCGAGGCGCTGGCCGAGACGCGTGCCGACTTCGCCCTGCGGGCCCACCGCTCCCTGGTCCTCGCCTCCGAGGCGGCCGGTACCGATCTGGTGGAGCGGTGGCTGGCCGAGGAGCCGGGCCCGGAGGCCACGCTGATGTGGGCCCGGGTGGCCGTGCAGCGGGCGATCCGGGCGGCCGACGACCGTGACGAGCGGGCCGAGGCACTGGAGCGGATCGCCCTCGCCGCCTGCGACCGGGCCAGCGCCATGAACCCCGCCGATCCCACGCCCTGGGCCGCCAAGCTGGCCATGGCCCGGCTGCACCGCCCGCACGACCCCGCCCCCGGCGGCCTGCTGACCTCCCCGCCCGGCCCGTGGCGGCTGTTCGCGCACACCCTCGCCCTCGACCCCTGGCACCGCGAGGCCCACCACCGCTTCCTGTCCTTCTTCTTCACCCGGTACGGCGGCTCGGTCAACGCGGCCTGGGACGTCGCCGCCTTCCTCGCCCAGCGGGCCCCTGTCGGCTCGGCGCTGCGGCTGCTGCCGCTGGTCGCGCTGGTGGAGAGCCACAACCCCACCCAGCTGCTCGCCGAGCAGGTCTGGGAGCAGCCCCAGTGGCGCAGCACCGCATTGTCGAACTACCACAACTGGCTGCCCACGATGGCCGGATATCGCTTCACCCCGGTGCTCGACCTGGCCTACCTCGCTCACGCGCTGGTCATGGCCCGGTGCGAGTTCGAGGCGCGGGCGGTGTTCACGGTCATGGGGCGGTACGCCTCACGCATGCCCTGGAGCGTCTTCGGCGAACCTGCCGACCAGCTCTCCCGGGCCCGCCGCGCCTGCGGCCTGCCCATCCCCTCCTAGATTCCCAGAGAAAGGCCGGCACGTGTCAGAACGCACAGCGGACCCCGTCACGCTCGACGACGACGCGACCCTGCACGCGATGGGTTATCCGCGGAAACTCACCCGCCGATTCCAGGCGTTCGACAATTTCGCCATCTCCTTCACCATCATCAATATTCTCTCCGGGATTTTCTCGTCCTTCGGATTCGGTATGAATGCGGGCGGCCCCCGCATTCTCGTGTTCGGCTGGATTGGCGTCTGCGTGATGGTGCTGTGTATCGGCGCCGCCATGGCGGAAGTCGCCTCCGCCTATCCGACGAGCGGTGCCCTGTATTTCTCCGCCGGTAAACTCGCCAAACGGCACAAGGGCGCCTGGTCCTGGTACACGGGCTGGCTGAACTTCGTGGGCCAGATCGGCGGCACCGCGGCCACCGGCTACGCGGCCGCCACCTTCATCCAGGCCTTCGTCGCCCTCCAGTGGCCCTCGTACACGCCGACCGCCCACCAGACGGTGCTGATCACGGCCCTGATCATCGTGGTCCAGGGGCTCGCCAACACCTACACCGTGCAGCTCGTCGCGCTGCTGAACCGGATTTCCGTCTGGTGGCTGCTGATCGGACTCGTGGTGATCGTGAGCACACTGATCGTGATGCCGGACCATCATCAGTCGGCGTCCTTCATGACGCATTTCGTGAACAACACCGGCTTCACCAACGGCCTTTACGGCGGCCTGCTCGGGCTCCTGGTCACCAGCTGGACCTTCACCGGCTTCGACGGCAGCTTCCACATGTCCGAGGAAACCGTCCAGGCGACCGTCAACGCCCCCAGAGGGATCATCCGTTCCATCGGCTATTCGGCGATCACCGGCCTGATCCTGATGCTCGCGCTGGTGTACAGCATCGGCGACTACGCCAAGGTGGCGAGCTCCTCCGCACCGCCCGTCCAGATCCTCATCGACGGACTGGGCATGGGCTGGGCGAAGGCGATGCTGCTCGTCGTCATCGGCGCCATGCTCTTCTGCGGCCTCGCCAACCTCACCAGCAACACCCGGCAGATCTTCGCCTTCTCCCGGGACGGCGCCATGCCCGGCTCCCGCCTGTGGCACTCGGTCTCGCCCCGCACCCGGACCCCCGTCAAGGCCGTCTGGCTGGCGGTGGTCTGCTCGCTCGCCCTGGTGGTGCCGGGCTGGTGGTCGCATACGGCGTTCACCGCGATCGTCAGCGTCAACGTCGTCGGCCTCTTCCTCGCCTATGCCGTGCCGGTGTTCCTGAGGCTGCGCCTCGGCGACGAGTTCCAGCCGGGTCCGTGGAACCTGGGCCGCTGGAGCAGGCCGGTGGGCTGGCTGGCGGTGATCTGGATCCTGCTCAGCAGCGTCCTGTTCATGCTGCCGCAGGCCTCGCCGATCACCGTCGACTCCTTCAACTACGCGCCGATCGCGCTGGCCGCCGTCCTGGTCGTGGCCACGGTCTGGTGGTTCGCCACCGCCCGCCGCCGCTTCCAGGGCCCGGTCAGCTACGGCCGCCCCGACGAGGTCGCCGCGATGGACCTCATCTGAACCGACGAGGACCGTGGAAAGGGCCCCCGCGACCGCGCCGGGGCCCTTTCGGTGGACCAGACCAATATTGGTGGGCGTGGCATGGGCGGAAGTGCTGGCAGGGGCATGGCGCCTGCTCCATAGTTGGCCCACAGCCTCTTGCTCCGGATCAGCCGTGACGCGTACACCTGGGGGTTCTCCACCCATGAGCAGAGCCGAACAGCCGTCCCGCAGAACCGTTCTGGCAGCCGCCGCCTCCGTGGCGGCCGCGGCCGTGGCCCAGGGCGTGGTGCCCGCGGTGCCCGCGGCCGCCGCGCCGGAGACCGACGCCGACGGGACCGCCCAGACCGAGACCCGCCGGGCCGGTAACGGCCGGCCGGGCCACGGCAGGGACGGAACCCGCCCGATCGACTATCGCTCCTGGACCACCTACAGCGACTGGAGGACCGGCACCGCCAAGGGCGTCGGGGCCGTCGCCGGGGACCGCCCCGGCGTGGTGATCGGGACCCCGGCCGGCACCACCTCCTACACCGACCCCCACACCGGCACCACCGCCTCCTGGGAGTACGCCACCTGGACCGGCCCGGTGCACCAGTCGGCCGTCCCCGCCACCGAGACCATCGCCTCCTGGAACGCGGACACCCCGGCCGGCACCTGGATCAAGGTCGAGCTGCACGGCACCTACTCCGACGGCACCGACACCCCCTGGTACGTGATGGGCCGCTGGGCGGCCGGCGACCAGGACATCAAACGGACCTCGGTGGACGGCCAGACGGACGGCAAGAGCACCATCTGGACCGACACCTTCGCCATCGACGACGCCACCACGGGCCTGCGCCTCAGCTCGTACCAGCTGCGCCTGACCCTCTACCGCAAGCCGGGCACCAAGCTCACCCCGACCGTCTGGCGGCTCGGCGCCATGGCCTCCGACATCCCGGACCGCTTCACCGTCCCGGCCTCCACCCCGGGCCTGGCCCAGGAGCTCAAGGTCCCGCGCTACTCCCAGGAGATCCACAAGGGCCAGTACCCCGAGTACGACAACGGCGGCGAGGCCTGGTGCAGCCCCACCTCCTCGCAGATGATCGTCGAGTACTGGGGCGGCCGGCCCACCGCCGCCCAGCTGTCCTGGGTCGACCCGTCGTACACCGACCCCCAGGTCTGCTACGCGGCCCGCTACACGTACGACTACCAGTACGGGGGCTGCGGCAACTGGCCGTTCAACGCCGCCTACGCGTCGACGTACCAGGACCTCCAGGGCGTGATAACGCGACTGGCCTCGCTCACCGACCTGGAGACCCTGATCGCGGCCGGCATCCCGGCCATAACGTCGCAGTCGTTCCTGGCCACGGAGCTGACCGGCGCCGGTTACGGCACCTCCGGGCACCTGATGACGGTGATCGGCTTCACCGCGGACGGCGACGTGATCGCCAACGACCCGTTCTCGGCCGACGACGACGCGGTCCGGCGGGTCTATCTGCGGCGGGAGTTCGAGAACATCTGGCTGCGGACCCAGCGGTACAACGCGTCCGGCAAGGTCGTCTCCGGTACCGGGGGAGTCTGCTACCTGTACTTCCCGGCCTGTCCGACCCCGGCCCAGACCAGGGCGCTGGAGGCGGTCGGGGTGCGCTGACCAGGCACGACGGCGGCCCTCGGGCATCCCGGGGGCCGCTTTCCTGTGACCAAGCTCTCCGCCGCAAAAGCCGCAATCAATGGCATGGTGGACGTCATGACCACGCACTCCGCCACCGCCACCCGCGCCCGTACCGGCGGCCCCAAGGACGACGGCCCGAAGGTCCTGGAGCACGTCATGGGCTGGACCCTTGTCGTGGTCATCGCCATGTTGGTAACTCAACTCGGTCTGCTGTGACCTGACCCACGACCCGACCTGACATACTGCGGATGTCCCGCAGCCCGTTGAGACCAGGGTCGAAATTGAATATCAGTCAACAGCGTGCCGCCACCCGTCCCCGGGCGCGCGGCACCGAGCGTTCCGTGGCTCGTCGTGCTGAACTCATCGCCATCGGGCGGAAGTTGTTCGCCGACACCTCCTACGACGCGCTCTCCATGGACGACATCGCCAGGCAGGCGCATGTCGCCAAAGGGCTGATCTACTACTACTTCCAGTCCAAGCGCGGCTACTACCTGGCGATCATCCAGGACTCCGTCGCCGACCTGGTCACCTACGCCGCGAGCGGCCTGGAGCTGCCCCAGACGGACCGCGTCCACCGGACCATCGACAGCTATCTGCGCTACGCCGAGCACCACCAGGCCGCGTACCGCACGATCGTCAGCGGCGGCGTCGGCTTCGACACCGAGGTGCACGCCATCCGGGACGGGGTGCGCGAGGCGATCGTCGCGACCATCGCCGAGGGCGCCTACGGCCGTACCGACATCGCCCCGCTCGCCAGGACCGGTCTGCTCGCCTGGCTGTGCAGCGTGGAGGGCGCCACCCTGGACTGGATCGACCGGCCCGTGCTCTCCCGCGAGACCCTGTGCGAGCTGCTGGTCAAGACGCTCGGCGGCACCCTGCGCGCCATCGAGGAACTGGACCCGGCCTACCGCGCCCCGACCCCGGCCCGCCGGGACACCTGACGCAGAAGGGGCGGGGGTCTCGTGGTACCCCCGCCCCAGGTCCCCCGTGACGGGGGCTAGTTGATGGCCTTGATCAGCTCACCGCTCGCGGTGTCGCCGCTCAGCTCCCAGAAGAAGGTGCCGCCCAGGCCCTGCTGGTTCTTGTAGGTCATCTTGGTCGCGATGGTCGCCGGGGTGTCGTAACTCCACCAGTCGCTGCCGCACTTGGCGTATGCCGTGCCGCCCACCGTGCCCGTTGCCGGGCACTTGGTCTTGAGCACCTTGTAGTCCTCGATGCCCTGCTCGTACGTCCCCGCCGCCGGGCCGGTCGCCGTGCCGCCGGGCGCCGCCTGGGTGACGCCGGTCCAGCCGCGGCCGTAGAAGCCGATGCCGAGCAGCAGCTTGGCCGCCGGGATGCCGAGACCCCTGAGCTTGGCGATGGTCGCCGAGGTGTAGAAGTTCGCCGTCGGGATGCCCGAGTAGGAGTTCAGCGGCGAGTGCGGGGCCGTCGGACCGGTCGAGGCCCAGGCGCCGAAGTAGTCGTACGTCATCGGGTTGTACCAGTCGACGTACTGCGCGGCGCCCGCGTAGTCCGCCGCGTCGATCTTGCCGCCGCTGGTGGCGTCGGCGGTGATCGCGGCCGTGACCAGGGAGCTGCTGCCGAACTTCGAGCGCAGCGCCGCCATCACGTTCCGGAACGCGTCCCGGCCGCTGGTGTCGCAGGTGTTGCCGCAGGCGTTCGGGTACTCCCAGTCGATGTCGATGCCGTCGAAGACCCCCGCCCACTTGGAGTTCTTCACCAGGTCGTAGCAGGACTGCGCGAAGGCGGTGGGGTTCTTGGCGGCCTCGCCGAAGCCGCTGGACCAGGTCCAGCCGCCGAAGGACCAGAGGATCTTGAGGTTCGGGTGCTTCTTCTTCAGCTTCAGCAGCTGGTTGAAGTTGCCGCGCAGGGGCTGGTCCCAGGTGTCCGCGACGCCGTCCACGGACTCGGCGGCCGTATAGGTCCGGTCGGTCGCCGCGTACGAGTCGCCCATCGCGCACTTGCCGCCGGTGACGTTGCCGAAGGCGTAGTTGATGTGGGTGAGCTTGGCGGCCGAGCCGGAGGTCTCGACGTTCTTGACCAGGTAGTTGCGCTGGTAGGTGCCCCATTCCGTGAAGTAGCCGACGACCTTGGAGCCGGCCTGCACCTGGGGAGCTGAGCGGGCTGCCGCGGAGGCGGAGCCCGCGCCGGCCAGCAGCCCGGCGCCGAGGACGGCGCAACAGGCCGCCGAGAGCAGCGCCCGGAACCGGGAGCGGTGAGTGATGTGCATCGGGTGTCTCCTCCTGGGGGAGAGGGGAACGCGCGCCGATTGGCATGAACGCGGTAAAGCGTTGGTCATGAACCCTAGGAGGACTAGACCAGTCAGGTCAATGGTTCGGACCAATTTCGCGGGTTTCGAATGTTGACCTGGAATTCCTGAAGTAAGCGGTCGTTAACTGGTGACGGGAGGTCCCTGATCGGGCATACTCACTGCGCAGCCGCAGGTCAGCAGGTTCCGAGACCCGGAACGCCGACCTCGGCCGCACCCGAACGACAGGCGGAGCCGCCCCTATCCCGCGGGCTGTGACCGCTGCTGCCCGACAGGGAGGAGACCGACGCCATGTCCGACCGCGACCCGCAGCCGGTGGAGCGTCAACTGCCCACGGAAGAGGCGAGGGACCTGCTCGCGCTGGTCCGGGAGCTCGCCCGGCGCGAGATCGCGCCGAAGGCGGCCGAGGAGGAGGACGCCGGGCGCTTCCCGCGCGAGGTCTTCGCCCTGCTCTCCGAGTCGGGCCTGCTCGGCCTGCCCTACGACTCCGAGTACGGCGGCGGTGACCAGCCCTACGAGGTCTACCTCCAGGTCCTGGAGGAACTGGCCGCGGCCCGCCTCACCGTCGGCCTCGGCGTCAGCGTGCACACCCTCGCGAGCTACGCACTCGCCGCCTACGGCACCAAGCAGCAGCAGGTCGAGCACCTGTCCGCGATGCTCGGCGGCGGCCTGCTCGGCGCCTACTGCCTCTCCGAGCCGGCGTCCGGCTCGGATGCGGCCTCGCTACGCACCAAGGCGGTCCGGGAGGGCGAGGACTGGGTGATCAACGGCACCAAGGCCTGGATCACGCACGGCGGCATCGCCGACTTCTACACGGTCATGGCCCGCACCGGCGCCGAGGGCTCGCACGGGATCACCGCCTTCCTGGTCCCGGGTGACGCCGAGGGCCTCAGCGGCGCGGTGCCCGAGAGGAAGATGGGCATGAAGGGCTCGCCCACCGCCCAGGTCCACTTCGACGACGTGCGCGTCCCCGACGAGCGGCGCCTCGGCGAGGAGGGACAGGGCTTCGCCATCGCCCTCTCCGCGCTCGACTCGGGCCGGCTCGGCATCGCGGCCTGCGCGATCGGCCTGGCCCAGGCGGCCCTGGACGAGGCGGTCGGCTACGCCACCGGGCGACGGCAGTTCGGCCACCCCATCGCCGACTTCCAGGGCCTGCGCTTCATGATCGCCGACATGGCCACCCAGATCGAGGCCGGCCGGGCCCTCTACCTCGCGGCGGCCCGGCTGCGCGACGCGGGCCGGCCGTTCGCCAAGCAGGCCGCCATGGCCAAGCTGCACTGCACCGACACCGCGATGAAGGTGACCACCGACGCCGTCCAGATACTCGGCGGGTACGGCTACACCGCGGACTTCCCGGTCGAGCGCTACATGCGCGAGGCCAAGGTCCTGCAGATCGTCGAGGGCACCAACCAGATCCAGCGGATGGTCATCGCCCGTCATGTGGCGGGACCGGAAAGTCGCTGAACTCGCTGAACTGCCCGCGTACGACCGTCGGCGCCGCCAGCCTGGTCCACTCCGGGTCGTGGCGGCCCGGCAGGGTCCGGCCCCGGTCGGACCAGATCCGCAGCAGATCGCGGTAGATCGGCGGATCCTGCGGCGTCGGCGGCGCAAGCGGCTCCGCGGGCGGGGGCACGAAGATCCGGCGCTGACGGCCGAGAGCGGTGTAGGTGGTCGTCACGCCTGGCCAACGCCGGGGCGGCCGCCCCGGTCACCGATCCCCCGAATCGTGCGTGAGTTCGTGCACGTCCGGTCGCGGATCTGGCCTCCCTCTCTTTTCTGACGTACCGTCAGCCAGACCGTCTCCAGCCTCCGGGAGGCCTGCCATGGCCGACGCCCGTCCCGTACCGCTCGACGAGTACCCCGTGCACCAGGTCCCGCTCTCCATGAAGCACGTCGCCACCGGGGACCGCAACGCCTACGACCGCTGCATCTTCCACGTCCTCGACCACGACGGCCGTGCCCTGCTTATCCTCGGCCTCGGCGTCTACCCGAACGCCGGGGTGATCGACGCCTACGCCACCCTGCGCGCCGGGGACACCCTGCACGCGGTCCGCGCCTCGGACGCCCTGGGCGACGACCGGATGCGGCTCGCGGTCGGCCCGCTCCGCATCGAGGTCGAGGAACCGCTCCGGCGCTTCCGCCTTCGCTGCGACGACGCCGTTTTCTGCGACCTCACCTGGACCGCCGACTTCCCGGCCCTGTGGGAGCCGCACCACCTCCAGCGCCGGGGCGACCGGCTGACGCTGGAGGGCCGCAGGTTCGTCCAGGCCGGGGGAGTGGCCGGGGTGATCCGGGCCGGCG
This sequence comes from Streptomyces sp. NPDC054770, assembly GCF_053611985.1. Lineage (NCBI taxonomy): Bacteria > Bacillati > Actinomycetota > Actinomycetes > Kitasatosporales > Streptomycetaceae > Streptomyces > Streptomyces sp. NPDC054770. The sequence continues at coordinate 55,172 of NZ_JBSHBL010000036.1, forward strand.
GCGAGGAGTACCGCGTCGACCCGGCCGGCTGGACCGGCACCCGGGACCGCAGCTGGGGCGTCCGCCCGATCCCGGGGGAGGACGGCGGGCGGCTCGCCGCGGAGAACCCGACCGAGGGCTTCCACTGGGTCTGGAGCCCGGTCCGCTTCGAGGACCGCTTCCTGATGGTCATCACCCAGGAGGACGCCGACGGCTACCGCACCCTGAACGACGCCACCCTGGTCCGCCCCGGCCGGCGCGACCGCCAACTCGGCTGGCCGCGGACCGAGATCACCTACCGCTCCGGCACCCGCCACCCCGAGCGTGCCGTCGTCCACCTCGGCGACCCGCGCAAACCCCAGGAACTGGAGGTGGAGATCCTCGCCTCCTCGCCGCTCGCGGTCGGCGCCGGCTACCCGCCGGCCGACGACTGGCAGCACGGCACCTGGCAGGGCCGCGGCTGGACGGACCGCCGTACCTACGACCTGACCGCGCCGCACCCCCGCGCCGCCTACGGCGTCACCGACCACGCGGCCCGCTTCCGCCTCGACGGACGGACCGGCCACGGCATCTTCGAGCACGGCTCGTTCGGCAGACACGATCCGAGCGGCTTCACCGGCTTCGACTCGGTGGCGCCCTGAAGGAGGAGGCCGGGATGACGACGACACCGCGCCCGCGCACCACGACGCGCGACCCGGCGGACCTCACGCGCCGGCTGACCGCCTGGCTGGACGCCCGGCTCCCCGGCGCCAAGGCCGTCGGGGTCACGGTCCCCGCCTCCAACGGCATGTCCAGCGAGACCCTGCTCTTCGACATCGAGCACCCCGAACCACCCCTGCGCGCCTGCGCGTTGAGACTCGCGGCGGATCCGGCGGCGTACACGGTCTTCCCGTCGTACGACCTCACCCGCCAGTACCGCACGATGCGGCTGGTCGCCGACCACACCGACGTGCCCGTACCCCGCGTCCTGTGGCTGGAGGAGGACCCGGGGCCGCTCGGGGCGCCCTTCTTCGTGATGGAGCGGGTCGAGGGGCGCGTCCCGCCCGACGTCATGCCCTACACCTACGAGGGGAACTGGCTGCACGCGGCGACCGATGCCGAGCGCGAGCACCTCGAAGCCGCCTCCGTAGGTCTGTTGGCCCGACTGCACGACCAAGTCCCCCCGAGCGAGCTGGAGTTCCTCGCCCTGCCCGGGGACGGTGACGCCCTGCACCGGCATGTCGAGTCCCAACGGCGCTACTACGACTGGGTGGTGGACGGACTCGCCCGCTCACCGCTGATCGAGGCCGCCTTCGACCGGCTGGCGGACCTGTGGCCACGCGAACCCGGCACGCCGGTCCTCGGCTGGGGCGACGCCCGCATCGGGAACGTCGTCTACGCCGGCTTCGACCCCGTCGCCGTCCTCGACTGGGAGATGGCGGCACCGGCCCCGCGCGAGGTGGACCTCGGCTGGACCGTCTACCTGCACCGCTTCTTCCAGGACCTCACGGCCGCTTCCGGACAGCGGGGACTGCCGGCCTTCCTGCGCCGCGACCGCGTCGAGGCCCGCTACGCGCGCCTCACCGGCCACACTCCACGGGACATGGACTTCTACACCCTCTACGCCGCCCTGCGGCACGCGATCGTCATGCTGCGCGTCGCCTACCGGCAGGTGTACTTCGGAGAGGTGGCCGTTCCCGCGGATCCGGACACACTGATCCTGCACCACGGCAGTCTGCGCGCCATGGTGCAGGGCAGCTACTGGGACGCGGTGCGGTGACTCAGGCGGCCTGACGGCTGACGAGCATGCCGCCGTGGCGCAGCGCCGGTACGCGCATCGGGCGCGAGCCCGGGCCGCCGACGTGCGAGAAGGGCTGCGTCCGCCAGTCCAGGCCCTGCGGGAGGGTGAGCAGGATGGCGGTGTCCTGCTCCTGCGGCTCGGCCGACTCGTCCTCGGACGGGACGTCGGCGGCCGCGCGGCCCGTACCGGCACAGACCGTGAGGCCGAACGGGTTCCACGGCGAGGCGCACAGCGCGTGCTCCGGCAGGAACTCCTCGTCCGCCAGCAGCGCGATGGACTGCGCGCAGTCCGGGCAGATCACCCGGAACATCTCGAAGGTGTCGTATGCGTCCAGTTCCTCGACCTCGTCGAGGTCGATTTCGACGCCCTCCGGCTCGGGCTCGACCACCAACTGCGGGCGCTTGGGCGTGGTACGACCAGGGCGCTTAAGACTCTGCATGGGTAACTCCCCCTCGGGCTGGGCCGTTACGGCGCTGCGGCCTCGACCACAGCAAGCACTTCCCGTCCGCTCTCGGCGGTAATCACGAGACCATCACGGAGCCTGTTCGGGGGCTGTGGCGTTCGTCACATGCCGAACGCAGGTGCCCGCTGCGGTCGATTTGTCCCTCAGGTGGCGCACAACCTGCACTCCGTGACATCACGAACCGGCCATGACCTGCGCCGCTGAGCTACCCGAGGAGATCACGCGCACTGTAGCTTTTGCGCCATGGAGGAGCTGGACCGTCAAATCGTGCAGCTGCTCGTCAAGGACGGGCGGATGAGTTACACCGACCTGGGCAAGGCCACGGGCCTGTCCACGTCGGCCGTGCACCAGCGGGTGCGCCGGCTGGAGCAGCGCGGCGTCATCCGCGGCTATGCGGCGGTCGTCGACCCGGAGGCCGTGGGGTTGCCCATGACGGCGTTCATCTCGGTGAAACCGTTCGATCCCAGCGCCCCCGACGACATCGCGGACCGCCTGGCCGGCGTCCCCGAGATCGAGGCGTGCCACAGTGTGGCGGGCGACGAGAACTACATCCTCAAGGTGCGGGTGGCCACCCCGCACGAACTGGAGGAACTGCTGGCCCGGCTGCGCAGCCTGGCGGGCGTGTCGACCCGGACGACGGTGGTGCTGTCGACACCGTACGAGGCACGCCCACCGAGGATCTGAGCAGCGGCTACGGCTACGGCTGCCGCCACCGCTACGGCTGCCGCCACCGCTATGGCCACTGCCACTGCCACCGCCTCGCCGCCGCTGCGGCTGCCGCCATCGTCGCCGCCCCGGCTGTCACCACCACCGCTCCGGCACCGCCCCCGCAGGCGCTATCGCCACCGCCCCACCGCCACCGTTATCGCCGCCCGCCCCGCCGCCACCGCCCCGCCGCCGCTGCGGCTGCCGCCACTGCCCCAGCACCGCTGCGGCTGCTGCCGCCGCTATGGCTGCCCCGCCGCCCCGTCGCTGCTACGGCTGCTGCCGTCGGCCGCCGCCCCACCGCCCCGGTGCCCCGCCGTCGCCCCGGCTGCCGCCACCGCCCCGCCGCCCAGGCACCGAGCGGCTGCCGCCATCGCCACCGCCTGGCCGCCACCGCCCGGCCGCCATCGCCACCGCCGTGGGCAGGCGTTCCGCAGGGCGGAACGGGTGGGCACGGCCGACAGCTCCGGGTGCCTTGGGGCATGCTCCGAGTGCGACTCGGGTCACGACGGGCGGGAACGTCGTGGCTGGTCGCGACCACGCGGAGGAGGCGCATATGAAACGCATACGGAAACAGCCCTGCGCCCCTTCGAAGGCGTGTTCGGGGCGCCCCTCGTTCAAAGTGATCGGGGTGAGGCGCGAGACTGGTCCCCATGAGTGAGCGCAGCCCCGAGCCCAAGACCGTCCTCCTCCGCCGCGGCGAGGTCCACAGTCCCGCCGATCCGTTCGCGACCGCGATGGTCGTGGAGCGGGGGCAGGTCGCCTGGGTCGGGTCGGAGGGGGCCGCCGACGCGTTCGCGGACGGGGTCGACGAGGTCGTGGACCTGGACGGCGCGCTGGTCACCCCCGCCTTCACGGACGCCCATGTCCACACCACCTCGACGGGGCTCGCGCTCACCGGCCTCGACCTGTCCGGGGCCCGCTCGCTGGACGCGGCCCTGGCGCTGGTGCGGGACTTCGCCGCCGCCCGCCCGGCGGACCGGGTCCTGCTCGGGCACGGCTGGGACGCCTCCCGCTGGGCCGACGGCCGCCCGCCGAGCCGCGCCGAGCTGGACGCGGCCACCGGCGGACGTCCGCTCTACCTCTCCCGTATCGACGTCCACTCGGCGGTCGTCACCACGGCCCTGCTGGACCTGGTCGCGGGCGCGGTGCCCCGGGAGGACACCCCGCTGACGAGCGACGCGCACCACGCCGTACGCGCCGCCGCGTTCGCGGCCGTGACGCCCGCGCAGCGCGCCGAAGCCCAGCGCACCGCCCTCGCGCACGCCGCCTCGCTCGGTATCGGCACCGTGCACGAGTGCGGCGGACCGAAGATCTCCTCCGAGGACGACTTCACCGGGCTGCTGCGGCTCGCCGCCGAACTGCCCGGCCCCCGGGTCGTCGGCTACTGGGCCGAGGAGGATGCCGACAAGGCCCGGGAGCTGGGCGCGCTGGGCGCCGCCGGCGACCTGTTCGTGGACGGCGCCCTCGGCTCGCACACCGCCTGCCTGCACGAGCCGTACGCCGACGCCGGTCACACCGCCGGGTCCGCCTATCTGGACGCGGCCGCCGTCGCCGCCCATGTCACCGCCTGCACCGAGGCCGGTCTCCAGGCCGGCTTCCACGCCATCGGCGACGCCGCCGTGACCGCCGTCGTGGAGGGCGTGCGCGCCGCCGCCGAGAAGGTCGGCCCCGCCCGTGTCCGCGCCGCCCGGCACCGCGTCGAGCACGCCGAGATGCTCACGCCCGAGCACATCGCCGCCTTCGCCGAACTCGGCCTGATCGCCTCTGTACAGCCCGCCTTCGACGCGCTGTGGGGCGGCGCGGACGGCATGTACGCCCAGCGGCTCGGTACCGAGCGGGCCCGCACCCTCAACCCGTTCGCCGCCCTGCTCAAGGCCGGGGTCCCGCTCGCCTTCGGCTCCGACAGTCCCGTCACCCCGCTCGATCCCTGGGGGACCGTCCGGGCCGCCGCCTTCCACCGCACGCCCGAGCACCGGGTCTCCGTACGCGCCGCGTTCACCGCGCACACCCGCGGCGGCTGGCGCGCCACCGGCCGGGACGACGCGGGCGTCCTGGTGCCGGGCGCACCCGCGGACTACGCGGTCTGGCGCACCGACGAACTGGTGGTGCAGGCGCCGGACGACCGGGTCGCCCGCTGGTCCACCGACCCGCGCTCCGGCACCCCCGGCCTGCCCGACCTGACCCCCGGCCGCGCGCTGCCGGTCTGCCTGCGGACCGTGGTGGGCGGCCGGACCGTGTTCGTACGACCGGGCGAGTGACCTCCCGCATTCGTACGGCCGGGCGAGTGATCTCCCGGGGTGGCGCGGCCGTGATCGACGGCCGCCGCCCTGTCGCGCGACCTGCGCATCCTCCGCGCTGACCAGGGCTTTGGGGACGTCTTCGCAGGTCAAACGGCTGTTGACAGCCAGCGGCAGCGGGCCGGTAGGTTCGGCCGAGTCCACCACCGGACGCCCGACCGGGGAGCAGTTCGCGCACTTGTCGCAGCGCCGCTGGGTCAGGGACGGTGTGCCGCACCGGGGCACCGTCACTGGGAGCCAGGCTCAGCGCCCGCGCCGACGAGGGAACGTTCCAGCCGGTCGGGAGGTGTGACCCGGGTGGGGCCCGGACGCTCAGTAGACAACGGCTTTCGGTCGACCCGCAGCCAGCGGGTCCCAGGTCGGCCCGAAGGGCGCCGGGCCCCCATCCGTAGGGACAGAGTGGCGAAAGCGTGTATCGCCGCCACCCGAAACGGGCATCCTTACCCCGTTCTTGCGGAATCGACACCACCATGCGAACGAGCTGTCGCGTCAGTGCAGGCCGTGGGCACTATGGTGGTCCCCTGCGTACGACATGAAGGGGCAGCAGTGAACGACGGCGACGGAACCCTTGCGGCACAGCCCCAGGGGAGGCGGTTCGGCCCGCTCGGCACGGCCTTGGTGATCATTCCCACGTACAACGAGTCGGAGAACATCAAGTCCATCGTCGGCCGGGTGCGCCAGGCCGTCCCCGAGGCCCATGTGCTGGTGGCGGACGACAACAGCCCCGACGGCACCGGCAAGCTCGCCGACGAACTGGCCGCCGAGGACGACCACGTCCAGGTACTGCACCGCAAGGGCAAGGAAGGCCTCGGCGCCGCCTACCTCGCGGGCTTTCGCTGGGGCATGGACAACGGCTACGGCGTGCTCATCGAGATGGACGCGGACGGCTCCCACCAGCCGGAGGAACTGCCCCGGCTGCTGACCGCGCTGCAGGGCGCCGACCTGGTGCTCGGCTCCCGCTGGGTGACCGGCGGAAGGGTCGTCAACTGGCCGAAGTCCCGTGAGTTCATCTCCCGGGGCGGCTCCCTGTACTCCCGGCTCGCGCTGGATCTCCCGCTCCGGGACATCACCGGCGGCTACCGGGCCTTCCGCCGCGAGACCCTGGAGGGCCTGGGGCTCGACGAGGTCGCCTCCCAGGGCTACTGCTTCCAGGTGGACCTGGCCCGCCGCGCGGTCAAGGCCGGCTTCCAGGTCGTCGAGGTGCCCATCACCTTCGTCGAGCGGGAGTTCGGCGACTCCAAGATGAGCCGCGACATCCTCGTCGAGGCGCTGTGGCGGGTCACCTCGTGGGGTGTCGCCGAGCGGGTGGGCAAGATCACCGGCAAGGGCAAGTCCTCCTAGCGGACTCCGGGAAAGCCCACAGTTCCGGTTGATCGTCCCCTTATGCCGCACTGAGCCGGGCCCAGGCACACTGGGAGCATGACGACTGGCGCGCAGACCCCTCCGTACACCACCCGGCCCCGGCGCTCCCGGCTCGGCAGATACCTGCCGCTGGGTGTCGCGGTGTGGCTGGTGCTGGAGATCTGGCTGCTGACGGTGGTCGCGGGCGCGGCGGGCGGCATGACCGTGTTCCTGCTGCTGGTGGCCGGCCTCGTCGCCGGCTCCGTGGTCATCAAGCGCGCCGGCCGGCGCGCCTTCCAGAGCCTCAACGAAGCGATCCAGCGCGGCGGCTCCCCGGAGCGCGGCGGTGGCAACGGCCTGATGATGCTGGGCGGCCTGCTCCTCATGATCCCCGGCCTGGTGTCGGACGCCCTCGGCCTGCTGCTCCTGCTGCCGCCGGTCCAGAAGGCGGTCTCCCGCCTCGCGGAGCGCACCCTCGACCGCAAGCTCAGCGCCGCGGCCCCCGGCACCCTGGGCAACGCCTTCCAGCAGGCCCGCATGCACCGCCCGGACGGCAAGGTGGTCCAGGGCGAGGTGATCATCCGGAACGACGGCCCCGAGCCGGGGGACGAGCCGGCGGGAGAGCGGCCGCCGCTGACCCGCTGACGATCCCCGCCAGGGACGGCCCCTGGACAACCGAGGGCGCCGTACGTTCACAGAACGTACGGCGCCCTCGGTTGTTGTGTCGGCTTCCGTTACACGGAACTAGCCGGAACTATGCCGACTTGCGGCTGTCCCTGGGATGAATCGCGATGTTCATCGCCCCGGAACGCAGAACCGCCAGACGCTCCTCAAGGACCTCTTCGAGTTCCTCACGGGTGCGCCGCTCCATCAGCATGTCCCAGTGGGTACGCGCGGGCTTGGCCTTCTTCTCTTCAGGGCCGTCGCCGTCCACCAGAAGTGCCTGGGCCCCGCAGACCTTGCACTCCCACTCCGGCGGGATCTCCGCCTCGACCGAGAAGGGCATCTCGAAGCGATGTCCCTTCTCGCATGCGTACTCCACGGCCTGGCGCGGGGCCAGGTCGATACCGCGGTCCGTCTCGTAGCTGGTCACCACGAGGCGCGTACCGCGAAGAGCTCGCTCACTCATGAATCGTGCCTCCCGGGCTTGTCGCCCACAGGACAGGTGTCGCTGTCGTCGTCATCCGGTCAACGTCCGGTCGGCGGTAAAGATTCCCGTTCCGGGTCATGCGTCGCCGTCGTAGCCGCCCCTTGTTGTACCCACCGGCGCCCGGTTTGTCACATCTGTTAACGGATGTCACCCAGCGTTTCGGCATCTTTGACGCGCAGTAACGGTACGCCTGGCAGGCCAAACGCGTACACTACCGCCCTTTCGCGTTGAACGCTAAATCTTCTGTTAGATCTTCTGCGGGACCGGGTTGCCCGCCTCGTCGATCGCCCGTCGCACCGGTACCCGCGCGAGCAGCGCGAACCCGATGACGAAGAAGGCCACCAGCGAGATGATCGCCGACCGGTAGCTCCCGGTCAGCTGGTAGGTGATCCCGAACAACAGAGGTCCCAGCCAGCTCATCCCCCGATCGCTCATCTCGTACGCCGCGAAGTACTCGGCTTCTTTTCCGGGCGGCACGAGATGTGAGAACAGCGAGCGGGACAGGGCCTGGCTGCCGCCGAGGACGAGGCCGATGCCGCCGGCGAGGACGAAGAACCACACCGGTGCCCCGGCCGGCAGGAAGTACCCGGCCGCCAGTGTCACCGTCCAGGCCACCAGCGAGCCCAGGATGGTGCGCTTGGCCCCGTACGTCCTGGCCAGCCGTCCCATCGTCAGGGCGCCCGCCACGGCCAGTACCTGCACCAGCAGGACCGCCCCGATGAGCGTCGACTGGCCGAGCCCGAGTTCCTCGGAGCCGTAGACGGACGCCTGGGAGATCACGGTCTGGATGCCGTCGTTGTAGACGAGGTACGCCAGCAGGAAGGAAAGCGTCAACGGATGGCGACGCATGTCCCGGGCGGTCGCCGCGAGTTGACGCAGCCCCGGCGCCGTCGCCTCGGCCGCCCGGCCGCCCCGGTCCCGCAGCCGCCGCAGCGGTACGAGGGTGAAAGCACCCCACCACAGGCCGGCCCCGGCCAGGCAGATGCGGACCGCCTCCGTCTCGGAGAGGCCGAAGGAGCCGTGCGCGGAGTAGAGGACCAGGTTGACGATCAGCACCAGCGAACCGGCCGCGTAGCCGAAGGCCCAGCCCCGCGAGGAGATGGTGTCGCGTTCCTCCGCAGGGGCGATCTGGGGGAGGTAGGAGTTGTAGAGCATCAGGGCGACGGACTGGGCGGCGTTCGCGACGATCAGCAGCAGTCCGCCGAGCAGATAGCGGTCGCCGTCCAGGAAGAACATGCCCGTCGTCGCCGCGGCCCCGGTGTACGCGGCCGCGCCGAGCAGCTGCTTCTTGCGGCCGGTGCGGTCGGCCGCGCTGCCCACCAGGGGCATGAGCACGACGGCGAGGATCACCGACAGGGAGACCGAGTAGGCGAAGAAGGAGCCCGCCCGGACCGGGATGCCGAGCGGATGCACGTAGCCGTCGGCATCCGCCGCGTGGTCGGCGACCGACGTGAGGTACGGGCCGAGGAACACGGTGAGGACGCTGGTCGAGTAGACCGAGCACGCCCAGTCGTAGAAGTACCAGCCGCGCTGTTCGCGCCGCAGCTCGGCGGCCTCGTCCAAGACCCCCGTCCGCACGGTTTCGGTGCCCACCCGTGCCCTTGCCCTTCCCGCAGCAGTACCGCCCGCGCGCCTCAGAACCAGACGCCGCGCTTCTGCATGACCTCACGCAACGTGTCGATGTGATCGGTCATGATGCCATCGACTCCCAGGTCCAGGAGCCGGTGCATCCGCTCGGGTTCGTTGATGGTCCAGACGTGGACGTGCAGCCCGCGCGCGTGGGCGGCGCGCACGAAGCGCCGGTCGACCACCTGGACCCCCGACTGGGACTCGGGCACCTGTGCCGCGACCGCCGACCGGCGCACCGCCGCGGGCAGCCCCCAGGAACGCAGCCGCAGCCCGACCACGCCGCGGGTGCCGAACGAGGTGGCGAGGCGCGGCCCGGCCAGCCGCTGCGCCCGCAGCACCCGCGCCTCCGAGAAGGAACCCACGCACACCCGGTCGTAGGCGTCCGTCTTCTCGATCAGGTCGAGAAGCGGCCGCAGGGCAGGCTCCGCCTTGGCGTCCACGTTCCAGCGGACGTCCGGGAACTCCTCCAGCAGCTCCTCGAAGAGGGGGAGCGGCTCGCGGCCCGCCACGCGCGCGTGCCGTACGTCCTCCCACGGCAGGTCGGCGATCCGGCCGGCCCCGTCGGTGACCCGGTCCAGGGTGTCGTCGTGGAAGGCGACCAGCCTGCCGTCCGCCGTGGCGTGCACATCGGTCTCGATGTACCGGTAGCCGAGCTCGACCGCGCGCCGGAACTGCGCCACGGTGTTCTCCAGGCCGTCCGCGGCTCCGCCCCGATGGGCGAAGGCGATGGGGCCGGGGTGGTCCAGGTACGGGTGGCGAATCGGCGTGCTCACGGACGAAGTATCGCGCGCTCGGGTGACCCCGTGGCAACGACCGTGCTGCCGACGGATGCCGCCGGGACGGCGAACACCTTCAGGAACAGCTGCGCGAGCGGGCCGATGGACACGGCGTAGATCAGGGTGCCGGCGCCGACGGTCCCGCCGAGCGCGAACCCGGTGACGACCACCGCGACCTCGATCGCCGTCCGGATGAGCCGGATCGACCGGCCGGTGAGCCGGTGCAGCCCCGTCATCAGACCGTCCCGGGGACCGGGTCCGAAGCTCGCCGCGATGTACAGGCCGGTCGCCGCCCCGTTGAGCACGATGCCGGCCGCCATCAGCGGAATCCGCACGGCGAACCCGTGCACCTCGGGGACGAGGGCGAGCGCGGCGTTCATGGCGAGGCCGATGACGAACACGTTGGAGACCGTGCCGAGGCCCGGCCGCTGGCGCAGCGGGATCCACAGGAGCAGCACGGCCGCCCCCACGACGATCGACACCGTGCCGATGCTCAGTCCGGTGTGCCCGGCGAGCCCCTGGTGCAGCACGCCCCAGGGCTCAAGGCCGAGGCCCGCCTCGACGAGCAGAGCGGAACTCACGCCGTACAGCGTGAGCCCCGCATAGAGCTGGACCAACCGTCGCCCGAGACGGCCTTGCGTGGACAAGGGATACCCCCCTGGTGGTAAAGGTGGACTGACTCATGTCACTCTGTGGCTTGACGGCGAAAGCCATCCATGGCCAATTCGGGGAAGGTGGACTGATTCGCATGGCGCAGTGGACCTCGGCGGTGGGGGCCGCGCAGCTTGCCCGGCTGCTCAACTCGCAGCAGGACCGCCCGGCCGGCCCCGGCACCCGCCGTCCGCCCGCCTACCGCGCCCTCGCCGACGGCATCCGGCTGCTGGTCCTGGAGGGCAGGGTCCCGGTCGCCGCCCGGCTGCCCGCCGAACGCGAACTGGCCCTCGCCCTGTCCGTCAGCCGTACGACGGTGGCGGCGGCGTACGAGGCGCTGCGCGCGGAGGGTTTCCTGGAGTCCCGCCGGGGCGCCGGAAGCTGGACCGCGGTCCCGGCGGGCAACCCGATCCCGGCCCGCGGCCTGGAACCCCTGCCCCCCGAGGCGCTCGGCTCGGTGATCGACCTGGGCTGCGCCGCCCTGCCGGCCCCCGAGCCGTGGCTGACCCGCGCGGTCCAGGGCGCTCTGGAGGAACTCCCGCCGTACGCCCACACCCACGGCGACTACCCTGCCGGACTGCCCGTCCTCCGTTCGATGATCGCCGAACGCTACACGGCGCGCGGGATCCCCACCATGCCCGAGCAGATCATGGTCACGACCGGTGCGATGGGCGCGATCGACGCGATCTGCCACCTCTTCGGCGGCCGCGGCGAGCGCATCGCCGTCGAGTCGCCGTCGTACGCCAACATCCTCCAGCTGATGCGGGAGGCGGGCGCCCGCCTGGTGCCGGTGGCGATGGCCGAGGGGCTGGGCGGCTGGGACGTGGACCGCTGGCGCCAGGTCCTGCGCGAGGCGGCGCCCCGGATCGCGTACGTGGTCGCCGACTTCCACAACCCCACCGGGGCGCTCGCCGACGACGACCAGCGGCGCCGGCTGGTGGACGCGGCCCGCTCGGCGGGCACGGTGCTGGTCGCCGACGAGACGATGAGCGAGCTGTGGCTGGACGACGACGTGGAGATGCCCCGCCCGGTGTGCGGCTTCGACCCGGCGGGCTCCACCGTCATCACCGTCGGCTCGGCCAGCAAGGCGTTCTGGGCGGGCATGCGCATCGGCTGGGTCCGGGCGGCTCCCGACGTGATCCGCAGCCTGGTCGCCGCGCGGGCCTACGCCGACCTGGGCACGCCGGTGCTGGAGCAACTGGCGGTGAACTGGCTGTTCAGCACGGGGGGCTGGGCCCAGGCCGTCGATCTGCGCCGGGCCCAGGCCCGGGAGAACCGGGAGGCGCTGGTGACGGCGGTACGGCGGGAGCTGCCCGAGTGGGAGTTCGAGGTACCGAAGGGCGGACTGACCCTGTGGGTGCGCGCCGGTGGTTTGTCCGGCTCGCGGCTGGCCGAGGCGGGGGAGCGGGTGGGGGTACGCGTCCCGTCCGGCCCGCGGTTCGGGGTCGACGGGGCCTTCGAGGGGTATGTGCGGCTCCCGTTCACCGTGGGCGGAGCGGTGGCGGACGAGGCGGCGACCCGGCTGGCCGCGGCGGCGCGGTTGGTGGAGGCGGGGGTGAGCGGGGGGAACGCGGAGGCGCCGCGGACGTTTGTGGCGTAGCCGGTAGCGCTTCGGCCGCTGGTGCGTGGGGGCAGACATAGCTGCGGGCAGGCGTGCCGCAGGGCGGCACGGGTGGGCGCAGCGGCACCCTGCCGGCGCCGGTAAGCGTCCCACCCCCGCCTCAGCTCTCGGCGACCGCCGCTTCCAGAGGCACCTCCGCCTGCTCCACCACCTCACTCCTCGGCGGCAACAAGGCCAGTACCGCCTCCCGGTCCACCTCGCTCGTCGCGTCGTCGTACGGATCCGGCGTCGCCGGCACCTGAAGCCGCAGTACCGGCCCGTGCCCCAGCCGCGCGTACCCCCGCCCCGGCGGCACCTGGGCCAACGGCGTCGTGTGCGGCGGAGCCCCCAGCGCCGCCGCCAGCTCGTCCGGCAGCGCCGGTCCCAGGACGACACGCGCGCGTGTGTGCTGCTGCACCGCCTCGCTCAACGCGTCCGCGCTGTCGAGCTGCTCGGCGACCACCACGGTGACGTTCGCCGCGCGGCCGTGCCGGAGGGGGACCTGGAGGAGGGTCTGCGGATCCTGGTGGCCGTCCGCCGCGGCCAGGTGGACGAAGGCGCTGGGGCGGTCCAGGAGGATCCACAGCGGCCGCCGGCAGTCGTCCGGCGGCGGATGCCCCGCCTGGCGCGCGCGGTTGAGCGCGATGAGCCGCCGCTCCGTCTCGTTCGTGGCCCACTCCAGGCCGGCCAGCGCCCCGGCGAGCCCGCACTCCACGCCGAGGACCCCGTCCCGGCCGCCGAGGCACAGGTACTCGCCGGTGCCGCCGCCCTCGACGATGAGGACCTCGCCGTACTGGAGGGCCTGCAGGGCGACGGAGCGCAGCAGGGTCGAGGTGCCGCTGCCGGGCCGGCCCATGACCAGCAGGTGCGGCTCGGTGGAGCGGGCACCGGTGCGCCAGACGACCGGCGGTACGTCCCGTTGCTCGTCGCCGTACGCGAGCGGCAGTGTGCGCTGGACCTCGCTGGGGTCGGTGAACCCGAGGACCGTCTCGCCCGGCGCGGTGACGAAGCGCTGGGCGGTGATGTCGGTGGGCAGCGGGGCGAGGACGGTCACCGTGAGCCGGTTGCCCTCCTCGTCCCACGCGAAGTGGTACTCGCGGCCCCGCCCGGACTTCGCGGTGAGCAGGTTCTCGATCCGGGTGCGGGCCGTGGGCTCGCCGTCCGGGAAGTACGCGGGGTAGCGGAGCAGGAGCTGGCCGAGGCGGCCCGCGTCGTCGAACTCGTGGGCGAGGAAGGCCTTCTCCCACTCCCCGCCGTGTGCGTACAGCGGCGCCGGGTCCTCGGCTGCCGAGAAGTACGGCACCAGGGCCTCGTACAGGGACTGGAGCCGCTGGGTCTGCGACTCGTCGGGGCCCTCCGGCGGGGGTGCGGTGCGCTCGCGGCCGTGCCAGGCGCTCGCCGCCATCAGGGTGATGACGGCGAGCAGTGGTCCGTACGGCACCAGGGCCACGACCAGGACGACCGAGGCCACCAGGAACAGCAGTGATCCGCGTTTGTCCTTCGGTGTCTCCGCCCACCGGTGCCGTCCGGCCGAGGCCAGCCGGCTCAGTCCGCGGGTCACGGTGATGAGCGGGTGGAGGACGTCGGTGGCGTTGTCGGCAGCCGTCCGGGCCAGCTCCCGGCTTCGGGCGAGCTGTGCGGTGCCGTTGCTCAGAATGCGGGGGAGAGGGCGCCGGGCCACTGCTGTCTCCTGATGGTGCGTGCGGTCGGGAGGGGCGTCAGAACTTGATGCCGCCGAGCAGGCTCGCGAGGCTCTCGCCGCCTGCCTTGATGCTCGGTGCGATGGCCGTGCTGGCGAGATAGAAGCCGAAGAGTGCCGAGGCCGTGGCGTGCGACGGCTTCAGTCCGTCCTTGCGGAAGAAGAGGAAGACGACGATGCCGAGCACGATGACGCCTGAGATGGAGAGGATCATTTGAGATCTCCTGGTGTCGAAGGGGGACAGTCACCATGAGTTCTTCCAGGATCACAGCAGGTATCTATATGATTAAAGGTGCAATTGGGTGAAATTCTGGGAATTTCCCCCAATTGGCGGATCGTTCCTGGCCTGGACTGACCGGGTCGGTCGCCTTCCGGTGCGGGAATGTGATCGTTCGGCGGGGCTGGGGTGATCTTTACCTCGGGCAGATCCGGTCATGTTCACCCTGTGCCAGTACGCTGGCGATTCACTCGTACGGCCCCACGGCCCGTCCGTTGCCGTACGCTCCACCCGTCCACGGAAGTCCCCGCAGCACACAGGAGAGGCGGTCCGGTCGATGAGCGAAGCCCCCGACCCCGAAGTCGTGGAGCTGGCGACCAAGATCTTCGATCTGGCCCGGCAGGGGCGGACCGAGGCGCTCGTGGCGTACCTCGACGCGGGCGTTCCGGCCAACCTCACCAACGACCGCGGGGACTCCCTCGTGATGCTCGCCGCCTATCACGGGCACGCAGACGCGGTGCGCGAGCTGCTCGCCCGGGGCGCCGAGGCGGACCGGGTCAACGACCGAGGCCAGACACCACTCGCCGGAGCGGTCTTCAAGGGCGAGACGGAAGTGGTCAAGGCGCTGGTGGAGGCCGGTGCGGACCCGGCGGCGGGCACTCCGTCGGCCGTCGACACCGCGCGCATGTTCGGCAAGGCGGAGGTTCTGGAACTGTTCGGTACCTCCTGACCCATCTGTTCTGACCAGCTAAAACACACAAAACGGGGGAGGCGGTACAGGGCCGCCGAAATTTCGGTCGCGGCAGGTCGAAGTGCCGAGTCATCATGACGTCGTGATTCACGGACGCGATGGCTGGGCAGGTGTTGCCGCACCGCGCGGGCCGTGATGCGGCCCGCATGGGCCACTGACGAGAGGCAGAGAGAAATGGTCTACAGCAAGCAAGAGACGGCGGGCGCTCCGACGTTGTGTCACGCGGCCAGGTAGTGCGTGTTCTCCGGTTGCGTCGACGCTTGATGTGAGGCTGTTTCCCATGTTCGATCCGGTCATAGCGCCCAGCGGTACGCTGCTCGGCCTGCTTCAGCGGGGCCGCGGCGACGGCACGCTGCACGCGCTCACCGCCCCGCGCGCCGAAGCGCTCGCGGCGCTGAACCACTGTGTGCTGCGCGATCCCCGCCACGACTGGCAGGTGGAGAACCGCTCCCTGTACTACGCCCGGCTCTACCTCGACCTGCACGGCGAGCTGGACGCCATCGAGGCGCACCTCTTCGACCCCGAGGACGTCCTGGACGACGAGGAGTCCCGCACCGGCCTCGCGCTGGCGGTGCTCGGGCACCTCGCCTCCTACGGCAGGCGGGACGCTCTCGAACTGCTGCGCAGGTACGCCGCGACGGGCTCCAACTGGGCCTGGGCCCTGGACGAGCTGGCGCTGCGCGACGACGACGCGGGCCTGCGTGCCCTCGCCGCCCCGGTGCTCGCACGCTTCACCACGGATGCCGAGGGCGAGGCCGAGCTGGCCGCCGCCGTACGCGACGCGTTCGAACCGCGGCCCTGGCGGCTGTGGGCCGAGGACTCCCGGGAATCGATCGCCACGCGCGTGCGTGCCGCCCAGGAGACCGGCTGTTTCGACCGCTGGCAGCGCCAGATGCGACCTACCGGGCCCCGTCCGGGGTGGAGCGTGCAGGCCGTCTTCGAGTGGGCCCAGCAGGGCGTCGAGCGGGGCGCGGCCCTCCATGTGCCGGCCGCCCGCTGCCTGGCCGCCGTCGCCGGACCCGAGGACCGGCCGGAGATTCTCCAGGCCGCCAAGGACGGCAGCGACGGAGCCCGCTGCACGGCCCTGCGCTACCTCGCCGACAGCAACGACCCCGACGCGCTGAACCTGATCGAAGCCGCGGTGATCGACGGCACGGCCGCCGTCGTGGAGGCCGCCGTCGACGCCTTCGAACGCATGCGCAGTATCGCCGCCGTCGACCGGGCCCGCGGCTGGGCCCGCCGGCCCGACGCCCTGGGCGCCGCCGCCGGCCGGATGCTGGCCTGCCGGGGCGGAACCAAGGACAGCGAACTGGTCCTCGCCGCGCTGCGGGAAGCCGTACGCGGCGAAGGCCCGGACGCGCCGACGCTGTGGACCCTCGTCGACGGCACCGGACGGCTCGGCATCGTCTGCGCCGCACCCGTCCTGCGCCATGTCTACCGCGAGACCGCCTCGTCCCACCTCCGCGGCCGCGCCGCCCGCGCCCTGGCCGCCACCGACCCCTCCTTCGCCACCGGGTTCGCCGTCGAATGCCTGTGGGACTGCGAGGAGACCACCCGCGAACTCGCCGCCCGGCACGCCGAGACCGGTGACGCCCGCGTCGTGGAACAGCTCCGTCGGCTCGCCGCCGACCCCGCCGAGGAGGCGGAGGTCCAGACGGCCGTACGCAGCCGTATCGGACCGGACGCCGCTGCCATGTGACATAGCACTGCCGCCGGCCCACTGCCGAGAAGAACTGCGCCACCACGGGAACCACGGGGGATCCCGCACACGTTCCATACCCGAACGACCGCCCGCCGGATGAACAACCGGTGACCGATGGGGCGGCCGGACATGGACGCCGGCTGGCCCGCTCGGGTGTGCAGGGCAACGCTCATGGGACGTTTAACCACCGGAAAGATCCACTTTGACGCGGCCACGTCCAGCGCGGCGACAACACCGGTATGCGTGTCGTCATCGTGACCGAATCCTTTCCCCCCGATGTGAACGGCGTGGCCCACTGCGCGCTCCAGACCGCCCGACACCTCGTCGATCGCGGTCACGCTCCCCTCGTCGTCGCACCGGCCCCCGCTCCCGGCAACAGGCTCGACGCGTCCGCCGCGCCGTGCCCTGTCGTCCACGTCCCCTCCCTTCCGCTCCCGGGCTATCCCCAGGTCCGCGTCGCCCTCCCCAGCCGCAAGCTCGCCGCCGCGCTGATCGAGCACCGCACCGACGTCGTCCACCTGGCCAGCCCCTTCATCCTCGGCGTCCGCGGCATGGCCGCCGCCGCCCGGCTCGGCATCCCGGCCGTCGCCGTCTACCAGACCGACCTGGCCGGATACGCCCGGACCTACGTGGGCGCCGGCGAGGCGGCCGCCTGGCGCCGGATCCGCTCCGTCCACGGCGCCGCCGACCGCACCCTCGCCCCGTCCACCGCCTCGATCAGCGACCTGGAGGCGCACGGGGTTCCCCGCGTCCAGCTGTGGCAGCGCGGTGTGGACACCGTCCGCTTCCGTCCCGAGTTCCGCGACGAGGCGCTGCGCCGCGAGATCGCCCCGAACGGCGAGGTCATCGTCGGCTACGTCGGCCGTCTCGCCCCCGAGAAGCAGATCGAACTCCTCGCCGGGGTCTGCGGCCTGGAGGGCGTGAAGGTCGTGATCGTGGGCGACGGGCCCAGTCAGGCCCACCTCACCGAGGCGCTGCCCGGCGCTGTCTTCCTCGGCCGCCGCACCGGCCACGACCTCGCCCGGATCTTCGCCTCGTTCGACGTCTTCGCGCACACCGGCCCCTTCGAGACGTTCTGCCAGACCGTCCAGGAGGCCATGGCCAGCGGCGTCCCGGTCGTCGCGCCCGCCGCCGGCGGCCCGATCGACCTGGTCGACCACGGCCGTACCGGGTTCCTGGTCCCGCCGCGCGACGCCGGTGCCGTACGGGAGGCCGTGGCCTCCCTCGTCGCCGACTCCGGGATGCGGGCCGCGTTCGGCCACGCCGCGCGGAGCACGGTCGAAGGCCGTACCTGGGCCGCGGTCGGAGACCAGCTGATCGGCCACTACGAGGACGTGCTCGCGGCGCGTCGGCCGGTGGTGGCGGCATGAGCGTCTCCGCGCCCGGCCCCCTGCGCATCGTCCGGCTGGCCAACTTCGTCGCCCCGTCCTCGGGCGGTCTGCGCACCGCCCTGCGCGAGCTCGGCAAGGGCTTCGTGGCGGCGGGGCACGAATCGGTCCTGATCGTGCCGGGCGAGCGCTACTCGGACCGGGTCGAGGAGCAGGGCCGGGTCATCACGCTGCCCGGCCCGCTGCTGCCCGGCACCGGCGGCTACCGCGTCCTCGCCGACAAGAAGCGGGTGCAGAACCTCCTGGAGCACCTCGCCCCGGACCGCCTGGAGGTCTCCGACCGCACCACCCTGCGCTGGACCGGCCGCTGGGCCCGGCGCGCCCGGATACCCGCCGTGATGGTCTCCCACGAGACCGCCGACGGAGTCCTGCGCACCTGGGGCATGTCCGAGAACCTGTCCCGGCGCACCGCCGACGCGCTCAACATCCGTACGGCGCACACGTACGCGCGCGTGGTGTGCACCACCGAGTTCGCCGAGCGCGAGTTCATCCGCATCGGCGCGCGCAATGTCGTGCGCGCTCCGCTGGGGGTCGACCTGGCGGGCCGCCACCCGGCGCTATGTGACATAGCACTGCGCGCGCAGTACGCACGCGAGGACGAGGCACTGCTCGTCATGTGCTCCCGGCTGTCCGTGGAGAAGCGGCCCGGCACCGCCGTCGACGCCGTGGAGGCGCTGGTACGGCGCGGGCGCCGGGTGGTCCTGGTCGTCGCCGGCGACGGGCCGCTGCGGGCGCGGCTGGAACAGCGGGCGCGTGAGCGCCGGCTGCCGGTCACCTTCCTGGGGCACGTCTCCGACCGGGACACCCTGGGCGCGCTGCAGGCGTCCGCCGACGTCGCCCTGGCGCCCGGTCCCGCGGAGACCTTCGGGCTGGCCGCCCTGGAGGCCATGGCCTGCGGGACACCCGTGGTCGCCAGCGCCTCCTCCGCGCTGCCCGAGGTGATCGGGTCCGCCGGGGCCATCGCGGCCGACCGCGGGGAGGCGTTCGCCGACGCCGTGGAGATGCTCCTGGAGCGGCCCTGCGCCGAGCGCCGGGAAACGGCACGCGCGCGTGCGGAGTGTTTCGGCTGGGGAACGGCAGTGGAGGCCTTCCTCGCCGCGCACGACGCGCCGGTGCTGTGCCGTCGTGACGAGAACGGAACGACGGTACCGGTCCGTCGTGTCGTGCCGGAGGGCGTGGCATGAGAGCGGTTCGCTTCGTGGCGCTCGGGGACTCGCTCACCGAAGGCGTGGGCGATCCCGCCGGTGACGGCTGGCGCGGCTGGGCCGCGCTGCTGGCCGGCGGACTCGGCGCGAAGGACGTGGAGTTCACCAACCTCGCGGTCAGCGGGGCGCAGACCCGGGACGTGCTGGAACGCCAGACCCCGGCCGCGCTGGAACTGCGCCCCGACATCGTCGCCGTCGTCATCGGCGTCAACGACACCCTGCGCTGCACGTTCGACATCCAGGCGGTGGCCGAACGGCTCGACAAGGTCTACGCGGCCCTGACCGCGCAGGGCGCGACCCTGCTCACGGCGTGCCTGCCCGACCCGGGTTCGATGTGGGGGCTCCCGGGCGCCCTGTCCCGTCCGCTGGCCCGCCGGGGGCGTGCGGTCAACATGGTGGTGCACGCCCTGTCCGAGCGGTACGGGGCGGTCCATCTGCACGCGTCCGAGGGCGCCTGGCTCACCGACCGCGAGATGTGGAGCGCGGACCGGCTGCACCCGGGCGAGCGCGGGCACCGGCAGCTCGCCGTCCGCTTCCACGCCCTGCTCGCCCCGCTGGGCATGGCCACGGGGACGCCGCCGTCCCCCGAGCCCGAGTTCCCGGCGCCGACGAGGAAGGCGAGTCTCGTCTGGCTGGCCACGGCCGGCACCGCCTGGGTGATCAGGCGCTGCCGGGACCTGCTGCCCCAGCTGCTGCGGCTGGCCGTCAACGAGATGCGGCACCGCCGCAGGGGCACCAGCGCCCGCCTGGACCTGAGCGCGTCCGCCGCGGTCTCCGCCGCGCTGGCCGCCCTCCAGCCGCCGGAGCGGCCCGCCGACGCCGCCTGACCAGGCGGCGTGACGGGGCCGCTGCGACGGTCCGGCGACGACGTACGGCGGTTCAGCGACGGCGTACGGCCACGAAGCGGACCGGGATGCCCGGGACCGCCTGGGCCACCGCTGGGAGGTCGGTGGCACGCACCACCGCGATGACCGGATAACCGCCGGTGGTCGGGTGATCGGCCAGGAACACCACCGGACGGCCGTCCGGCGGCACCTGCACGGCGCCGAGGACCATGCCCTCGCTGGGGAGTTCACCGGGACGGGCTCGCTCCAGGGCGGGCCCCTCCGTGCGCAGCCCGATGCGGTTGCTCGCCGAGGACACGCGGTACGCGCGCGAGGTGAACGCCCGGACCGCCGCGGGTGTGAACCAGCCGGCCCGCGGGCCGAGTGTCACGCGCAGCACGAGTTCCGCCGGCGGGGACGGCTGCGGTACGACGTCCACGCGCGCGTGCGGGCCCGAGGGCGCGCCCAGAGGCAGCACCGCGCCGTCCGCCAGCGGCGCCGGACCGAGCCGGGAGAGCAGATCCGTGGCCCGGCTGCCCAGCACCGGCTCCACGGCGATCCCGCCGGAGACGGCCACGTAGCTCCGTACGCCGGAGCGGGCCGCTCCCACTTCCAGCAGTTCCCCGGCCGCCACCGGGACGGGCGCGCCCCAGGCCGCCGGACGCCCGCCCACCGTGACGGGGCACGGCGCACCGCCGACCGCCACCACGACGGCCGAACGCGGCCGCACGGCACACCCGTTGAGCGTCGTCTCCAGAACGGCCGCGTCCGGGCCGTTGCCGACCAGCCGGTTGACGAGCGCCGCGGCGGGCGCGTCCAGCGCCCCGGAACGGGGCACCCCCAGATGCGCGTACCCGGGCCGCCCCCGGTCCTGCACGGTGGTCAGCGCACCGGCCCGTACGACGACGAGCGCGCGGTCGGTCATGCGTCCCCCACCGGCACGAACCGCACGCGCGTCCCCGGCGCCAGCAGCGCGGCCGGTTCGCGCGTGTGATCCCACAGCACCGCCTCCGTCGTCCCGATCAGCTGCCAGCCGCCCGGCGAGGAACGCGGGTACACACCGGTGTACGGCCCGGCCAGCGCCACCGCGCCCGCGGGCACCGCGGTACGCGGGGTGGCCCGGCGCGGCACGTCGTAGCGGGCCGGAAGCCCGGTGAGGTAGCCGAAGCCGGGCGCGAAGCCGCAGAAGGCGACCGTGAACTCGGTCTCCGCGTGGATGCGGGCCACCTCCCGCTCGGGCACCCGCCAGTGCGCGGCGACCTCGGCGAGGTCCGGGCCGTCGTAGCGCACGGGAAGTTCGACGGCCGCACGCGTGCGTGGGGGAGTGGGCGGGAGGACGGTGGCGGCCAGTTCGGCGGCCCGGCGGGCCGGGTCGTCGAGGCCGTCGAGCAGGACCGTGCGGGCGGCGGGCACGATCTCGCGGACCGTGAGCGAGCCCTCCGCGCGGCGGCGCAGCAACTCGGCGTGCAGGGCCTGGGCCTCCGCGCCGGAGCCGACCTCCACGAGGAGGGCGTCGTCGCCGACCAGGTGGACCGTCATGGGCGTGGCCGGCTGCTGGCTCGTGCCCGCGCCCGTGCCTGTGCCCGTGCTCGTCCTCATGCGAAGGCCGCCACGGTCACGCCCGCCGCCGCGAGCCGCGCGCGCACCCTGTGCGCCAGCTCCACGGCGCCCGGGGTGTCGCCGTGCAGACAGAGCGAGCGGGCGCGCACGGCGATGCGAGCGCCGGAGTGCGAGGTGACAGCGCCGGAGCGCGCGAGTTCCACCGAGCGCTCCACGACCGTCTCCGGGTCGCTCACCACCGCGCCCTCGCGCCCGCGCGGGACCAGCGTCCCCTCGTCGGTGTACGCGCGGTCCGCGAACGCCTCCGTGACGGCCGGCAGCCCCGCCTGCCGCGCCAGCGCGAGCAGCCGGGAACCGGGCAGCCCCAGCACGGGCAGCGAGGCGTCCGCGAGGAGCACGCCGTCGACCACCGCGGCGGCCTGCTCCTCGTCGTGCACGACCCGGTTGTAGAGGGCGCCGTGCGGCTTCACGTACGCCACGCGCGCGCCGGCCGCACGGGCGAAGACCTCGAGGGCGCCGATCTGGTAGGCCACCTCGGCCGCCAGCTCGGCGGACGGCACGTCCATCGTGCGCCGCCCGAACCCCGCCAGGTCCCGGTAGGACACCTGGGCGCCGATCGTCACTCCGCGCTCGGCGGCCAGCGCGCACACCCGCCGCATCGTGGCCGCGTCCCCCGCGTGGAAGCCGCAGGCCACATTGGCGCTGGTCACAACGGACAGCAGCTGCTCGTCGTCGGTGAGCCGCCAGCGGCCGAAGCCCTCGCCGAGGTCGGCGTTCAGGTCGATCGAGGTCATGGCTGGGCTGTTTCTCCTCTCAGGCCACGCGGTACTGCTCGTCGCGGGCGTCGCTGATGAACATCTGGCCCGGCGCGTGCGTGATGGCGAACGGCGGCCGGGAGGCCGTCACCGCCGCCTGCGGGGTCACCCCGCAGGCCCAGAACACCGGGATGTCGTCCGGGGCGGCGTCCACCGGGTCGCCGAAGTCGGGCCGGCCGAGGTCGTCGATGCCGAGCGCCGAGGGATCGCCGCAGTGTACGGGGCCGCCGTGCACCGCCGGGAGCAGACTGCTCTCCCGGATCGCGGCCGACAGATACCGCGGCGGCACCGGGCGCATGGACACCACCATCGGCCCCCGCAGCCGTCCCGCCGGACGGCACGGCCGGCTGGTCACGTACATGGGTACGTTCCGGCCCTGCTCGACATGCCGGATCGGCACCCCGGCGGCGGCCAGCGCCCACTCGAAGGTGAAGCTGCACCCGAGCAGGAACGACACCAGGTCGTCCCGCCAGTACCCGCGTACGTCCGTGGGCTCGTCCACCAGCTCCCCGTCCCGCCACACCCGGTAGCGCGGCAGGTCGGTACGCAGGTCCGCGCCCTCCGCGAGCACGGTGCCGGTGGCACCGGCGTCGGTGACGTCGAGCACCGGGCAGGGCTTCGGGTTGCGCTGGCAGAACAGCAGCATGTCGTACGCCCAGTCGGCGGGCACCGAGATCAGGTTGGCCTGCGTGTGACCGGCCGCGACCCCGGCCGTGGGGCCCGTGAGGCCCTCCCGGAAGCGGGCCCGGGCGCTTCTCGGGCTCCACGCGCGCGCGTGCTCGTCGACGAGGGCGACGGGACGGTCGTCCGTGGCCAGGGTGAGAAGCGGATCTTCCGTACGGTTCACGCCAGTTCCTTCCCGCGCGTCTCCGGCAGTCCGAACAGGGCCAGGGCCGCGAGCGCGTAGCCCGCCGCGCCGAAGACCAGCGCGCCGCCCACGCCCCAGCTGTCGGCCAGGAAGCCCACCAGGGTCGGGAAGATCGCGCCCACCGCGCGGCCCGCGTTGTACGTGAAGCCCTGGCCGGTGCCGCGCACCGCCGTCGGGTACAGCTCGCTCAGGTACGAACCGAAGCCGCTGAAGATCGCCGACATGCAGAAGCCGAGCGGGAAACCGAGCACCAGGAGCAGCGTGTTGGCGCCGCCCGGGATGTTCGCGTACGCCAGCACGCAGACTGCCGACAGCACCGCGAAGAGCCAGATGTTGCGGCGCCGGCCCAGCCGGTCGGTGAGGTAACCGCCGGTCAGGTAGCCGAGGAAGGCTCCCGAGATCAGGAAGGTCAGATACCCGCCGGTACCGACGACCGACAGGCCGCGCTCGGTCTTGAGATACGTCGGTACCCAGGTCGCCAGTGTGTAGTAGCCGCCCTGGACACCCGTGGACAGCAGGCCCGCGAAGACCGTGGTGCGCAGCAGCCCGGGCGCCTCGGCCGTGCCCGGCCGGAAGATCGCGGCGAACGAGCCGCGCCGCGGGCTCTGTTCGCGTACCGCGACCGCCTGCGGGGCGTCGTGCACCCGGCGGCGCAGCCACACCACGAGGAGCGCGGGCAGCGCGCCGGTCCAGAACATCACCCGCCAGGCCAGGTCCTCGCCGACGAACGAGAAGACCAGCGTGTACACGATCGCGGCGAGGGCCCAGCCGACGGCCCAGGAACTCTGGACCGCGCCCAGCGTGCGGCCGCGGTGCCGGGCGCTCGCGTACTCGGCGACCAGGATCGCGCCGACCGCCCACTCGCCGCCGAATCCGAGGCCCTGGAGAGCGCGGAACACCAGCAGCGTCTCGTAGTTGGGCGCGAAGCCGCAGGCCACCGTGAAGACCGCGTAGGTGACCACCGTGATCATCAGCGCGCGGACCCGGCCGACCCGGTCCGCGAACACGCCCGCCGCGGCGCCGCCCACCGCGGAGACCACCAGGGTGACGGTGGTGAACAGGCCGGTCTGGCCGCTGTCCAGACCGAAGTACGCCGCGAGCGCGACCATGCTCAGCGGCAGGGTGAAGTAGTCGTAGGAATCCAGGGCGTATCCGCCGAAAGCGCCGGCGAACGCGTGCCGGCCGCGCGGGCCGAGGGCGCGCAGCCAGCCGAACGCGCCGTCCTCGGCGGTGCGTTCACCCTTGCCCGGGTGTGCGTCGGAGGTCAGGGCCTGCGGTGGAGGGGTCGTGCTCATGGGCACCTCGCAGATGAGGGACGGAGGGTGCGGGAACTGAGCAGTGCGGGGCCGTACCCAGGGCCGTGTCGACGGCCCTGCCAAGGTGAGCGTGATGAGCACCGTAGAGGATCGTTCAACGATCCTTCAATACCCACGTTGTTTCGTTCCTGTGTCTGCGGTTGAATTCCGGGCATGGCAGAGCAGCTGACGGGACTGGCAGACGACCGCGCCCTCCTCGGGCGGACCAGCACCGCCGAACGGGTCTCCGACATCCTCAGGAGCCGGATCGCCGAGGGCTATTTCCCGCCAGGCACCCGCCTGTCGGAGGACGGCATCGGCGGCGCGCTCGGCGTCTCCCGCAACACCCTGCGCGAGGCGTTCCGGCTGCTCACCCACGAACGCCTGCTGGTCCACGAACTCAACCGGGGCGTCTTCGTCCGGGTCCTGACCGTCGAGGACGTCGAGGACATCTACCGCACCCGCGCCCTCGTCGAGTGCGCCGTCGTGCGCGGTCTCGGCGAGCCGCCGTACGCCCTGGAGAGCCTGTCGGCGGCGGTCGACGAGGGGCAGTCGGCGGCCGCCGCGGATGACTGGAAAGCGGTGGGTACGGCCAATATCCACTTCCACCGGGAACTGGTCGCCCTGGCCGCCAGCGAACGCACCGACGAACTGATGCGCAGCGTCTTCGCGGAACTCCGCCTCGCGTTCCACGTGGTCGACGACCCCCACGCCCTGCACGAGCCGTACCTGGCCCGCAACCAGGAGATCCTGGAGTCGCTGGAGCGCGGCGACAGCGAAGGCGCCGAGCACCTGCTGGAGACGTACCTCACGGACTCCCTGGAACGAGTGGTGGAGGTCTACCGCCGCCGAGTGGACAGCGCCCCGCAATGAACCGCCCCGCACTGAAGCGCCCCTTCAGGAGCGCGGGGAACTGCGCGACCAGCCACAGACGTCCCGCACTTTGACGCACCACCTGCAGTTGCCCGGCGCTCCCGGCGGAGCCGTCCCGCGTCGTTTGGGCCGATGTCAGACCCAGGACCTAGTCTGTGCACCGTGACTTCGCCTGCATCGACGGACAGCGTTCCGCCCCAGCTCAGCGCGGGGCCGCGCCCCGCCCCGGGGCCGGCCGCCGACGAGGGGCTGGCGCGGCGGCTGCGCGCGCTCGCCTGCACGGCGCCGCTGCACGACCTCGACGCCCGCAAGGCGAACCTGGCCGGCGAGTACTCGGTCTACGGCATGGCCGAGGTGGCGCTCTCCGCCATCGACCTGGTCACCCTGAACATGGACTTCGACACCGGCGCCGACCACGAGCAGATCGTCGCCCGGCTGATCCCGCGCATCTCCGCCCAGACCCCGCACCGCCCCGTCGCCGAGCACGAGCGCGTGGCCCGCTGGGTCCTGGAGAACCTGATCAACGTCGGCAGCGTCGACCGCGGCTTCCGCGCTGTGTACGGCACCTTCGCGCCGGACGGCTCGTACGTCCGCCGGGACTACGACTTCAAGCTCATCGAGGAGGTGCCGGGCCCCGGCGGCACGGTGTACCTCCGGACCACCGACGAGGCGGTCAACGTCCTCGTCGGTGCCCTCGACACGGACGTCACCAGCGCCCAGATCGCCGCCGAGGTCAAGCTCGAGGTGCTGATCAACCGCGGCCGGCTCGCCGACGCCCAGCTCGCCGCGGAGCAGGCCCGCTACCGGACCGTGCAGTACTCGGAGAGCCTGCGCCGGGCCCTGGACGCCACCCGGCGCAACGTGCGCGCGGTGGACTGGCTCAACGCCGTTCCCGACATGATCGCCGAGGCCCTGGACCACGTCGCCGACCGCTACCGGCACGAGAACGCGATCCTCACCAACATCCGCAAGGCCCGCGACGAGACCGAGGAGCCCGAGAACAAGCGGCGCGCCGCCGAACTCGTCGACATCGTCAAGGACTGCATCCGACGGCACACCCAGCTGCAGTCGCGGCTGCTGGAGGCCGGGCCGCTGTTCCGTGCGGAGCAGGACCGGCAGGCCTTCGCGACGCCCATGACGACGTCGGGGACGGACCTCTACGGGCACCTGCTCGCGCCGCTGCTGCCGTTGCCCCTGGAGCAGGCGAGCCGGGTCACGGGGGCGTTCTTCGCGCGCGGGACGGGGCTGCGCACGCCGGTGTCGGTACGGGTGGGCGACCTTGTCGACATATTGCTGACGCCGCCGGTGGAGCGGGAGCACCTGGGCGCGGAGATGCCGGAGCCGGACCTCATCGCCACGCCGGACGACAGCCGCTTCAGCGAGGAGCAGCTGGCGGACGCCATGCGGTTGCTGGACCTGCCGGCCGACGCGCCCCGCCGGTTGTCGGGGCTGCTGGCGGAGGCACGGCGCACAGGGGGCGAGGACCTGGCCTACCTCGTCGCTCTGCTGGCGGTGCACGCCGCCAGCCCGGCCGTGGGCACGGCCTATCGGCAGGGTGAGGAGAAACTGCTGTTCGCGGTGGACGACGGCACGGAGCTGGACGACCCCGGATTCGGCGGGGCCGATCTGATCGTCGGGACTGCTTTGCTGGATGCGGTGGGGATGGCTGCGGATCGGACCGAGGCCGCGTGATGTCGTGTGCCGGGTGCGGGTCGTCTGCGGCTGGTCGCGCCCACGCGGCGGTGGCCGCAAATGCAACACAGCCCCGCGCCCCTGCAGGGGCGCACCAGCGCGTCCCTGCTTTCAAGATCGAGGAGTTGTCGTCGTGAGCGAGTACGTTGAGGCCGAGGTGTCTGCCGGGTCGGCGCATGCTGCCGTCACCCCGGCCGACGCCGCCGATGCCGCGCGGCTCGTCGCCTTCGGGTTGCAGCCCAAGTTGCAGCCCGCGCGTGATCAGGAGTACACCGAGCTGCTGCGGCGGTACCGGGAGGACCCTCCGTTCGCGCGGCTCGCCGATGCCGTGGCCGCCGGGCTGGGGCTGGTGGTTCTGGAGGTGTCGCCCCGCGCGGGGATGGCCGTGACCGCCGCCGAGGACTCGGTGTTCGCCGTTCGCATGGGCGACTACGCACGCCGTACGTCCGCGGACGGCAGCGACCGGTTCTTGCACGGGCTCGCCCACCTCGCCGTCGCCGCACTGGCGTTCCCGCGCCCCGAGGACCTGGCCGACGACGGCTACGTCGGGCGGATCACGGTCAACGGTGTCGATGCCTTCGTCCGGCAGGCCTGCCGGAGGCTGGAGGAGCGGGCCGAGGAGGCGGGGGAGAACACCGACCCGGCCACCGACGCGCCCGGTCTGGAGGCCGCCTGGCGGATCTGGGCCAGACGCAGCTCGACCGGCGCCACCAAGGACGCGCGCCGGCTGGCCGGTTCCACCACCGGCATCATAGGCAAGGCGGTCGTCTTCCTCACCGACTCCGGGTTCCTCCAGCGCACCGGCGACGACCAGGGCGGCACCTACCGCACGACGGCCCGCTACCAGCTCCAGGTACGGGACATGGCCGGCAGCGCCGCCATGGCCGAGCTGCTGGAGCTGGGCGTGGTCCCGGTCACCGACGGCACGGCCAGCCTGCTGCCCGCCGACGACACCGAGGACCTGGACCTGGTCGCCGACGCCGGTCTGCCGTTCCACTCCTGAGCCGGCACCACCCCTTTCCCACGTCTTACGAGAGTCCGCCATGTACGAGCTGTCCCGGGTCCGCCTCTACTCCATCGGGCCGGCCGGTGCGCGCTACGCCGACACCGTGCTGGACCTGCGGGGTGTCGGCGAGCCCGTGCCCGACCCCGCGCCCACCCAGGCGGAGTTCTTCGAGGAGGAGCCGGTCGGTCCGCCGCGCCGGCCCGCGCCCGCCGGCGTGCTCTTCCTGGAGAACGGCGGCGGCAAGTCGGTCCTGCTCAAGCTGATCTTCTCGGTGATGCTGCCGGGACACCGGAACACCCTCGGCGGCGCCAGCTCCGGCGTGCTGCGCAAGTTCCTGCTCGCCGACGACTGCGGGCATGTCGCCCTGGAGTGGCAGCACACGCTCACCGGCGAGTGCGTGGTGGTCGGCAAGGTGAGCGAGTGGCGGGGGCGGCAGGTCTCCAACGACCCGCGGAAGTTCGCCGAGGCCTGGTACTCGTTCCGGCCCGGGCCGGGGCTGTCGCTGGACAACCTGCCCGTCGCCGAGTCCACCGCCGTACGGCCGCCCGTGGAGGGCGCCTCCGGGGCGCAGGGGCGGCGGCGGACCATGAAGGGCTTCCGGGACGCCATCACCGAGGCGAGCAAGGTCTATCCGCACCTGGAAGTGCACTGGGAGGAGATCCACGACCGCTGGATCGAGCACCTCGGCGACCTGGGCCTGGACCCCGAACTCTTCCGCTACCAGCGCGAGATGAACGCCGACGAGGGCGAGGCCGCCGGCCTGTTCGCGGTGAAGAAGGACTCCGACTTCACCGACCTGCTGCTGCGGGCCGTGACCGACACCCGGGACACCGACGGGCTGGCCGACCTGGTCGGCGGCTTCGGCAACAAGCTGGGCCGGCGCGCCGAACTGATCGCCGAACGCGACTTCACCGCCGGGTCGGTGGACCTGCTCGGGCGGATCGTGGAGGCGGCGGAAGCGCGGTCGCGCGCGCGTGACATCCACGCGGGCGCCGAGCGCCGTACCCGCACGCTGGCGCGCCGGCTGTCCGCGCGGGGCGTGCAGGAACGGGTGCGCGCCGCCGACCTCTCCCAGCGGGTCACGGCCGCCGCCTACGCCGTCACGCACTCCGAGGGCGCCCGCGAGCGCAGCGCGCTGATCGCCGCCGAACTCGCCTACCGGCACGCCTCCCTGGCGCTGGCCGTCGGCGAGAAGTCCGCCGCCGCGCAGAAACGCGAGCTGGCCGACGCGCGCACCCTGCACTCCGCCTGGCAGGCCGCCGAGACCGCGCTGCGCCACCGCGCCGCCGCCGACCGCGTCGCACGCGTGGCGGCCGCCATCCAGGAGGCCGAGCGGGACGCGGCCCCCGCCCTCGCCGCCCGCGCCAAGGCCGCCGTCGAGCTCGTACGGGCCCTGCACACGGCCGCCCAGAGCGCCGAGCAGCTCGCCAACGAGGAGGAGGAGCGGTCCGCCGCGCTCCAGGAGGTCAGCGACACCGCGTACCGGGACTCGACCTCCGCCGCCACCGAGGCCCAGCGCGCCCGCAGCGAGGCCGGGCACCTCAAGCAGCGGCTCGGCGAGGTCGAGCAGGAGACCGCCGAGGCGGTCCGCGCCGGCTGGCTCGACGACAGCGCCCCGGACGCCGACCCGGCCCGGGCCGCCCTCGCCGCGAGCGACGCCGAGAAGACGGCCGTGGCCGCCTGGGACACCGCCCGCGAGGCCTCCGGCAGGGCGAACGAGCACGCGCGCGAGGCGGCCTCCGCCGAGTCCCGCGCCGAACTCACCGCCGCCCGCGCGGCGGACGCGGCGACGGCGGCCGAGCGGACCTACGACTCCGAGAAACGCCTGGCCGAGAGCCTGGCGGCCGAGCAGCGGCTCACCGAGCTGCTGGGCCTCACCGGCTCGCGCACCACCATTCCGCGGCCCCGGCACGAGCACGAGGGCGGCGACGACACGCTCACCCCCGAGGAACTCGACCGGTTCGCCGACGAGTTGCGGGAACTGCTGGACGACGCCGTCGGTTCCGCCGAGCGGCACCTGTTCGAGCTGCGGACCGCGGCCGCCGACGACTCCCGGATCCTCGGCGCCCTCGGCGACGGCGGACTGCTGCCGCCCGGCCCCGACGTCCTCGCCACCGTCGAGTTCCTCGGCGAGCACGGCATCCCGGCGCTGCCCGGCTGGCGCTACCTCGCCCAGGCCGTCGACCCCGCCGACCACGCGCGCGTGCTCGCCGCCCGCCCCGAACTCGTCGACGGCGTCATCATCACCGACCCCGACACGCACGCCCGCGCCCGCGAGGCGCTGAGCGAGGCGGCCCTGCTGCCGCGCTCCGCCGTCGCCGTCGGCACCGCCGCCGCCCTGCTCGCACCGACCCCGGCACCCGACGCCACCCCGGGCGACGTGTTCCTCGTACCGCCGAACCCGGCCATGCACGACGAGCACGCCGCCGACGAGGAGCGGCAGGCGCTGCGCGCGCGGGCCACCAAGCGGGACGAGGAGATCCGCACCCTCGCCGCCCGGCTCGGCAAGGACCGCGAGCTGGCCGCCCGGCTCGCCTCCTGGCGTACCGGCTGTCCGGCCGGGCGGCTCGTGGAGCTGGCTCAGGAGGCCCGGGACGCACGGGCGTTCGCGGAGGAGTCCGAGGCCGAGCTGGCCGAGGCGCGGACCGTGCGGGCGGAGACCGAGGAGACCGCCGCCGAGGCCGCCCAGGTGCGCGACGAACGGCAGGAGGCCGCCCAGCGGGCCCGGCGCGCGGCCGACGCCCTCGCCGGCCTCGCGTTCCGGCTGCGCGAGCGGGCCGGCTGGCAGGTCAGGCTGCGCGAACTCGCCGACGAGGCCACCGAGTCGGAGGCCCGCGCCCAGTCCTGCCTGGAGCGCGCCCGCGTCGCCGACGAGGACCGGCGCGGCGCCCAGCGCGCCGCCGACGACGCCCGTCGCACCGCCCGCGCACTGCGCGCCGAGCGCTCCGAGATCGCCGGCGCCCCCGACGACGTGCCCGACACCGACGAGGACGCCTCCAAGTCCTCGCTGCCCGCCCTGCGCGAGGCCTACCGGGCCGCCTCGCAGGTGTACGAGAAGGTCGGCGTCGGCGCCGACCTGCGCGCCGAACAGGCCCGCTCGGAGAGCGACGAGAGCGCCGCGCTCGCGGAGCTGGAGCGGCTCAGCAACAAGGTCCGCACCCGCGCCGAGCAGCTGCTCCAGTCGCCCGACGGCTCCGACGGGCCCTCCCGGCAGGCCGCCGCCGCCCGCGCGGAGGAACTGGTGCAGCTCCTGGAGACCCGCATGTCGACCGCGAGCGAGCAGCTCGGGCGGCTCCGCGGCGAGGCCGAACGGCACGCCCCCGAGGACGGCGGGGCACACACCGAACTGCCCGAGGAGCTGCAGCCGCGCGACGCCGAGCACGCACAGGCGCTGCTGCGCACGGCGACGGCCGAACTGGCCGCCCGCACCGAGGCGTTGGCCCAGGCCCGGGAGGCGCACGCCGAACTGCTGGACACGCACCGCGCGGCCGAGGACGCGGCGGCCGGCTTCGAGGAGATCGCCGCCATGCTCCGCGACCTGCTGCGCGAGCACACCGCGGAGGAGGAGCAGGAAGAGCCCGAGCCGTACCCCGGCAGCCTGGAGGAGGCCCGGCACTCCGCCGCCGAGGCCCGCAGGTCGCTGCGCGGCTGCGCCGGAGACCTGTCCGCCGCCGAGGCCGCCGTCCGCGAGGCGAGCGATGTCCTCGTACGGCACGCCAACGCCACCCGGTACGAGGCGGTCCGGACCCCCGCACGCCAGCAGATCCGCGAACTGCCCGCCTCCGCGCTGCCCGAGCACGCCCAGAAATGGGCGGACGCCTTCGCACCACGGCTGCGGGTGCTGACCGACGAACTGGCCCAGCTGGAGCGGAACCGCGACTCGATCGTGGACCGGCTGCGGGGGCTCGTCGAGTCCGCGCTCGCGACCCTGCGCTCCGCCCAGCGGCTCTCCCGGCTGCCCGAGGGGCTCGGCGAGTGGTCCGGGCAGGAGTTCCTCCGCATCCGCTTCGAGGAGCCCGACCAGGCCACCCTCACCGAGCGGCTCGGCGAGGTCGTCGACGAGGCGACCCGGGCCGCCGTGAAGAAGAACTCCGATCTGCGGCGGGACGGAATGTCCCTGCTGCTGCGGGGAGTCGGGGCCGCGCTGCAGCCGAAGGGCGTCGCCGTCGAGATCCTCAAGCCGGACGCGGTGCTGCGCGCCGAGCGGGTGCCGGTGGGGCAGATGGGGGACGTGTTCTCCGGTGGGCAGCTGCTCACCGCGGCCATCGCCCTGTACTGCACGATGGCCGCACTGCGGTCCAACGACCGGGGACGGGACAGGCACCGGCACGCGGGGACGCTGTTCCTCGACAACCCCATCGGGCGGGCCAACGCGACCTATCTGCTGGAGCTCCAGCGGGCCGTGTCGGATGCGCTGGGCGTGCAACTGCTGTACACGACCGGGCTGTTCGACACGACGGCGCTGGCCGAGTTCCCGTTGGTCATCCGGCTGCGGAACGACGCGGACCTGCGGGCCGGCCTGAAGTACATCAGCGTGGAGGAGCATCTCCGGCCCGGACTGCCGCAGCAGCCGCAGGCCGGAGAGGCCGTGCGCAGCGAGATCACCGCCACGCGGATGTTCAGGAAGCCGTCGGCCTGACGGCCCCGTACGCCACCGGAGACGGCGGCCTCAGGGGTGCGTCAGCTGCCCGGCCTGGCCGCCCCGCCGCCGTATCCGCTCCTGCTCACGGTCGGCGGCCCGCTCCCGGCGCCGGGTCGCGCGGCGCTCGCGGCGGAGCGTGCGGGCCGTGCTGCTCGGCTCCGAGACCACGCCGTTGCGCTGGGCCCACACCTGACGCGTCACCAGGACGTCGACCGCGCTCCAGGTGGCCACCACCGTGCTCGCCACGCTGCTGACCACCATCGGGAACGCCAGCCAGGACTGCGCCATCGTGCAGAAGAACGCCACCATGGCCAGCATCAGCGTGACAGCGATGATGATCACCGCCCGCACCGCCGCCGTCCGCACCGGGTCCGGCATCCGGTACCGCTTCGCAGGCTCCTCCACCCACAACGGCCGGTACTGCGGCTGCTGTTGCCGCACCGTTCTCGGGCGCTCGGCCGCACCGTCCTCGGGCGCCGAATGCCGCTGAGCCGTCCCCATCAAGGTGTCACTCCCCACCGCCGGCAAGCCCTCGTACCGGAGTCCGACGACCCCGGCTCCCCAGTGGCTGCCCGGCTTGCTCTCATTTACGCCGCCCGGATGCGAGATACGGCTCCTGTGGCCGAATCTCCACCCATCACCCATGTACAAGGACGAACGAACTCGCCCGATGATTCCCAACCGGGCAAAAAATTCCGGCCAATTGATCCTTCGTGCCGTTCCCGCCCCACTCGCGTGAAGTCGGCGCGATCGCGGTGGCAATCTCCCGCAATGCCCGGACAACTCATCCTGTCTGTCCGCCATGTCTCGGCCCCGAGGCGGAAGTTCACCCTCCGGACTGGTCTTCGAGTTATCCCTGTGACGGTAGTAGGCTCGCGCCGTTTGTTGCCGCACATGTGTACCCCCGGCCGGCGGGGGTCGAGCTGGGGGAGGCCATGCGCTTTCGCGGGAAGTCGATCCGCCGGAAGATCGTGGCGCTGCTTCTCGTGCCGCTGGTGTCCCTGACGGCCATCTGGGGCTTCGCGGCCGTGCTCACGGGACGCGAAGTCACCCACATGTTCCAGGTGTCGTCGATCGTCGAGGACATCGGGTACCCCACCGAGGACGTGGTCCGCGCTCTTCAGCAGGAACGCCGGCAGACCCTGGTCTATCTCGCCGACCCGCGGGCGTCCGACGCGCTCACCGCGCTGAACCGCACGCGCACCGCGACCGACGAGACCGTGGCCGAACTCCGCAGGAACGCCGGGAAGCAGCACGTACGCGACGGCCTGGGCGCCGACGACGGCGAACGCCTCACCGCCGAACTCGACGGCCTCGACGGCATCGAACCCCTGCGCCGCAGCGTCGAGCAGGGCACCGTGGACCGTGCCCAGGCACTCTCCCTCTACAACGCCGTCGTCGACCCCTGCTACACGCTGCTCGGCGCCCTCGGCGGGATCGACGACGTCGAGATGGACAAGCAGGCCCGCGCCCTCGTCAACATCACCCGCGCCCGGGAACTCGTCTCCCGCGAGGACGCCCTGCTCGGCTCCGCCCTGGTGGTCGGCAAGGTCTCCCGGGACGAGACCCGCGAGATCTCCGACCTCATCGCCCAGCGCACCCTCCTGTACGACATCAGCCTCCCGCTGCTGCCGGCCGGCGAACGCGACCGCTTCGACCGCTTCTGGCGGAGCGCCACCACCGCCCCGCTGCTGGCCGCCGAGAAGTCCGTCGTCGCCGCCGGGTCCGGCATGCCGAACGACGTCAGCGCGAAGAGCTGGGACACCACCGCGGGCAATGTGCTCGACGAACTGCGCACCCTCGACGACCAGGTCGGCGACCGCTTCCGGGAGCGCATCCAGCCCGTCGCCGTCAACGTGATCGTCCAGGCGGCCGTCGTCGGTGTCCTCGGCCTGGTCGCCGTGCTGTTCTCGCTGGTCGTGTCGGTCCGGGTGGGCCGCAGCCTCATCCGCGACCTGCGGCTGCTGCGCCAGGAGGCGCACGAGGCCTCCGGAGTCCGGCTGCCGAGCGTGATGCGCCGGCTGTCCGCGGGCGAACAGGTCGACGTGGAGACCGAGGTCCCGCGCCTGGAGTACGACAAGAACGAACTCGGCGAGGTCGGCCATGCCCTCAACACCCTGCAACGCGCCGCCGTGGAGGCCGCAGTCAAGCAGGCCGAGCTGCGCTCCGGTGTGTCCGAGGTCTTCGTCAACCTCGCCCGCCGCAGCCAGGTCCTGCTGCACAAGCAGCTCACCCTGCTCGACACCATGGAGCGCAGGACCGAGGACACCGACGAACTCGCCGACCTCTTCCGCCTCGACCACCTCACCACGCGTATGCGCCGGCACGCCGAGGGCCTGGTCATCCTCTCCGGCGCCGCCCCCTCGCGGCAGTGGCGCCGGCCCGTCCAGCTGATGGACGTGGTGCGTGCCGCCGTGGCCGAGGTCGAGGACTACGAGCGCATCGAGGTCCGCCGGCTGCCCCGCGTCGCCGTCACCGGCCCCGCCGTCGCCGACCTCACCCACCTCGTGGCCGAACTCCTGGAAAACGCCACGGTGTTCTCGCCGCCGCACACCGCCGTGCAGGTCATCGGCGAGCGCGTCGCCAACGGCTTCACCCTGGAGATCCACGACCGGGGTCTCGGCATGGCCGCCGAGGCACTCCTGGACGCCAACCTGCGACTCGCCGAGACGCCCGAGTTCGAGCTCTCCGACACCGACCGGCTCGGCCTGTTCGTGGTCAGCCGCCTCGCCCAGCGCCAGAACGTGCGCGTCTCGCTCCAGCCGTCCCCCTACGGCGGCACCACCGCCGTCGTCTTCATCCCCGACCTGCTGCTGACCGACGACGTCCCCGACACCAACGGCGTCGGCTTCCGCCTCGACCGCGGCCGCCCGGCCAGGGAGTCCGAGCCCGAGGAGAGCCGCCGCTCGGCGGCCCAGCTGCCGGCCCAGCGGCCCGGGCTGCCGGCCGCCCTGCTGGACGGCCCGGTCGAGCTGGAGGCGCCCGTCGACCTGGACGCGCTGGACGGCTTCCCGGGCGCTCTCACCGACGACGACAGCGAGCGCGGCGGGCTGTTCCGCCACCGCCGCTCCGTCGCCCGCGCCGCCGACGACACCTCGCCCGCCGTGACCGAACTCCACCAGCCGGCCCGGGAGAGCACCGACGGCTTCGGGGACGAGCATCCCGGCGGCCCCGTACCGCTGCCCGGACGGCGTACGCCCAAGCTGGTCAGCTCGCACGGCAGGCCCGTCTCCGAGCAGCGCTCCCGCCGCGCCGAGGCGGACGGCCGGGAGGACCGGGGCGAGTGGGGCCCGGCGGACCAGGGCCGCCCCGAACCCGGCGGACTCGCCCCGCTGCCCTCCCGCCGCCGCACCGACTCCTCCGCACGCCGCGCCATCGGCTCCGCCGACCGTGCCACCGGTTCGGCCGACCGCGTCGAGGAACGCACGGCACCCCAGGCCGGCGGCCCGGACGAACCCTCCGGACCCCCCGCCCTGCCCCGGCGCACCCGCCGCTCCGCGACCACCCCCGGCAGCGGCACCGACGACTCCGTCCCGCCCCCCGGCAGCACACCCCCGGAAGCCGCGTCCGGCACCCGGCCGCTGCCCAGGCGGGTACGGCAGGCCAACCTGGCCCCACAGCTGCGACAGGAACCCGCAGCACCCGCCGCACGCGAGCCGGACCCCGTCGAGCGTGACGCCGACGAGGTGCGCAGCCGCATGGCCTCGCTCCAGCGCGGCTGGCAGCGCGGCCGTACCGAGAACGCCGAGGGCGACGGTTCCCGCAACAGCACAGCACAAGGAACGACTAAGGGGGACGGTCGATGACCGATCCGAAGGCGACCGGCCACACGGCGACGAACAAGGGCGAGCTGAACTGGCTGCTGGACGACCTGGTGGACCGGGTGGCCAGCATCCGCAAGGCCGTCGTGCTCTCCGGCGACGGACTGCCCACCGGTGTCTCCAAGGACCTGACCAGAGAGGACAGCGAGCACCTGGCCGCCGTGGCCTCCGGCTTCCACAGCCTCGCCAAGGGCGTGGGCCGCCACTTCGAGGCGGGCAGCGTCCGGCAGACCGTGGTCGAGCTCGACGACGCCTTCCTGTTCGTCACGGCCGCCGGCGACGGCAGCTGCCTCGCCGTGCTCTCCGACGCCGACTCCGACGTCGGACAGGTCGCGTACGAGATGACGCTCCTGGTCAAGCGGGTCGGTGTACATCTGGGGTCCGTTCCGCGCACCGATCTGCCCTCGGGCGGGTAGTGGGATGACATGAGCGGAGACGGTCAGGGAAGAAGTCACTGGTTCGACGACGAGGCCGGACCGGTCGTCCGTCCGTACGCCATGACACGGGGCCGTACCACCAGTGCGGCCCAGCACCGGCTCGACCTGATCGCGGTGGTCGTCACGGAGCCGCACGCGGACGACACGGACGAGGACCGGACGCTCTCCCCGGAGCACGTGGACATCGTCGAGCTCTGCCGCGACGCCCCGCAGTCGGTCGCCGAGCTGGCCTCGGAGCTCGACCTGCCCGTCGGAGTGGTCCGGGTCCTCGTCGGCGACCTCGTCGACGGGGAACTCGTCCATGTCAACCGGCCGGTACCCCCGGCCGAGCTGGTGGACGAGAGTATTCTGCGCGACGTGATCAACGGCCTCCGGGCGCTGTGACCGGCGCGGAAGCGGAGTAGTGACGTGACAGGCTGGCAGTTCTGGGTCGACCGGGGCGGTACGTTCACCGACGTCGTCGCGCGGCGCCCGGACGGCCGGCTGCTGGTCCACAAACTGCTCTCCGACAACCCCGCCCGGTACGCCGACGCGGCCGTGGCCGCCGTACGCGAGCTCCTCGGCGACTCCGGCGACCCGGTCGACGCCGTCCGGATGGGCACCACGGTCGCCACCAACGCACTCCTCGAACGCAAGGGCGAACGCACCCTCCTCGTCATCACGCGCGGCTTCCGCGACGCCCTGCGCATCGCCTACCAGAACCGGCCCCGCATCTTCGCCCGCCGCATCGAACTGCCCGAGCTGCTGTACGAACGGGTCGTCGAGGCCGACGAGCGCGTCGCCGCCGACGGCACCGTGCTGCGCGCACCCGACCTGGAAGCCCTGGCGGGCCCGCTCCAGGAGGCGTACGACGACGGGATCCGCGCCGTCGCCGTCGTCTGCATGCACAGCCACCTGTACCCCGCCCACGAGCAGGCGATCGGCGAGCTGGCGGCCCGCACCGGCTTCCCGCAGATCTCGCTGTCCAGCGAGGTCAGCCCGCTGATGAAGCTCGTCCCGCGCGGCGACACCGCCGTCGTCGACGCCTACCTGTCGCCCGTACTGCGCCGCTACGTCCGCCGGGTCGCCGACGAACTCGAAGGCGTACGGCTGATGTTCATGCAGTCCAACGGCGGGCTTGCCGAGGCCGGGCAGTTCCGCGGCAAGGACGCCGTGCTCTCCGGTCCGGCCGGCGGGATCGTCGGCATGGCCCGGATGTCGCAGCTCGCCGGCTTCGACCGGGTCATCGGCTTCGACATGGGCGGCACCTCCACCGACGTCTCCCACTTCGCGGGCGGCTACGAACGGGTCTTCACCACGCAGATCGCGGGCGTCCGGCTGCGCGCCCCCATGCTGGACATCCACACCGTCGCCGCGGGCGGCGGCTCGGTGCTGCACTTCGACGGCACCCGCTACCGCGTCGGCCCGGACTCGGCAGGGGCCGACCCCGGCCCGGCCTGCTACCGGGGCGGCGGCCCGCTGGCCGTCACCGACGCCAACGTCATGCTCGGCCGGATCCAGCCGGCCCACTTCCCCCAGGTGTTCGGACCGGGCGGGGACCAGCCGCTGGACGCCGGGCTCGTCCGCGACCGCTTCACCGCGCTCGCCCGGGAGATCAGCGAGCGGACCGGCGACGACCGCACCCCCGAGCAGGTCGCCGAGGGCTACCTGAGCATCGCCGTGGCCAACATCGCGGGCGCCGTGAAGCGGATCTCCGTCCAGCAGGGCCACGACGTCACCCGCTACGCCCTCACCACCTTCGGCGGGGCCGGCGGGCAGCACGCGTGCATGGTCGCCGACTCGCTCGGCATCCGCACCGTCCTGGTGCCGCCCATGGCGGGGGTCCTGTCCGCGCTCGGCATCGGGCTCGCCGACACCACCGCCATGCGCGAACAGTCCGTCGAGGCCCCCCTGGACCCCGCCGCCATGCCCGGCATCCGCAAGACCGCCGACGACCTGGAGGCCGCGGCCCGCGCCGAGCTCCTCGCCGAGGACGTCCCCGAGGACCGCGTCGAAGTCACCCGCCGCGCCCAGCTCCGCTACGACGGCACCGACACCACCCTCACCGTCGAGCTCACCGAGCCCGACGCGATGAAACACGCCTTCGAAGAACGTCATCGCGCCACGTACTCCTTCACGCTCGACCGCCCGGTCGTCGTCGAAGCCCTCTCCGTGGAAGCCACCGGCATCACCGAACCCCCCGATCTCTCCACCCTCGCCCCGTACGAGGGCAGCACCGCCGCACCCGGGACCGTCCGCCTCCACACCGGAGGCACCTGGCGCGACGTACCCCTGCACCGCCGCGAGGACCTGCCCCCCGGCGCATCCGTCACCGGCCCGGCGATCATCACCGAGGCCAGTGCCACGACCGTCGTCGACGACGGCTGGCGGGCCGCGGCGACCGATGACGGGCATCTGGTCATGGAACGCGTGGCGGTCACGCAGAGTTCCGATCTCGACACGAAAGCCGACCCGGTTCTCCTTGAGGTCTTCAACAACCTCTTCATGTCGATCGCCGAACAGATGGGCGCCCGCCTGGAGTCGACGGCCCAGTCCGTCAACATCAAGGAACGTCTCGACTTCTCCTGCGCCCTGTTCGACCCGGACGGGAACCTGGTGGCCAACGCCCCGCACATCCCCGTCCACCTGGGCTCCATGGGCACCAGCGTCAAAGAGGTCATCCACCGCCGCGGCACCTCGATGCGCCCCGGCGACACCTACGCCGTCAACGACCCCTACCACGGCGGCACCCACCTGCCGGACGTCACCGTGATCACACCGGTCTTCGCCACGGAGGGTGACCGGATCCTCTTCTACGTCGCCTCCCGCGGCCACCACGCCGAGATCGGCGGCATCGCCCCGGGCTCGATGCCCGCGAACAGCCGCACCATCGACGAGGAGGGCGTCCTCTTCGACAACTGGCTGCTCGCCGAGGACGGCCGGTTCCGCGAGGCCGAGACGCACCGGCTGCTCGCCGGGGCCCGCTACCCCTCCCGCAACATCCGCACCAACCTCGCCGACCTGCGCGCCCAGATCGCCGCCAACCGCAAGGGCGTCGACGAAGTCGGCCGGATGATCGAGGAGTTCGGCCTCGACGTCGTCCAGGCCTACATGCGGCACGTCCAGGACAACGCCGAGGACGCGGTCCGCCGGGTCGTCGACGCCCTCGACGACGGCGCGTGCGCCTACGAGACCGACTCCGGCGCGGTCATCCGGGTACGCGTGCGCGTGGACCGCGGCAACCGGCGCGCCACCATCGACTTCACCGGCACCTCCGCCCAGCTCGCCACCAACTTCAACGCCCCGTTCGCCGTCGTCAACGCGGCCGTGCTGTATGTCTTCCGCACCCTCGTCGCCGACGACATCCCGCTCAACGACGGCTGCCTGCGCCCCCTCGACATCGTTGTGCCGCCCGGATCCATGCTCGCCCCGGAACCGCCCGCCGCCGTCGTCGCGGGCAACGTCGAGACCTCCCAGGCGATCACCGGCGCCCTCTACGCGGCGCTCGGCGTCCAGGCCGAGGGCTCCGGGACCATGAACAACGTGACGTTCGGCAACGAACGCCACCAGTACTACGAGACCGTCGCCTCCGGATCCGGTGCCGGCGACGGCTTCCACGGCGCGAGCGTCGTACAGACCCACATGACCAACTCCCGGCTCACCGACCCGGAAGTCCTGGAGTGGCGGCTGCCCGTCCGCCTCGACGAGTTCGCCGTACGGACGGGCAGTGGCGGCGCGGGCCGCTGGCACGGCGGGGACGGCGCGGTCCGCCGCATCCGCTTCCTGGAACCCATGACCGTCTCCACCCTCTCCCAGCACCGCCGTGTGCCGCCGTACGGCATGGCCGGCGGCGAACCCGGCGCGCTCGGCGCCAACCGGGTGGAACGGGCCGACGGCTCGGTCACCGAACTCGGCGGCAGCGATGCCGCGGACGTCGGTCCCGACGACGTACTCGTCATCGAGACCCCGGGCGGCGGCGGATACGGACGCCCCTCGCCCGGCCCCCGAACCCCTGAACGACCTCAGCAAGCAGGAGAAGAAAACGATGATCTTCGGGCGATCTGAGCGCGGCAAGCCCCCGGTCGAGCCCGTCACGCTCAAGATCCTCGTGGCCGGCGGCTTCGGCGTGGGCAAGACGACCCTGGTCGGCGCGGTCAGCGAGATCCGGCCGTTGCGCACCGAGGAACTGCTCACCGAGGCCGGGCGACCGGTCGACGACACGTCCGGCGTCGAGGGCAAGCACACCACCACCGTCGCCATGGACTTCGGCCGTATCACCCTGCGCGAGGACCTGGTGCTGTACCTGTTCGGCACGCCCGGGCAGGAGCGGTTCTGGTTCATGTGGGACGAGCTTGCCGAGGGCGCGCTGGGAGCCGTCGTGCTCGCCGACACGCGCCGGCTGGAGGACTGCTTCGCCGCCGTCGACTACTTCGAGCGGCGTTCCATCCCCTTCCTCGTCGGCGTCAACTGCTTCGAGGACGCGGCCCGTTACCCGGTGGAGTCGGTCCGCAAGGCCCTCGACCTCGACCCGGACGTACCGGTCGTGCTCTGCGACGCCCGGGACCGCGAGTCGGTCAAGGAGGTGCTCATCGGCGTCGTCCAGCACGCGATGGCGTACGCGGCCGGCCACCGGCAGACCGTCACCACCTGAACGGCGACGGCACGGCCCGTACCCCCGCCGACCGGGGTACGGGCCGTGGTCCCGGGGCGGTTACTCGCCGTCCTCCAGCCAGCCGAAGCTCTTCTCCACCGCCTTGCGCCAGTTCGCGTACTCCCGGTCGCGCACCGGCGCCGCCATGGCGGGCGTCCACTCGACGTCCTTCTGCCAGTGCGACTTGAGCTCGTCCAGGTCGTTCCACACGCCGGTCGCCAGGCCGGCCGCGTAGGCGGCGCCCAGACACGTCGTCTCGGAGACCCGGGGCCGGATCACCGGTACCCCGAGGACGTCGGCCTGGTGCTGCATCAGGAGGTTGTTCTTGGTCATGCCGCCGTCCACCTTCAGGGTGGTGATCTGCACCCCGGAGTCCTGGTACATGGCGTCCACGACCTCCCGCGTCTGCCAGCTGGTCGCCTCCAGGACCGCGCGGGCGAGGTGCGCCTTCGTGACGTACCGGGTGAGCCCGGTGACGACACCGCGCGCGTCGGAGCGCCAGTAGGGCGCGAACAGGCCGGAGAAGGCGGGCACGATGTAGGCGCCGCCGTTGTCGTCGACGCTCGCGGCCAGGGTCTCGATCTCGTCGGCGGTGCGGATGATGCCGAGCTGGTCGCGGAACCACTGGACGAGCGCGCCCGTGATGGCGATCGAGCCCTCCAGGCAGTACACGGGCGCCTCGGTGCCGATCTTGTAGCCCATCGTGGTCAGCAGCCCGCTCTTGGACGGCACCGGCCGGTCGCCGGTGTTGAGCAGCAGGAAGCTGCCCGTCCCGTAGGTGTTCTTCGCCGTGCCGACGTCGTAGCAGGCCTGGCCGAAGACCGCCGCCTGCTGGTCGCCCAGCGCGGAGGCCACCGGTACCCCGGCGAGCTGGCCGACGGCGGTGCCGTACACCTCGGCGGACGACCTGATCTCGGGCAGCACCGCCTCGGGGACGTTCATCGCGGCGAGGATGGCGGGGTCCCACTGGAGGGTCTCCAGGTTCATCAGCATGGTGCGCCCGGCGTTGGTGACGTCGGTGACGTGCCGGCCGCCGTCGGTGCCGCCGGTGAGGTTCCAGATCAGCCAGGAGTCGATGGTCCCGAAGGCGATCTCGCCGCGCTCGGCCCGGTCCCGCAGCCCGGGCACGTTGTCCAGCAGCCAGGCCGCCTTGGGGCCGGAGAAGTAGCTGGCCAGGGGCAGACCGGTCTGCTCGCGGAAGCGGTCCTGGCCGTCGCTGCCGCCGAGTTCGTGGCACAGGGCCGCGGTGCGGGT
Source organism: Streptomyces sp. NPDC054770 (assembly GCF_053611985.1). NCBI lineage: Bacteria > Bacillati > Actinomycetota > Actinomycetes > Kitasatosporales > Streptomycetaceae > Streptomyces > Streptomyces sp. NPDC054770. The sequence goes on from NZ_JBSHBL010000036.1 coordinate 98,225, forward strand.
GTCCTGCCAGACGATCGCGTTGTGCACGGGCTTTCCGGTGGCACGGTCCCACAGGACGGTCGTCTCGCGTTGGTTGGTGATGCCCAGCGCGCTCAACTGGTCGGGACGCAGCCCCGCGTTGGCGAGCGCCCCGGCCACCACGGCCTGCACCTTGGACCAGATCTCGGTGGCGTCGTGCTCCACCCAGCCCGGTTTGGGGAAGATCTGGCGGTGCTCGCGCTGGTCGACGGCGACGATCGCGCCGCCGTGGTCGAAGATGATGCAGCGGCTCGACGTGGTGCCCTGGTCGATTGCGGCGACGTACTTCTCGGCGGTGTCCGTCATGGCTGCCCCTTGGTCGCTGGGTCGGAAGGCTGCGTGGGTGGGAGGGCCGCGTCGGGCCGGGGGTGCGGAGGGTCGGAGGGCGCGTCGGGTCGGAGGACCGGGCCGGGTCGGAGGACCGGGCTGGGTCGGAGGACCGGGACGACCGCGCCGAGTCAGAAGGCCGCGTTGTAGATGACGCCTGCGAGCGCCCCGCCGATCAGCGGGCCGGCGACCGGGATCCAGGCGTAACCCCAGTCCGAGGTGCCCTTGTTGGGGATCGGCAGGAAGGTGTGCACGATCCGGGGGCCGAGGTCGCGCGTGGGGTTGATGGCGTAGCCGGTGGGGCCGCCGAGCGAGAGCCCGATGCCGACGACGAGCAGGGAGACGATCAGTACGGTGGTGCCGGACTCGCCGAGCCCCTTGGTCAGTCCGAACGCGAGGATCGGCAGGACGAGGGCGATCGTCGCGATGATCTCGGTGACGAGGTTGGCGACCGGGTTCCGGATCTCCGGGATGGTGGAGAAGACGCCCAGCGTCGGCGTCGGCTCCTCTCCCGACTCCTCGTCGGGCACGTTGGCCTGGAACTGGGCCAGGTAGACGAGGTACGTCAGAACGGCGCCCAGCATCGCACCGACGAGCTGGCCGAGCAGATAGACCCAGACCTTGCCCCACTTCCCGGTGTCGACGGCGATGCCGATGGTGACGGCGGGGTTGAGCTGGCCGCCGGACAGGGGAGCGGCGGTGTAGGCGCCGGCGAGGACGCCGAAGCCCCAGCCGAACGCGATCGCCACCCACCCGGCGGCCCGGGCCTTGGAGTGTCTGAGGGTGACCGCGGCACAGACACCCGCACCGAACAGGATCAGGATGGCCGTGCCGATGACTTCGCCGACGAATATGTGCCCGTTGCTCATGGCGGCTCCTAGGGCGCTGGCCGGAGCATCGACCCCGGCGCATAGAGCAGGAACGGTTCCCTTGGCGACGTCAGCCGAAGGCAGGGAAGGTCCCGCGCCCCGCCCGGCGTCAGTGACGAGCGTGCCGTAACAGCCGAATCGCCCATGGGGGAACAGGCCCTGAGACAGGAGCGGCCCATGGCGCAGTGCCTGAATACGCCGAGAATGTACGGCGATGTCGACCGACACCGGAAGTTTTCACCGGCACTCAGGGAGCGTCAAGGTCGCCGACGGGAACGATGACAGGCAACCCGCCGGAAAGCAGCTGTCACGGCTCTGCCGCCGCGTACCCGGCCTGCGCCGGGTAGGCGCCCGAGCCGCGCCGGATCTCGTACCCGGGCAGTCCCGCCCGCCCCAGCACCCAACTCGCCCCGGGCAGCGCCTTGGCGGCCTTCTTGAGCGGTGCCAGGCACGCGGCCGCCTGCCGGTGGTCGGCCACCGCGCCAGGACCGCACACGACGGTGGCCAGGGACAGCGTGACCGGGCGTCCGCCCGCGGACCAGGGCGCGTCGAGCAGGGCGGCGACCGCATCGAGTCCCGCTTCGTCGGCGAGCACCAGGAAGTCGTCCCCGCCGATGTGCCCCACGCGCGCGTGCCCGACGGCGGCCTCCTGCAACGCCCGTCCCACCGAACGGATCAGCTCGTCGCCCGCGGCGAACCCGGCGCCGTCGTTCACCTGCTTGAAGTGGTCGATGTCCAGCCAGCTCAGGGCGAAGACCCGGCCGTCCGCGAGCCACCGGTCCACCTCGCCCGTGATCGCGTCCGAACCGGGCAGCCGGGTCAGCGGGTTGAGCCCGGCCGCCTCCTCTACCCGGGTCTCGGCGAGCGCCCGTACCAGGTCGGCGAGGCGTACGACGCCCACGCAGCGCCCGGACCGGTCGACGACCGCCACGTCGTCCGAGGTGCGGTCCGGGCCGCCGACGGCCAGCACGTCCAGCACCTCCCAGGCGGTCGCGTCGACGCCGACGGTGCGCGGTGCGTCGCCCAGTCTGAGGGCCGGGCGGTCCGCGTACAGGGCGTGTCCGTAGCGGCCGGACATCGACAGCAGGAAGCGGGAGCGGTGCACCGACCGGACGGGGGCGCCCGTCCGGTCCACCAGGAGCACGCCGGAGACCTCCGGGGAGCCGGTCAGCAGCGCCCGCACCTGCGACGCGGAAGCGGTGACCGGCAGGAGCGCGGCGGGCCGGACGAACTCCCGCACGGACGGCCCGGAACGCGGGGGCGGTACGGCGGCGGGGGAGGGCTGCGGAACGTATACCTCCGCCACCGGGATCCGGGCCGGCGGCGCGAACAGCTCGCCCTGGGCCAGCTGCGCCCCGGCCGACAGCGCGGCCGAGTACTGGAGTTCGGTCTCCACGCCCTCGACGGCGACCAGGGCGCCGAGTTCCTCGCACAGGGTCCGCATCGCGCGTACCGCGGCCGGCCGGGTGAGCAGCGAGGCGTCGAGCTTGACCAGGTCGGGGGAGAGATCGGTGAGCAGCCGCAGCGGCACGTCGCCGTCGCCGATGCCGTCCGCGCAGATCCGGAAGCCCTGGCCGCGCAGCGCCGCCACGGCCTCCAGCAGGGCCCGCTGCGGCACGTGCGTGTACGGTGGGACGATGTCCAGGGTGACCTCCCAGGGCATCCGTCCGGCCTCTCGGACGGCCTCGGGCAGCGGGCCGATGCCGCCCAGGTCGGCGAGCGTGGCCGCGAAGACGTTGAGGTGCAGCGGCAGCAGGGTCTCCTTGCGGGCCGCCGCGCGCAGGGCCAGCACGGCGAGTCTGCTGTCGAGTTCGGGATTGCGACGGGCTTCGGCGAGGATGTCGCCGGTCTCGGGGCGGGCGAGGATCTCCAGTGCGGCGATCCCGCCGGTCGCCAGGTTGACCACCGGCTGGAAGGCGAAACGGAGAGCATCCGTCCAGGTGCGCACGGCAGCATGATGACGCCGCCGGCGCACGCCCAGGGGCAGTTCATAAGACGTTCACGCACCATTGCGGGGTGCTCACACAGGGTATGGAGCCCCTGCCGCCCCGCCTGCCCCGTCAGCGCACCGCTATCACGGACGAGCCGTGTCCGAACAGCCCCTGGTTGGCCGTGATCCCCACGCGCGCGTGCGTCACCTGCCGGTCGCCCGCCGCGTCCCGCAACTGCCAGGTCAGCTCGCAGACCTGGGCGATCGCCTGGGCCGGTACCGCCTCCCCGAAGGACGCGAGCCCACCGCTGGCGTTGACCGGTATCCGGCCGCCCGGGGCCGTCGCACCCTCGCGCAGCAGCTTCGCAGCCTCGCCCTCGGCGCACAGCCCCAGATCCTCGTACCACTGCAACTCCAGGGCGGTGGACAGGTCGTAGACCTCGGCGAGGGACAGCTCCTCGGGGCCGATGCCCGCCTCCTCGTAGGCAGCCCGGGCGATCGACGCCCGGAAGGTCTCCGCCCCCGGCTCCACCGCCGCCGCGGAGTCCGTGGCGATGTCCGGCAGGTCCAGCACGGTGCTCGGATAGCGCGGCGTGACCGTGGACACCGCGCGGATCCGCACCGGCCGCGCCGCCCCGTGCCGGTACGCGAACTCCAGGCTGGACAGCACCAGCGCGGCCCCGCCGTCGGAGGTGGCGCAGATGTCCAGCAGCCGCAGCGGATCGGCGACCACCTGGGAGGCGGCGACCTCCTCGGCGGTGACCCGCTTGCGGTAACGGGCGTACGGGTTGAGCGCCCCCGCGGCCGCGTTCTTCACCTTGACCAGGGCGAAGTCCTCGGGGGTGTCCCCGAACACCGCCATCCGGCGGCGCGCGTACAGGCCGAAGTACGTCGGGTTCGTCGCCCCCAGCAGCCGGAAGCGCAGCCAGTCCGGATCGTCCGGCCGGTCTCCTCCGGCGGGCCGGAAGAAGCCCTTGGGGGCCGCGTCCGCGCCCACCACGAGCACCACGTCCGCGAGCCCGGCGAGGATCTGGGCCCGCGCCGCGGCGACCGCCTGGGCCCCGGACGCGCAGGCCGCGTACACGCTCGCGACCCGCGCGCCCTGCCAGCCCAGCGCCTTGGCGAAGGTCGCGCCCGCCACATAGCCGGGATATCCGCCACGAACGGTGTCCGCGCCCACGATCGAGTCGATGTCCCGCCATTCGAGTCCGGCGTCCGCGAGCGCCGCGCGGGCCGCCGCCGTCCCGTACTCGACGAAGCTCCGCCCCCACTTGCCCCAGGGGTGCATGCCCACGCCGAGCACCGCCACGTCCGCCGTCATGCCGTCACCCCCGTCGGCCGCCAGTGCCAGATCGTCCAGGTCGTCTCCGCGTCCTCGCCCAGAACCCCCGGGACGGCCTCGACCTCCATGCCCACCGCCAGATCGGCGGCGGTGATCCCGGGAACCGCCTGCCCCAGCACCACGATCCGCTCGGACTCCAGCTCCACAGCGATCAACGCGTACGGCTCCCACGGAAGTTCCGGGTCGCTCACATAGGGTGACGGGGGACGGTATCTGCTGTCGGTGTACGACCAGATCCGTCCGCGCCGGGAGAGCGGGACCTCCTCCAGGTCGCCGCCCGCGCATCCGGGGTTGCGGCAGTGGGCGTCCTCGCGCGGGAAGAACACCGCGGCGCAGGCCGTACAGCGGGTCCCCAGCAGCTGGAAGCCGTCCCCCTCGCCCGTGAACCAGCCGTCGACCGCCGGCGTGCGTGTACGCGACAAAGCTCCTCCAGGGCAATTGATCTGACGGAACGTCAGAAGTGTGCCACGGGCCGCCGGGATTGGGCAGGCCGTACCGACGGGCCGCACCGTCCCGTCGGCTTGGGATGCCAGGTCGCCGCATGTCGGTTCACTTCCGGAAGGAGGCATTCCCCTGTCGGTAAGACGTCGTTCTCCTGATCGGATAAAGTCCGCGCGTGTCCGAAAATCAGCACCCCATCGCCAACTCCGCTCCGGGCTCGCACTGTTCGAGCTGCGGAGCGGCCTACGGAGCGGGAATCTCCGGCTGGCCCCGCACCTGCCCGGCCTGCGGCCGCGTCGCCTACCGCAACCCGCTGCCGGTGGCGATCGCCCTCCAGCCCGTCTATGACACGAAGGGCACCGCCCTGGTCGTCATCACCCGCACCGTGGCCCCCGCGCGCGGCGGCACCGCGCTGCCCGGCGGCTACGTCGACGACCGCGAGGACTGGCGGCACGCCGTCGTCCGTGAGCTCAAGGAGGAGACGGGCATCGACGCGGCCGCCCGCGACGTACGGCTCGTCGACGCCATGAGCTCACCCGACGGGCACCTGCTGCTGTTCGGACTCCTCCCGGAACGCCCGGCCGAGGGCCTCCCGCCGTCGGGCGCGACCGACGAGACGGAGGGCTGGCACCTGCTGCGGCGCGCCGAGGAACTCGCCTTCCCGCTGCACAGCGTCGCCGTACGCGCGTGGTTCGAGGGCCGCTACTGAGCCCTCCGGCTCAGCCCAGCCCCCTGACCCGGACGGGGTGGGACGGCTTGCTCGCGCCGTTCTCGTCCTCGCGCCGGACCACCACCCGCCGGCCCTCCCAGCGGGCGACGTAGCGCTCGATCTCCGGCTCGTCCCAGCCGTCGCCCGCGTCCGGCACGAACAGCCCGCCTCCGGTCCGTCCCCGGACGGGCGCCCACACCTCCAGCCGCGTCCCGCCGTCCTCGTCCCGCACGGGCAGGACGGCACCCGCGCGCGCCAGTACCGGGATCCGCGACAGCGGGGCGTCGACGAGCACCTGCCCCGGCCCCTCGTACACCTGCTCGGTCACCGTGTCGTACCAGCGCCCCCTGGGCAGCTGCACCGCACGCCGGTCGGCGCCCGGGTCCAGCACCGGAGCCACCAGCAGACTGTCGCCCAGCAGGAACGCGTCCTCGCAGTCGCGCAGCGCCCGGTCCTCCGGCGCACCCCACCACAGCGGCCGCACATACGGCGCTCCGGTCCGCCGGGCCAGCTGCGCCAGCGTCATGAAGTACGGCAGCAGACGCCGCCGTTCGAGCAGCGCCACGCGCGCGTGCTCCAGCACCTCGGCCCCGAACTCCCACGGCTCCCGGCGCCCCGCCCGCATGCTCGCGTGGGTCCGGAACAGCGGCAGGTACGCGCCCAGCTGGAACCAGCGCAGAAACAGCTCCGGCGACGGACTCCCGTCGAAACCGCCCACGTCGGGACCCGAGTACGGCACCCCGCACAGCCCGAGCCCCAGCGCCAGCGACAGGGACGCGCGCAACCCTGGCCAGCCGGTGGCGACATCGCCGGACCAGGTGCCCCCGTAGCGCTGCATACCGGCCCAGCCCGAGCGGGAGAACAGGAACGGCCGCTCCCCGGGCGCGAGGGTGCGCAGGCCCTCGTAGGCCGCCCGCGCCATGCCGAGCGCATAGACGTTGTGCGCCTCCCGGTGGTCGCCGCCGCGCCCCTCCAGGGCGTGCCGCGCCGAGCGGGGGAGCGTCGACTCGCCGAAGGCGGCGAAGGACGTCGGCTCGTTCATGTCGTGCCAGAACCCGGCGAAGCCCAGCGCCAGCCGCTCCTCGTACAGCCCGCCCCACCACGCGCGCACGCGCGCGTCCGTGAAGTCGGGGAAGACCGCCTCCCCGGGCCACACCACCCCCTCCACCGCCCGCCCCGAGGGATCACGGACGAAGGCGTCGAGGGCCGTCCCGCTGTCGTACACCGCGTTGCCCTGCTCGGCCTTCACCGCCGGGTCGACGATCGACACCAGCCGGATCCCGTCCCGCCGCAACTCCTCCGCCAGCGTCGCCAGCTTCGGGAAACGCTCGTGGTCGACCGTGAACACCCGGTGCGCGTCGTAGTGGTCGATGTCCAGATGGACGGCGTCCAGCGGCAGATCACGCTCCTGGTATCCGGCGACGATCCGCCGCACCTCCTGCTCGCTGCCGAAGCCCCAGCGGGCGTGGTGATGGCCCAGCGCCCACGCCGGCGGCAGCGCCGGCGGGCCGGTGAGCGAGGCCCAGGTGTGCAGCACGCGCGCGGGGGTGCCCACCATCACCCAGCAGCGCAGCGGGCCGCCGTCCATCCGCAGCTCGCAGTGCCCGGTCCGGTCATGGCCGGAACCGGCCCCCTCCTCGCCCTCCCGGAGGGTCACCGTCCCGTCCCACGTGGTGTCGTGGAACACCAGGTGCACGGCCGCGTCGGCCACCACCAGCTGCACGGGCATGGTGATGTACAGCGGATCGTCACCGGCCCCGAAGGCATGCCCGGGGTCGGTGTTCCACAGCCGGTACGTCCCGTCCCGCAGCCGGGGCCCCGCGGCACGCCCGCCGAGGCCGAAGAACCGCGCGTCCGCGGCCACCTCCGAGCGCTGCACCCAGCGCGCCGTACCCCCGCCCACCGGCTCCCACCACCGCGGCGGCAGATCCCGCCGCAGCATCACGCCACCGGGCGTGCACACCTCCACCGCGCCGTGCCGCGAGACGCTGACCGTCACCCGCTCCGCCACGACCCGCCAGCCGCCGTCCGTGTCCGGCTCCAGGACCGCCCGCGGATCCGGCTCGGGGCAGCGGCCCGCGAGCGCGTACGACGGCTCGGGCCCGGCCCCGTCCCAGCCCCAGAAGACCGCCCCGTTCACGGCGACCGTGATCCGCAGCTCGGACCGGCTGAAGCGGATCAGCCCTCCCCCGGGCCCGGGCTCCACGTCCTGCACCGGCCCCGGCACCCGGGCGCGCTCGGCTCCCCGCGCGGGCAGCCCGGCGGCGTCGATCCGCTTCCTGCGCCACGCGGCCCTCACGGTACGCAACCCCTGAGCCGCCTTCCCCGAACCGACCACTCTCACCGAACGCACCAGGTCACGACCGTCCATGCTGCTCACCCTGCCACTCGGCACCCCACGCGCGCGTGCCGTTCAACTGCCGTTCACCCGTGCCGGGACCACATCTTCACGACACGGACCCGGTTGCCCGGAGCGTCCCGTGCGGTTCGGATGATCTAGGTCAGGCATCTTAGGTTCAGGTCGGGGACCGGTGGGCGAGGGGGGCCGGGAGAGCAGGGACGCCCCACCACCCGGCCGGCCTGGAACCGGCGCGGGAAAGCTCTCAGGCTGAACTCCAGATGTGGTTACGGTCCACATCGTCACGGCGCGGACTATGCGGAGTGCACCCTGGTGCAGAAGTCGATCACGTGGCATCGTCCCTGTCAGCCGCGTCACGCGCACACCCCAGCCCGTGCGCGTCCGACGCCCACCAGCGCAGAAGCCCGGGAGCCGCCCCATGTCGACCGCGAACCCCCAGCCGCTCTGGCAGCCCGATCCGCAGTGGATCGCCCAGGCACGCATCACCAGGTTCCAGTCCTGGGCGGCGCAGCACCACGGAGCCCCCGCGGACGGCGGGTACCCGGCCCTGCACCGCTGGTCCGTCGACCACCTGGACGCCTTCTGGCAGGCCGTCACGGAATACTTCGACGTGCGGTTCTCGACGCCCTACGCGCGCGTGCTCGGCGACCGCGCCATGCCCGGCGCCGAGTGGTTCCCCGGCGCGACCCTGAACTACGCCGAGCACGCCCTGCGCGCCGCCGCCACCCGTGCGGACGAACCCGCCCTCCTGTATGTCGACGAGACCCACGAACCCCGCCCGGTCAGCTGGGCGGAGCTGCGCCGCCAGGTGGGCTCCCTGGCCGCCGAACTCCGCGCCCTCGGCGTCCGCCCCGGCGACCGCGTCAGCGGCTACCTCCCGAACGTCCCGCAGGCCGTGGTGGCCCTTCTCGCGACGGCCGCCGTGGGCGCCGTCTGGACCTCCTGCGCCCCCGACTTCGGCGCGCGCAGCGTCCTGGACCGCTTCCAGCAGGTCGAGCCCGTCGTCCTGTTCACCGTCGACGGCTACCGCTACGGCGGCAAGGAACACGACCGGCGCGAGATCGTCGCCGAACTCCGCCGCGAACTGCCCACCCTGCGCGCCGTCGTCCACATCCCGCTGCTCGGCACCCCGGCTCCCGAAGGCGCCCTGGAGTGGTCGGCCCTGACCTCCGCCGACACCGAACCAGAATTCGAACAGGTCCCCTTCGACCACCCCCTGTGGGTGCTCTACTCCTCGGGCACCACCGGCCTGCCCAAGGCCATCGTCCAGTCCCAGGGCGGCATCCTGGTCGAACACCTCAAACAGCTCGGCCTGCACTGCGACCTGGGCCCCGAGGACCGCTTCTTCTGGTACACCTCGACCGGCTGGATGATGTGGAACTTCCTCGTCTCCGGCCTCCTCACCGGCACCACGATCGTCCTGTACGACGGCAGCCCCGGCTACCCCGACACCGGCGCCCAGTGGCGCGTCGCCGAACGCACCGGAGCCACCCTCTACGGCACCTCCGCCGCCTACGTGATGGCCTGCCGCAAGGCCGGCGTGCACCCCTCCCGCGACTACGACCTGTCCCGGGTGAAGTGCGTCGCCACCACCGGCTCCCCGCTGCCCCCCGACGGCTTCCGCTGGCTGCACGACGAGTTCGCAGCGAGCGGGGCCGACCTCTGGATCGCCTCCGTCAGCGGCGGCACCGACGTGTGCTCCTGCTTCGCGGGCGCCGTCCCCACCCTCCCCGTCCACACCGGCGAACTGCAGGCACCCGGCCTCGGCACCGACCTCCAGGCCTGGGACCCGGCCGGCCACCCCGTCATCGACGAAGTGGGCGAGCTGGTCGTCACCAACCCGATGCCCTCGATGCCGATCCGGTTCTGGAACGACCCCGACGGCAGCCGCTACCACGAGAGCTACTTCGACACCTATCCCGGCGTATGGCGCCACGGCGACTGGATCACCGTCACCTCACGCGGCTCGGTGATCATCCACGGCCGCTCCGACTCCACCCTCAACCGGCAGGGCGTACGGATGGGCTCGGCCGACATCTACGAGGTTGTCGAGCGCCTCCCCGAGATCAAGGAGTCCCTCGTCATCGGCATCGAGCAGCCCGACGGCGGCTACTGGATGCCCCTCTTCGTCCACCTGGCACCGGGCGCGGTCCTCGACGAGGCCCTGCTGAACCGCATCAAGCAGGCCATCCGTGAACAGCTCTCGCCCCGGCACGTCCCCGACGAGATCATCGAGGTCCCCGGCGTCCCGCACACCCTCACCGGCAAGCGCATCGAGGTCCCGGTCAAGCGACTGCTCCAGGGCGCGCCCCTGGAGAAGGCCGTCAACCCCGGCTCCATCGACAACCTCGACCTGCTGAGCTACTTCGAGGACCTGGCCCGCAAGCGCGCCTGACCTCCGCGCGGCGCGCGTTCAGCCGCCGTAGGTGGCCTCGGACTCGCCCAGGACGGCGGCGAAGTCCGAGGCCAGCCGCACCGCGTCGGCCCGCTCCAGGCCGGCGGTCGTGATCCGCACCCCCGGCCCGGCCGACAACCGGAAGCGCGCCCCGGCCGCCACCCACCAGCCGTACGACCGCAACCCGTTCACCACGGCCGACTCGTCCCGCACCGGCACCCACAGGTTCATCCCGCTCGCCCCGTGCGACCCGATCCCGTGCCCGGCCAGCTCCGCTGCCAGCGTCTCGCGGCGCAGTACGTAGGACGCACGCGCGCGTGCCACCAGCGCCTGCGTCCCCGGATCCGTCATCAGTCCGAGAACCGTGTCCTGCAACAGATGGCTGACCCAGCCCGACGTCAGAAGCAGCAGCCCGTCGTGCCGGGCGAGCGAGACCGGATCGCACGCGGCCGCCGCCCACCTCAGGTCGGTGCCCAGGAACTTGCTCACCGTCCGGACATGCACCCAGCGCACCAGCCCCGCGCGGGTCAGGGAATGCAGCGGGACGTCGGCCACCGAGGACGCGTGATCGTTCTCGATCACCAGGACGTCGGGTTCCTCCCGCACCACCTCGGCCAGGGCGTCCCGGCGGGCCGCCGAGAAGCAGCCGCCGTACGGGTTCTGCGCCCGCGGGCTGCACACCACGGCGCGCACGCCCGCGCGCAGCGCCGCGCGCAGGGCCTCCGGACGCATCCCCTCGTCGTCCACCGCCACCGGCACGATCCGCAGCCCCAACGCCGGGACGAGGTCGAGCAGATGGTGGTATCCGGGATCCTCCATGGCCACGGCGTCGCCGGGCCGCAGCTCCACGGACAGCAGCCGGCCGATCAGATCCAGCGCCCCGTGCGCGAACGTCACATGCTCCACCGGCACGCCGTCAGGGTCCAACCAGTCGCGTACGGCTTCCTCCAGGCGCGCGAGCCGGGGCGCCGAACGGTGCGAGCGGGCGCCGGGGGAGAGCCGCGAGGGCGGTACCAGGGCGGGTAGCAAGGCGGGATCGGGGTGCCCGCCGGCCAGGTCCCGGAGCCCTTCGGGGACCCTGGGCGGACGCCTGGACGCCACCGCCGGAGCCGGTGCCACCACGGTGCCGCCCCGCCCGCGCGTGACGACGATCCCGCGCCGCCGCAACTCCTTGTAGGCCGTGGCGACCGTCCCCGGACTCACCCCCAGCTCGTCCGCGAGCCGCCGCACCGGCGGCAGCGCCGCCTCCGGAGCCAACGCGCCCTCTGCCACGCCCCGTTCCACGGACGCGGCAATCCCCTTGGCCGTCGTACCAGTGACCGCATATTGTGTTACCACGTTGGCAATTATGTATCAATACATAACTGGCGGCAAGGCGGAATGACGACAAGGGGGAGCAGTGAAGACGAAGCCCGGTGCTACTGCGCGGTCCCGACGCATACCCGGAGGCCGCGACGGACGCAGAATGCTCGCCGTCGCCCTGGTCGACCGCGTCGGCAGCGGTCTGTGGGCATCTGTCTCGGTCCTGTACTTCACCTACGTCTCCGGCCTCTCGCTCGCCGAAGTCGGCAGCCTCGTCGCCGTGTCGGGCGCGATCGGCATCGCCGGAGCCCCGCTGGGCGGCCGCATCGCCGACCGGCTGCCCCTCACCCGCGTACTGATCGCACTCCAACTCCTGCGCGCCCTCGCCTCCTTCGCCCTGCTCACCACCGACGACTACGCCCTGCTGCTCGCCGTCTCGGCCGTCGGCGCCCTCGGCGACCGCGCGGCCAACGTCCTCACCAAGCTCTACGCCACCCGCATCGCCGGGCCCGAGCGCGTCCGCTACCAGGCCCTCAACCGCACCGTCGCCAACGCGGGCTGGGCCCTGGGCGGCCTCGCCGCCGCGGCGGCCCTGGCCCTGGGCACCACCACGGCCTACCGCTGGCTCCTGGCGGGCGACGGCCTCTCCTTCGTCGCGGCCGCCGTCCTCACCCTGCGCTGCGGCGAACCCCCCTCACCCTCCCGGGTCGTGGCCGGCTGGAAGAGCCGGCCGAACACCGCGAAGCCGGCCAACCCCTGGCGCGACCGTGCCTACCTGGCCTACGTCGCCACCGACACCGTCCTCTTCCTCGACGACGCCGTCTTCAAGGTCGGCCTGCCGCTCTGGATCGTGCACAGCGACCACATCCCCCACGGGCTCGCACCGCTGCTGCTCGTCCTCAACAACGTGATGGTGGTGGCCCTCCAGGTCCCCCTGTCCCGCTTCGGCACCACCAGCCGGGCCGCCCGCCGGCTCCTCGTCCCGCTCTCCGCGGCCTTCGCCCTCGGCGGCATCACGATGGCACTCTCCGCCACCGGCGGAACCCTCGCGGGCATCGCCCTGCTCACCGCCGCGGCCGCCGCCTTCACCGTCGCCGAGATGCTCCACGCCACCATCTCCTGGGAGCTCTCCGTCGCCCTGGCACCCGGCACCGCCCAGGGCGCCTACCTCGGAGTCCACGGACTCGCCCAGTCCGCCCAGCGCAGCATTGGCCCACTCGCCGTCACCGCCGCCATCGCCACCGGACCGCTCGGCTGGACCGCATTCGGCACCCTCATCGCCCTGACCTGCGCAATCCAGCACCGCCTGGTCCGCGACCGGCTTCCGCACCCCTCATTGTCAGTGGCGCCAGTTACTGTGAGTGAGCATTGATCGACCGCTGACAGGGGGAACCATGGCGCGCACCGACCACCGGACCATGCGACGCGTCCTGCGCCGCGAAATCGCCGGCACCATCGGCCTGCTGACCGACGAACACGACTTCCGCGCCATGCGGCGCTACCGCACCTTCACCTTCGACGACCACCTCACCTACCTCCGCCAGATGGAAGCCCTCCTCAGGACCCGCGCCGCCGAGGGCACCCACACCACCCTCGCCCTGTTCGACCCCGAGGAATACGCCGAGTTCTGCACGGCCACCGGACTCGACCCCGACAACCCGGGCAACCGCACCCGCTTCACCGCCGAACTCGCGGCCACCGGCGCCACCGTCCCCTACGACGGCCGCCCCCTCACCGACCTCGTCCCCGCCCTCGTCGACGAAGCGGTACGACAGGCCACCTGGGAGTACGCCAGCACCCTCCTCGCCCGCCTCGGCCCCTGCCCCACCTGCGGCGAGGACGTCGGACGCGCCGCCTTCACCCGCGCCTCCCACCTCCTGACCCGCATCATCGACACCGCCCCGGCAGGCAACCGGCACCTCGTGTGCAGCGTCTCCGGACCACCCGAAACCCTCGTCACCGTCCTGCACGCCGACCAGGACAGCGCGGGCACCACCCACCTCGACGAGGCCGAAGCCCTCGAATTCACCAGCGTCCTCGCCCTCGGCCTCGCCACCGACAGCCCCGGCGGACTCGTCATGCGCACCACCGCCCCCGGCATCCCCGACCGCGTCTACGGCTGGCGACTGCGCGGCAGCAACCTCGCCCCCCTCACCGCCGGCGAGGTCTTCGACGCCTACTGCACCGACATCGAATCCGGAGACCTCGTCTCACCGGAATCAGACGTCGACTACTGCGCGCCGCCCGACCTCGGCGACCAGGAGACGGCACCGGGCCACCACCACTGAAACCACCAGGGGCGCCCCACCCGCAGGTGGAGCGCCCCTGGAAAGACAGCCGAGCCCGGCACGGGCCGACTGCTCGCCGACTACTCGCCGGACAGCACCGCCTGAGCCGCCACCCGGGCCTCGTCCGCGCTGTCGGTGGCCCGCGCGGCCGCCGCGGCCCGCTCGCACTGGGCCAGCGTGTACTTGGCCAGCATCGCCCGGACATAGGGAATCGACGCCGCGCCCATGGAGAGGGAGGTGACACCCAGACCCGTCAGCACACAGGCCAGCAGCGGATCCGACGCGGCCTCACCGCACACACCACAGCTCTTGCCCTCGGCCCTCGCCGCCTCCGCCGACAGCGCGACCAGGTCGAGCAGCGCGGGCTGCCACGGATCCTGCAACCGGGACACCGCACCCACCTGACGGTCCGCGGCGAACGTGTACTGCGCCAGGTCGTTCGTCCCCAGCGAAAGGAACTCGACCTCCTGGAGGACCGAGCGCGCCCGCAGCGCGGCCGACGGGATCTCCACCATCGCGCCGACCTTGGCCTGCAGCCCCGCCGCCCGGCAGGCGTCCGCGAACGCCTTGGCATCGGTACGGTCCGCCACCATCGGCGCCATCACCTCAAGGTGGACCGGCAGCCCCTCGGCCGCCTTCGCCAACGCCGTCAGCTGGGTGCGCAGCACCTCGGGGTGGTCGAGCAGCGTTCGCAGACCACGCACGCCCAGCGCCGGGTTCGGCTCGTCCGCCGGAGTCAGGAAGTCCAGCGGCTTGTCCGCGCCCGCGTCCAGCACCCGCACGACGACCCGGCCCTCCGGGAACGCCTCCAGCACCTGACGGTAGGCCTCGACCTGCTTCTCCTCGGAAGGAGCGCTCTTGCTGTCGTCGAGGAACAGGAACTCGGTACGGAACAGACCGACGCCCTCGGCACCGGCCGCCACGGCAGCCGGCACATCCGCGGGACCGCCCACGTTGGCCAGCAGCGGCACCTTGTGCCCGTCCGCGGTCGCACCCGGGCCGGTCGAGGCGGACAGCGCCGCCTTCCGCTCGGCGGCAGCCGCCGCCAGCGCCGCCTTCTTCTCCGCACTCGGGTTCACGAAGATGTCACCGGTGCTGCCGTCGACGGCGACCACGGTGCCCTCGGCGAGTTCCCCGGCACCCGGCAGCGCCACCACGGCCGGCACACCGAGCGCCCGCGCCAGGATCGCGCTGTGGCTCGTCGGCCCGCCCTCCTCGGTCACGAAACCGAGCACCAGGGTGGGGTCGAGCAGCGCCGTGTCCGCCGGCGCCAGATCCCGCGCAACCAGTACGTACGGCTCGTCGCTGTCCGGGACACCCGGCATCGGAACGCCCAGCAGCCGGGCGACGATACGATTCCGCACATCGTCCAGGTCGGCCACCCGGCCGGCGAGGTACTCGCCCGCCGCGGCCAGCAGCTCGCGGTACGCGGCGAACGCGTCGTACACGGCACGCTCGGCGGTGCTGCCGACGGCGATCCTGCGCTCCACGTCGGACATCAGCTCGGGGTCCTGCGCCATCATGGCCTGCGCCTCGAGGACCGCCTGGGCCTCGCCGCCCGCCAGATTGCCGCGCGCCATCAGATCGGCGGCCACCGCGTCCACGGCCTGACGGGCCCGCCCCTGCTCCCGCTCCGCCTCTTCCGCCGGGATCTGCTTGGCCGGCGGCTCCAGCACCGCCGTTCCCATGTGCCGAACCTCGCCGATCGCCACACCGTGGCTCACGCCGACGCCTCGCAGCGTTGTCTCCATCTCACCGTCTCCGATAGTGCGGCGGGTCCCGCCGCCGCGATGGTCTTGTCGTGGTCGCCGCCTTCTCCTCCGTCGTACGACGGGACAGCGGCGGGGGTCGGTCCGAGACGAGTCAGTTCCAGGCGAAGAGGATGTCGCCGGCCTTCACGTCGCCGTCTTCATTGACGTCGGAGAGAGAGTCGGCCGTGGCCTCCAGGGCCACGACGGGGCAGACCGGAGACTTGCCGGCGGCCTCGACCGCGGCCGGGTTCCAGCGCACCACGGCCTGGCCGCGGGTCACGGTGTCGCCCTTGTTGACGAGCAGTTCGAAGCCCTGCCCGTTGAGCTGCACGGTGTCGATACCGAGGTGGGTGAGCACGCCGTGGCCGTCTCCGTCGACGACCACGAACGCGTGCGGGTGCAGAGAGACGACGACTCCGTCCACGGGCGCCACGACCTCGGAGGGCTCACGCGCGGGGTCGATGGCGGTACCCGGGCCGACCATGGCCCCGGCGAAGACCGGATCCGGCACTGCGGCCAGTCCGACGGCACGTCCTGCGAGCGGGGACGTCACGGTGGTCATGGGAAGCCTCCCAGAAGTGGTGCTGCGTACGGGCCGTCACTACCTGTTCCGGACGGCACTGAGCAGCAGCGTATGTCATATGAAGTGGCGGTTCCGCATGGAAGCTACCAGCTAGTGGTCTAGACCACCACCCTATTCGATTTGCACGGCCTTCGAGGCTCCGTGTACAGTCGTACTCCTGCTTGAGACCAGGCGGCGCGATAAAGCGCGGCCACTCGGCAGCACCCAAACTTGTCAGATCCTAACTCGGGATCACCTTCCGCATGTCTGCGGGCGGGTGGTCAGAGGGCCGGAAAAACACTGATAGAGTTTGGAACACCGAAGGGAAGCCCGGAGGAAAGCCCGAGAGGGTGAGTACAAAGGAAGCGACCGTTCCTTGAGAACTCAACAGCGTGCCAAAAGTCAACGCCAG
>NZ_JBSHBL010000037.1:0-75699 GCF_053611985.1 Streptomyces sp. NPDC054770
GTTCCCCGCGCCCCTAAAAGCAGGGGGCTGCACCAGCGCCCCTTCAGGGGCGCGGGGAACTGCGCGACCAGCCCCCACCGGCCCGCACCCGTACAGCCCACCGACGCCCCGGAAACCGGGCGGACGACCCGTTTTCCGTGCTCCATTCCCCAGGCGATTGGATCTCCGTGTCTCTTCTGTCTGTACGCAGAGGCAGAGCCGTGCCCCTGCCGAGAATCCTGATAGCCGCTCTGCCCCTGGCCCTCGCGGCGGCTCCGCTGGCCGTCGCCCCGGCCCAGGCGGCCCCGAAAGCGTCCGGTCTCACCGTCTACGTCTCCCCGGCCGGCAAGGACACCGGCAGGGGCACCGCCGACCACCCCTTCAAGACCCTGGAACACGCCCGGGACTACGTGCGCGACGCCAAGTCCAAGGCGGCCGGCGACGTCCATGTCCGGCTGCTGTCCGGCACGTACCGGCTCAGCCGCACCTTCACCCTCACCGCCCAGGACTCCGGCAAGGACGGACAGCGGATCGTCTACGAGGCCGCACCCGGCGCGCACCCGGTGATCAGCGGCGGCAGACAGGTCACCGGCTGGACCAAGGCCGACGCGGACGGCAAGGTCTACAAGGCGAGGCTGACCGGCCTCGACACCCGACAGCTTTATGTCAATGGCGAGTTGAGGACCCGGGCCCGCAGCGGGAAGAACCCCGCGGGCTTCAGCAAGACGTCCACCGGCTACACGTTCACCGACAGCGGCATCAGCGCCTACAAGCACCCCTCGGACCTCGAAGTGGTCAGTTCCTGGGGCTGGAAGCTGATGCGCTGCCCCGTCGCGTCGATCTCCGGCAACACGATGACGATGCGTCAGCCGTGCTGGCACAACGCCAACCTCCAGCAGGGCCAGGAGATCCAGAACCCGACCTGGCTGGAGAACGCCCGCGAGCTGCTGGACAGCCCGGGGGAGTGGTACCTCGACAAGAGCGCCGGCGACGTCTACTACATGCCCGAGCCGGGCGAGGACATGAGTACCGCGGACGTCACCGTGCCCGCGGTGCAGGACCTGGTCGACCTGAACGGCACCCGCGACCACCCCGTCACGGACGTGGCCTTCCGGGGCATCACCTTCTCCTACTCCACCTGGCTGGAACCGAGTTCGCCCGACGGCCTCATCGAGGGCCAGGCCGGCTTCCGGATGGTCGGCGACGACAACCCGACCTTCGACTCCACCCGCCTGAACTGGAAGAAGACCCCCGGCGCGGTCAACGTCAGCCACGGCCGGGGCGTCGAGTTCACCGGCAACACCTTCACCCATCTCGGCGCCGTCGGCCTGAACCTGAACACCGGTACCCAGCACACCACCATCACCGGCAACGTCTTCCGCCAGATCGCCGCGACCGGCATCCAGATCGGCGGCGTCACCTGGGGCGACGCGCACCCCGACGATCCCCGTGACATCACGAAGGACACCCTGGTGAACGACAACGTCGTCACCAAGGTCGCCGACCAGTACAACGGCTCGCTGGGCATCCTGGCCGGCTACACAGACTCCACGGTGATCACTCACAACAAGGTCTACGACCTGCCCTACAGCGGCATCTCCGTCGGCTGGGGCTGGGGCCTGACCGACCAGGGCGGCAACCCCGCCTACCCGGGCAACGCGGGCGTCCCCGTCTCCGACACCCCCACCATCAGCCGGGACACCGTCGTCAGCGACAACGAGATCGGCGACATCATGAAGTCGCAGGCCGACGGCGGAGCGATCTACACGCTCAGCAGCACCCCCGGCGGCAAGGTGACCGGCAACTACATCCACGGCACCACGCCTACCGCTTACGGCGCCGTCTACCACGACGAGGCCAGCCAGTACTGGAAGAACACCGGCAACGCGTTCTGCGACGTCGCCCTCCAGTGGCTGCTGATGAACCACGCCCAGGACAACACGGCGACGGGCAACTACACCACCCAGCCCGCTTTCAGCGTGCAGAACCAGAGCCAGAACGACGACGTCAGCGGCAACACCACCGTCGGCTCGTGCGACCAGCTGCCCGCCTCCATCGTGGACAACGCCGGCCTGGAGAAGGCGTACCAGCACCTCGACCCGGGCCCCGCGGTCACCGACCACCAGGCACCCACCGCCCCCGGCACCCCGACCTCGGTCACCGACTTCCCGACCGTGGCCGACCTGAGCTGGACCCCCGCCACCGACGACACCGGGGTCACCGGCTACTCGGTCTTCCAGGACGGCAAGCTGGTCAGCGCCTCCGGCAAGACCTCCGTACGCCTCTCCGGCCTGACGGCGGGACAGACGTACACCTTCACCGTCACCGCCCGCGATGCGGCCGGCAACGAGTCCGCGCCGAGCGGGTCGCTGAAGGTCACGATGCCCGACGGCGACGACCTGGCGCTGAAGAAGCCGGTCACGGCGTCCTCCTACTCGGAGGACAACACCCCGGCCAAGGCGGTCGACGGCGACCTGTCGACCCGCTGGGCGCAGGGCCTCGGCCTGCCCGACCCGTCCTGGATCCAGGTGGACCTCGGAGCGTCGTACGACGTGACCGGCGCGATCACCACCTTCGAGAAGAGCAGCGGCTACAAGTACCGCATCGAGGTCTCACCGGACGAGGTCCACTGGCAGACCCTCGCGGACCACACCGCCGGCAACACCACCGCGCAGACCGACTACGCCGACGCCGGCACCCCGGTCACCGGCCGCTTCGTACGTCTGACCGTCACCGGCTCCAGCGGCAACGGCGGCAGCATCTACGACTTCCAGGTCTACGGCACCGCCCGCGCACCCGGCTCCGACCACACCGCTCCCAGCAGCCCCGGACAGCCCACCGCCAAGGCGCTGCTGCCCAGCCTGGTGGACGTCAGCTGGCCCGCCGCCACCGACGACACCGGCGTGACCAGCTACGTCGTCTACCAGGACGGCACGCGGATCGGTGTCACCGGTGGCACGACCTACCGGGTCGCGGGCCTGAAGCCCGGGACGAAGTACTCCTTCACCGTCGTCGCCCGCGATGCCGAACTCAACGCCTCCGACCCCAGCCCGGCGGCGGAGGTCACCACCCCGGCCGACGACGACCTGGCCCTGGACAAGACGGCGACGGCGTCCTCCGAGTCGGACGGATACGCTCCGGCCAAGGCGGTCGACGGCGACCTGTCGACCCGCTGGGCGCAGGGCCTCGGGCTGCCCGACCCGTCCTGGCTCCAGGTCGACCTGGGCAAGGACACCGGCGTCTCCGCCGTCGTCACCACTTTCGAGAAGGCGAGCGGCTACAAGTACCGCCTGGAGTACTCCGCCGACGGCGCGAACTGGTCGACGTTCGAGGACCACACCGCGGACGACACCGTCGCGCAGACCAACTACTCCTTCGCCGACGAACCGGTCACCGCCCGCTACCTGCGCCTGACCGTCACGGGCTCCAACTGGAACGGCGGCAGCGTCTACGAACTCCAGGCGTACGGCGGCTTCTGAGCCGACAGCTCCCGGCCGGGCACCTCTCTCACCGAAAACGAAAGCCAGGATGAAGATCACCCATGTCGAAGTACACCGGATCGACGTTCCGGCGGCCGATCCGCCCTTCCGCTGGCGCCACGGCCTGAGCGGCAGCGCTCCGGCCGGCGACGGCGCGGTGCTGCGCATCGGCACCGACGAGGGGGCCGAGGGCGTGGCCCTGTTCGCCCGCCCAGGAGCCTTCAGCACGCTCACCGAGCTGGTGGACCGGGTCTTCCGCGAGGAACTGGTCGGAGCCGACCCGTTCCAGCGGGAGTGGCTGTGGCACCGGGTGTGGGAGCTGGACCGGATCCACGAGCTCCCGCTCCCCACCCTGGGCCTGATCGACATCGCCCTGTGGGACCTGGCCGGCCGCTACCACGGCCAGCCGGTCTGGCGGCTGCTCGGCGGCTTCCGGGAGTCCATCCCCGCCTACGCCTCGACGTCGACGTTCGCCACCACCGAGGAGTTCCTCGACGTCGCCGACCAGTGCCTGGACCTCGGCTACCGGGGCATCAAACTGCACGCCTGGGGCGACGCCCGCCGGGACGCCGAGCTCTGCCTCGCCCTGCGCGCGCACGTCGGTCCCGACGTGCCCCTGATGTACGACGGCTCGGCCGGCTTCGACCTGCCCGACGCGATCCGCCTCGGGCGAGCCCTCTCCGAGGCGGACTACCTCTGGTACGAGGAGCCGATGCGCGAGTTCAGCGTCTCCGCCTACCGGCAGCTCGCCGCGGCCGTGGACGTCCCGCTGCTGGTCGCCGAGACCTCCGACGGCGCCCACATGAACTCCGCCGACTTCATCCGGGCCGGCGCCGCCACCTTCGGCGTCCGGGCCGGCACCACCCTGCGGGGCGGCATCACCGGCGCCATGCGCACCGCCCACCTCGCCGACGCCTACCGGCTGCGCGCCGAGGTGCACGGTTCGGACATCCCCAACCACCACCTGTGCATGGCCATCTCCAACACCACCTACTACGAGTCCCTGGTGACCGCGACGACGGTCGTACGCGAGCGCCACGTGGACGACCGGGGCCTGGTGCACGCCCCCACGGCACCCGGCATCGCCCTTCCCCTCGACCTCGGCTACGGCAGCGAACTCCTGCCGTTCGTCGAACAGCCGCGCTGACCGGCAAGAACAGAAAGGCAAGACAATGAGGTCTTCCGTCTCCAGGAGAGCGGGCGTTCCGCGTACGGCCGCCGCCGTGCTCTCCCTGACCACCGCGGCGCTCCTGGCCGGCTGTGCCAGCGCCGACACCACCGCGCAGCCCTCTTCCGGGCAGTCGACCTTCAAACCGGTCACGCAGAAGGACGGTTCACAGATCACGGTCTGGGCGGACTCGACCCGCCTGCCCTCCGTGCAGGCGTACCAGAAGGCCCATCCGGACGTGAAGATGGACATCGTCACGTACGACGGCGGGGCCGACGGCTCCACCTACCTCCAGTCCAAGGTGCAGCTCTTCGACCGGACCGGCAGCGGCTGGCCCGACGTGGTGTTCGGCTCGCCCACCGACGTCACCTGGGCCTCCGCGCCCACCAAGCCCGGCGTCCAGCCGTTCGCCGCCCCGCTGGACGACAAGCTCGTCCCGCAGAACACCCTGGACGGCTTCGCCAAGGGCTCCCTGACGCCCTGTCAGTTCGACGGCCACACCTACTGCCTGCGCAACGACATCGCCCAGGTGGTCCTCTGGTACAACAAGTCCCTCATGGACAAGTGGGGTTACCAAGTCCCCACCACCTGGGAACAGTACGAGGCCCTCGGCAAGCGGGTGGCCAAGGAGCACCCCGGTTACCTCGTCGGCTCGGTCGGCGACACCAACTCCCACGAGTCGTACTTCTGGTCCGGCCAGTGCCCGGCGTTCGACCTGGTGAAGCCGGACACCCTGCGCACCGACCTCCAGGACCCCGACTGCACCCGCACGGCCAAGCTCCTGGACGGCCTGATCGACGCCAAGGCCGTCACCACCAAGGGCTTCTTCAGCCAGGGCTTCGCCAAGGAGAGCGGGAACAAGGTCCTGATGGCGTACGGCCCGTCCTGGTACGGCCAGTACCTCTTCAAGGCGGCCTTCAACACCCCGGCCAAGCAGATCGCCGCGGCACCCCCGCTCACCTGGCAGGGCGAGACGAAGGCGGCCACCGGCAACGTCGGCGGCGGGGTCTGGATGGTGTCCTCGCACAGCGCCAACCTCAAGGCCTCCACCGACCTGGTCACCTGGCTCACCACGTCCGACGAGAACCAGGCGACCGCGCCCACCTACCCCGCCTACACCAAGGCCGCCCAGGCCTGGCTGAAGAACCCGGCCAACAGCGGCTACTTCGCCAATGATGTCAGCCCGGCGTTCGAGCAGGCCGCGAACGAGGTGTGGACCGGCTGGTCGAACACCAAGTTCTCCGACTCGACTGCCTGGTCCAGCGTCGTCCTGCCCGCGCTGACCGCCGGAAAGAGCCTGACCGACACGCTGCCGGCCTGGCAGAAGGAGATCGGCAACGAGGCGAAGGCGCACGGCTACAAGGTGGCGAACCAGTGACCCTGCTGGAGACCGAGCACGTCGCCGTCTCCTCCCTGCGCCGCGGCACCCCGCCGCGGCGCAGGGCCCGCGGCCGTGCGGGCTACTGGTTCGTCGCCGGCTACGCGCTGCTGCTGCTCGCCTTCGGCATCGTCCCGACCGCGTACTCCTTCTACCTGGCGTTCACCAACGACCGGGGCCAGTTCACCGGCCTGAACCAGTTCGTCAAGGTGGTCCAGGACTACCGCTTCGGGCCGGCTTTCACCCACATGCTGAGCTACCTGGCGCTGTGGCTGATCACCCTCGTCGTCCTGGTCGTCCTGGTCGCGGTGCTCCTGCGCAGCCGGGTCCGCCCCGGCACCTCCGCCCTCCTCCGCTTCCTCTACTACATGCCCGGCGCCCTCGCGGGGGTGGCCAGTGTCCTGGTCTGGCTGTTCATGCTGGACCCGGACGTCAGCCCGGTGTCCTGGCTCCTCAAGAGCCTCGGCATGCAGACCTTCGCGGCCGTCCTCGCCCCGGCCGACCTGCCGTGGATCCTCATGCTCATCGCCTTCTGGACCGGCGCGGGCGGCTGGATGGTCGTGATGTACGGGGCGCTCAACAACATCCCCGACGAGGTCGTCGAAGCCGCCCGGATGGACGGCGCGGGTCCCTGGCGGACCGCCTGGCACATCCAGATCCCGATGATCCGGCAGTGGATCGTCTACATGACCATCATGGCGTTCGCGACCGGCACCCAGCTGTTCGTCGAGCCCCAGCTGCTCCAGACGGCAAGCCTCGGCCGGGTCAGCCCCACCTGGTCGCCCAACCAGCTCGCCTACGTGTACGCCTTCCAGCAGGGCGACTTCAACGGCGCCGCCGCCATCTCCGTCGTCCTGTTGGCCGTGGGGCTGCTGGCCGCGGGCCTGCTGGTCGCCCGCTCGAACCTGTTCAAGTTGGATGAGTCATGACGCAATCAACTCTCACTCCGGCGGCGCCGATCCGCCGCGTCCGGCCGTCGGCCTCCAGGGCCCTCTCCTTCCTGATCGTGGCCCTCCTCCTGGCACTCCTGCTGGTGTTCTTCGTCCTGCCGGTGATCTGGCTGCTGCTCGCCCCGTCCAAGACGGCAGGCGAGGTGGTCCGCGACAACCCGCTGTCCTTCGGCTCGTTCGGGCAGATCGGCGCGGCCTGGCGGCACCTCTTCGCCTTCCAGGACGGCGCGATGCTCACCTGGCTGAAGAACTCGGCGATCTACTCCGGCGGTTCGCTCGTCCTGACCCTCGCCGTCAGCGTCCCGGCCGGCTACGCCCTGGCCCTGACGAAGTTCAGGGGCCGCAAGACGCTCCTCGTGATCACCCTGGTCACCATGATCATGCCGCAGGCCACCCTGGTCCTGCCGGTCTTCCTGGAGCTCAACCGCTTCCACCTGATCGGCACGGTCTGGTCGGTGATCCTGCCCTTCTCGTTCTACCCGTTCGGCGTGTACCTCGTGTACATCTACTTCGGCAGCAGCCTGCCCAGGGACCTGCTGTCGGCGGCCCGCATCGACGGCTGCACCGAATGGCAGCTCTTCGCCCGCATCGCGCTCCCCCTCGCGAAACCGGTGATCGGCCTGGTCGCGTTCTTCAGCTTCGTAGGCAACTGGAACAACTTCTTCCTCCCCTACCTGGTCCTCCCGAACAGCAACGAATTCCCGGTCCAGGTAGGCCTCAACCAACTCCTCACCTCCACCCCGTCCTTCAACCCGGTAGCAGGCGCAGGCCTGAACATCACCATCCCCGAACTGGCCTTGGCGATCATCATCGCAATCCTGCCGGTCCTGGTCCTGTTCCTCTTCTCCCAACGCACCTTGGTGTCAGGGATGCTGGCGGGCGCGACCAAGGAATGAACGCCAACTACAGCGCCCCTTCAGGGGCGCGGGGCTGTTTCAATTTGCGGCTCCGCCGCGTGGGCGCGACCAGCCCCCACACACCCGCACCCAACCACGCTCCGTCACCTCTCCAACAACATCCTCTGCAACTCCCGAGCGGCCCGAGGCGGGGCAACATCACTCCGGTGAGCCAACGCGATCGTCCGGTACAACCCCGGCCGAGCCAACGGAGTGACCCGCAGCCCCCGCCCCGACCGAGCCGCCACCATCCGAGGCACCACGGCCACCCCCAACCCGGCCCGCACAAACCCCAGCACCGCGTCCATCTCACCCCCCTCGACAGCAAACCCCGGCTCGAACCCAGCGGAGCGACACGCCGCGACGGTCAGCTCCCGCAGGTCGTACCCGTGCCGGAACATCACCAGCCGCTCCCCCTCCAGATCGGCGATCTTCACCCCGCCCCGCCCCCGCCCGGGCGCCGTCGCCTCGGGCGAGGACACCACCACCAGGTCCTCCCGCAGCAGCTCGACCGTCGTCAGCGCGGGCGACCCCGGCGGCAGCGGCAGCACGATCAGCGCCAGGTCCAGCGCCCCGCGCGCCAGCTCCCGTACGAGATCATGGGACCCGCTCTCCTCGATCAGCAGCTGGATCCCCGGATACCGGTCGTGGAAGGCCCGCAGCACGTCCGGCAGCAGCCCGGTGCACAGACTCGGCGTCGCCCCCAGCCGCACCCGGCCACTGCGCAGCTGCACCAGCTCCTGCACCTCGTACCGGGCGGTGTCCGCGTCCGCGAGGATCCGCCGGGCCAGCGGCAGCAGCGCCTCGCCCGCGTCGGTGAGGGTGATGTTGCCCCGCGCCCGCAGGAACAGGTCCGCCCCCAGCTCCCGCTCCAGCGCCTTGATCTGCTGGGACAGCGACGGCTGGGCGACATGGACCAGCTCGGCGGCCCGGGTGAAGTGCCGGGTCTCCGCCACGGCGACGAAGTACTGAAGCTGCTGGAACTGCATGGTGACACGATAGCTCTTGCCTATCGAATCAAGCCGGACCATGTCTTGGACTGATCGGGTCCTCCGGCCCTAGCGTCGTCCGCATGGCTCTGGCAACGCGGACGGACCGACGGCCGTCCATGGCGCGCACGATGTGGGACAGCTCCGTCGGCAAGAAGACGGTGATGGCCGTCAGCGGCCTGATCATGCTGCTCTACCTGGTCGCGCACGTGATCGGGAACCTGAAGATCTTCTTCGGGGCGGGCGAGTTCAACCACTACGCCCACTGGCTGCGCACCGTCGGTGAACCGTTCATGCACTACGAGTGGACGCTCTGGCTCATCCGGATCGTCCTGGTCGTCGCGGTGGTCGCGCACGCCACGTCCGCGTACCAGCTCAGCCGCCGCGACATCAAGGCACGCCCGAGCAAGTACGTGCACAAGAAGCCGCAGGCTTCCTACGCCACCCGCACGATGCGCTGGGGCGGGATCATCCTCGGCCTGTTCATCGTCTGGCACATCCTCGACCTGACCACCGGCACCGTGCACTCCGGCGGCTTCCAGCCGGGTCACCCGTACCAGAACGTCGTGGACACCTTCTCCACCTGGTACGGCGACGTCATCTACATCGTCGCGATGCTCGCGCTCGGCCTGCACATCCGGCACGGCTTCTGGAGCGCCGCCCAGACCCTCGGCGTCGGCAGCCGCACCCGCGACCGCGCCCTCAAGATCACGGCCGACGTCCTCGCAGTGCTGCTCACGGCCGGCTTCATCGCCGTACCCGTGGGCGTCATGACCGGAGTGGTGAGCTGACATGACCGACTACGTGAACTACCCGACCGGCGCACCCGTCACCGACGGCAAGGCTCCCGACGGCCCGATCAACGAGCGCTGGGACCGGCGCCGTTTCGAGGCCAAGCTGGTCAACCCCGCCAACCGGCGCAAGCACACCGTGATCGTCGTCGGCACCGGCCTCGCGGGCGGCTCCGCCGGCGCCACCCTCGCCGAACAGGGCTACCACGTCGTCCAGTTCTGCTACCAGGACTCCCCGCGCCGCGCCCATTCCATCGCGGCACAGGGCGGGATCAACGCGGCGAAGAACTACCGCAACGACGGCGACTCCGTCCACCGGCTGTTCTACGACACCGTCAAGGGCGGCGACTTCCGCGCCCGCGAGTCCAACGTGCACCGGCTCGCCCAGATCTCCGTCGAGATCATCGACCAGTGCGTGGCGCAGGGCGTGCCGTTCGCCCGTGAGTACGGCGGACTGCTCGACACCCGGTCCTTCGGCGGCGTCCAGGTGTCCCGGACCTTCTACGCCCGCGGCCAGACGGGACAGCAGCTGCTGCTCGGCGCCTACCAGGCGCTGAGCCGGCAGATCGCCGCCGGGAACGTGGAGATGCACCCGCGCACCGAGATGCTCGACGTGATCGTCGTCGACGGGCGGGCGCGCGGGATCGTGGCCCGTGACCTGGTCACCGGGAAGATCGACACGTACTTCGCGGACGCCGTCGTCCTCGCCAGCGGCGGCTACGGCAACGTCTTCTACCTGTCGACGAACGCCATGAACTCCAACGCCACCGCGGTCTGGCGGGCGCACCGGCGCGGTGCCTACTTCGCCAACCCCTGCTTCACCCAGATCCACCCCACCTGCATCCCGCGCACCGGCGACCACCAGTCCAAGCTCACCCTGATGAGCGAGTCGCTGCGCAACGACGGGCGGATCTGGGTGCCCAAGGCCAAGGGCGACACCCGGCCCGCGAACCAGATCCCCGAGGACGAGCGCGACTACTACCTGGAGCGCATCTACCCGTCCTTCGGCAACCTGGTCCCGCGCGACATCGCCTCCCGCGCCGCGAAGAACGTGTGCGACGAGGGGCGGGGCGTCGGCCCGGGCGGCCAGGGCGTCTACCTCGACTTCGCCGACGCCATCCAGCGGATGGGGCGGGCGGCCGTCGAGGCCAAGTACGGCAACCTCTTCGACATGTACCAGCGGATCACCGACGAGGATCCGTACCGGGTGCCGATGCGGATCTATCCCGCCGTGCACTACACGATGGGCGGGCTGTGGGTCGACTACGACCTCCAGACCACCGTCCCCGGGCTGTTCGCGGTCGGCGAGGCCAACTTCTCCGATCACGGCGCCAACCGGCTCGGCGCGAGTGCGCTGATGCAGGGCCTGGCCGACGGCTACTTCGTCCTCCCGGCCACCATCAACGACTACCTCGCCCGCAACCCCCACCAGGACGCCGTGACGGACGAACACCCCGTCGTGCAGGAGGTGCTGGCGGAGACCGAGGACCGGCTCAACCTGCTGCTGTCCGTCGACGGCGACCGAACCCCCGACTCCTTCCACCGCGAACTCGGCGAACTGATGTGGGAGTTCTGCGGGATGGCCCGGACGGACGCCGGGCTGCGCAAGGCACTTGAGCGCATCCCGCAGATCCGCGAGGAGTTCTGGCGGCGGATCAAGGTGCCGGGGACCGGCGAGGAGTTCAACCAGTCCCTGGAGAAGGCCAACCGGATCGTCGACTACCTGGAACTGGCCGAGCTGATGTGCCTCGACGCGCTGCACCGCGCCGAGTCCTGCGGCGGTCACTTCAGGGAGGAGTCCCAGACACCGGACGGCGAGGCGGCCCGCAAGGACGACGAGTTCGCCTACGCCGCCGCCTGGGAGTTCACCGGCACCGGGGACGCCCCGGTGCTGCACAAGGAAGACCTGGTCTTCGAGTACGTACACCCCACCCAGCGGAGCTACGCATGAAGCTCACCCTGCGCGTCTGGCGGCAGCGGAACGCCGACGCCGACGGCGCGATGTCCACGTACGAGGTGGACGGCATCTCCTCCGACATGTCCTTCCTGGAGATGCTCGACACCCTCAACGAGGAACTCATCCTGCGCGGCGAGGACCCGGTCGCCTTCGACCACGACTGCCGTGAGGGCATCTGCGGCGCGTGCTCCCTCGTGATCAACGGGGACGCGCACGGGCCCGAGCGCACCACCACCTGCCAGCTGCACATGCGGTCCTTCAAGGACGGCGACACGATCGACATCGAGCCGTGGCGGGCGTCGGCGTTCCCGGTGATCAAGGACCTGGTGGTGGACCGGACGGCGTTCGACCGGATCATCCAGGCGGGTGGGTATGTCACCGCGCCGACCGGGTCGGCGCCCGAGGCCCACGCCACGGCCGTACCCAAGGCCGACGCCGACTTCGCGTTCGAGCACGCGGAGTGCATCGGGTGCGGGGCGTGTGTCGCCGCCTGCCCGAACGGGGCGGCGATGCTGTTCACCTCCGCCAAGGTCAACCATCTGAACGTGCTGCCGCAGGGGGCGCCCGAGCGGGAGACGCGGGTGCTGGACATGGTGGCGCAGATGGATGCGGAGGGGTTCGGGGGGTGCACGTTGACGGGGGAGTGCGCGACGGCTTGTCCGAAGGGGATTCCGCTGGTGTCCATCACGAGCATGAACAAAGAGTGGCTGCGGGCTACCCGGAAGGCGGGGAAGCGGTAGCGCCGTCGGGGAGTGCGGGTGCCTGGGGGCTGGTCGCGCAGTTCCCCGCGCCCCCAAGAGGGCGCGTTGCAGTGCGGGGCCGCTGACATGTGAAAGACGTTCGCCGAAAGGTGCGGACGGGCGGGGTCGGGGTTGGTGCTCTCCGGCCCCGTCTCGCGTTCTTTACGGCCGTTTGATCACGGTAGCGTTACCCTCAGGCGTCCGTGAGTGACCGGCGAGGCTCCGACCCCCGGCATTCAGCAGTCCCACATCCACGGGTCCCGCGCATGTCACGCCGAGTCCAGCCTGCCACGGAAGAAAGCAGGTGCAGATTTCCTCAGCTTCCGCTCGGCGCAGGAGACCTCCATGACCGCCATGCCCGCCTCACCCCCCGCCATCGCCGCCCCACCCGGAGACTCCGGCTATCTGGTGCAGCTCGCCCGTGACGAGGACGACGTCCGGGCCGCACAGCGGCTGCGCCACCAGGTGTTCGCCGGAGAGATGGGCGCCCGGCTCGACGGGCCGGAGCCGGGGCTGGACGTGGACGCCTTCGACGCGTACTGCGACCACCTCCTCATCCGCGAGGCCCTCACCGGCGAGGTCGTCGGCACCTACCGGCTGCTGCCGCCGGAGCGTGCCGCGGTCGCCGGCCGACTCTACTCCGAGGGCGAGTTCGACCTCACCCCGCTCGACGGCATCCGCTCCGGCCTCGTCGAGGTCGGCCGCTCCTGCGTGCACCCCGCGCACCGCGACGGTGCCGTGATCGGTCTCATCTGGGCCGGGATAGCCCGGTACATGGTGGACCGCGGCCACGAGTGGCTGGCCGGCTGCTGCTCCGTCCCGCTCGCCGACGGCGGTGCCCTCGCCGCCGCGACCTGGGACCGGGTCCAGGCCAAGCACCTCGCGCCGGAGGAGTTCCGGGTACGGCCGCTGCGGCCCTGGGTCCCCAGCGGCCCGGCCCCCGAGGGCCGCACCGAACTGCCCGCCCTGCTGCGCGGCTACCTCCGTCTCGGCGCCTGGGTGTGCGGGGAGCCCGCGCACGACCCGGACTTCGGGGTCGCCGACATGTACGTGCTGCTGTCGATGCGCCGCGTCAACGCGCGCTATCTGCGGCACTTCCTCTCGCTCGTCCCGGCCTGATGAGCGTCTGGCTGCCCAGCGCGCCCTGCACTCCGGGCGCCTGCGTGGAGCGCGCGGGGTCGCTCACGGCCCTGCCCCGGGCGGTGCTGCGGTTCGCCGCGGTGGTGGCCCTGATGCTCGTCGCCATCGTGCTGCTGCCGCTCGGCGGGCGGATCCCGGCCGAGTGGGTGCGGCGGTTCTCCCGCACGCTCGTCCGGGCCGCCGGGGTCCGGGTCCGGATCACCGGCAGCGCCCCGGGCGCCGGCGGGGTGCTGCTCGTCGCCAACCACATCTCCTGGCTGGACATCCCGCTGCTGGCCGCCGTACGGCCGGCGCGGATGCTCGCCAAGAAGGAGATCCGCGAGTGGCCGGTGGCCGGCGCGCTGGTGGCCGGGGCCGGGGTGCTGTTCATCGACCGGGACCGGCTGCGCGCGCTGCCGGACATGGTCGGCCGGATCGCGGGGGCGCTGCGGCAGGGGGCCGCGGTGGTCGCCTTCCCGGAGGGCAGCACCTGGTGCGGCCGGGCCCAGGGGCGGTTCCGGCGGGCGGTGTTCCAGGCCGCGCTGGACGCCGGCGCGCCCGTGCAGCCGGTGCGGCTGCGCTACCGGCTGGAAGCGGGAGCGGCCAGCACCGTGCCCGCCTATGTCGGCGAGGACACGCTGCTGGCCTCCCTGTGGCGAGTGGTGACGACCCGTGGCCTGGTGGCCGAGGTGGAGGTGCGGCCGCTGATAGCGGCCGGCAGCCACCCGGACCGTCGTACCCTCGCCCGCGCCGCCCAGCCGGGGACCCACGAACCCGCCTGGACGCACGCGGCTCTGGTGAGCCCCGAGCGGGCTGCTCAGTGGTCGGTCTCCAAGTGGAGCTTGAGCAGGTCGACCCCGTAGTCGCCGCCGTTGGGCGTGCGGATGATGGTGTGGATGTGCTGCTGGGTCGGGGTGCCGTTCGGGCCGCCCATGCCACCGCCGCCCGGCCCGCCGGAGGGCATGCCGCCGGTGGGCTGTCCGGTCATCTGACCGGTGGGCTGTCCTGAGGGCTGGCCGCCGCCGGTGCCGGTCTTCGTCCCGTACGCGAGCGGGGACTGGGCGTCGTACTCGATGAGCACGACCGGGCTGTGCACCCGGTAGTAGAAGGCCGAGGTGTCCTTGGTCCCGCCCAGCCAGTAGAAGTACGTCTGGTCCAGGTGCTTCTCCACCTCGCTCATCTTCACCCCGGCGTGGCCGTCGTCCATGTAGCCGACGTACACCCGGACCAGGTCGAGGAGCTTGTCCTTCTGGGCGGAGGTGAGCGCGGAGCCGGGCAGGCCCTGGTAGGCGAGCTTCAGGTTGTCGGAGCCGGCGCCCGCCTTCATGTCGGTGCCGGACTTGCTCACCTTGGAGTCGATCACCTTGCCGCGCTGGGCGGAGGTGAGCGAGCGCAGCAGGGTCAGACCGGCCTTGGTCTCCGGCTTGAAGAGGGTGATCTTCTCGCCCTGGTAGGTGGCCGAGGTCGGCTCGGAGCCCATGAAGGTCGGCGTCATCACGACCTGGTCGCCCAGCACGAAGTAGTTGATGGCGACATGGTGGCCCTCGTACTGGAAGCCCCACGGCTTGCTGGTCGACGGGGTGCCCATGAAGGTGAAGAAATAGGCGCCCTCGGTCAGGGTGTCCCGGTTGCCGCCGTTGTAGTCGCCCAGGAACTGGTTGAGCTTCATGATGTTGCGGGTCTGGGTGAGACCCTTCGCGGACAGCGCGGCGGCAAGCAGCGTAAAGCCCAGCTCCCGCTTCTTGTCCGTGATGTCGCCCATCCGGACACCCTTGCGCTCGTAGCCGTCGACGTTGCTCCAGGCCAGCCACTCGTCGTCGGCCACGTCGAAGGTGCAGGACTTGCGTTCCTTCGCACTGAGCCCGTCCAGGAACGCCTGTGCGGCCTCGACGACCTTGTCCGTGGAGACGTCGGTGGAGTGGATCGAGTACAGGTCGTCGACGACCTTGCCGTCCGTGGTGAGGCCCGTGAAGTCCTTGTACTTGACCTCGGTCTGGCCGGGGCCCATGCCGCCGGCTCCGCCGGGGCCGCCCGAGGGCATGCCGCCGTTCGGGGCCCCGGAGGGCGAACTCGACGCGTTCGACGAGCCGTCGGAGCAGCCGGTCATGGTCGCCAGCGCGGCGACCCCGCCGGCGAGCAGCGCCTTGTTCATGAACCAGCGGCGGCTGCGCTCGGCTTCGGGGGTGCGGGGGTGGTGTCCGTGCATGCGCCCAAGCTTCCGGGGCAACCTGAAGCGTTCCTGAAGGCCGTCAGGGGAGGGAACGGGACAGATAGGGCGCGGTGGCGCTGCCCGCGGCCTTGGCGACCTCGGCCGGCGGGCCCGTCGCGACGATCCGGCCGCCCTGGTCCCCGCCGCCCGGCCCCAGGTCGATCACCCAGTCGGCGTCCGCCACCACCGTCATGTCGTGCTCGACCACCACGACCGTGTGCCCGGCGTCGATCAGCCCGTGCAACTGCCGCATCAGCACCTCGACATCGGCCGGATGCAGCCCTGTCGTCGGCTCGTCGAGGAGATAGAGGCTGTGGCCGCGCCGCCCGCGCTGCAACTCGCCCGCCAGCTTGATGCGCTGGGCCTCGCCGCCGGACAACTCCGTGGCGGGCTGGCCGAGTCGCAGATATCCGAGGCCCACGTCCATCAGCGTGGCCAGGCTGCGGGCGGCGGCCGGGGTGTCCGCGAAGAACCCCGCCGCGCTCTCCACGGTCAGGTCCAGCACCTCGGCGATATTCCGTCCCCGGTACGTCACTTCGAGCGTCTGAGGGTTGTAGCGCGCCCCGCCGCAGTCCGGGCAGGGCGCGTAGGTGCTGGGCAGGAACAGCAGCTCCACGCTGACGAATCCCTCGCCCTGGCAGGTCTCGCACCGGCCTCCGGCCACGTTGAAGGAGAACCGCCCGACACCGTAACCACGTTCCCGGGCCTGCCCGGTGGCCGCGAACACCTTCCGGACGACGTCGAACAGGCCGGTGTAGGTGGCCAGATTGGAGCGCGGCGTGCGGCCGATCGGCTTCTGGTCGACCGAGACCAGGCGGCCGACCCCGGCCGAATCCTCGGTGATCTCGCCGATCAGCGTCGACTTGCCGGAACCGGACACGCCCGTCACGGCGGTGAGGACACCGAGCGGGAACTCGGCGGTGACCGCACGGAGGTTGTGCCGGGTCACCGGCCCGATCGTCAACCAGCCTCTGGCGGGGCGCGGTCGGCGCACCGGGGCGGATTCCCGCGCGAACAGGTAGCGGGCGGTGGCCGACCCCGCGACCCCGGCCAGTTCCGCCACCGGTCCGCTGTGCAGCACCTCCCCGCCGTGCTCACCGGCCCGTGGGCCCACGTCCACCAGCCAGTCGGCGCCGCGCACCACGTCCAGGTGGTGCTCCACCACGAACACCGAGTTCCCGGCCGTCTTCAGCCGGTCCAGCACCGTGAGCAGGGCCTCGGTGTCCGCCGGGTGCAGCCCGGCCGACGGCTCGTCCAGGACGTAGACGACCCCGAACAGCCCGGAGCGCAACTGGGTGGCCAGGCGCAGGCGTTGGAGCTCGCCCGCGGAGAGGGTGGGCGTGGCCCGGTCGAGGCTGAGGTAGCCGAGGCCCAGTTCGACGACGGGGGCGATACGGGAGGTGAGGTCCGCGGTCAGGACCCGCACGGTCTCCGAATCGCTCTGGTGGCCGAGGAGTCGGGCCAGCTCGGTGAGCGGCAGCGCGACGAGCTCCGCGATCGTACGGCCGGCGAAGGTCACGGCGAGGGCCTCCGGGCGCAGCCTGCTGCCGCCGCACACCGGACAGGGCGCACTGGTCAGGAACCGCTCCGCCTTCGCCCGCAGGGCCGGGCTCCTGGAGTCCGAGAACGTCTTCAGCACATACCGGCGGGCGCTCATGTACGTGCCCTGGTAAGGGCGTTGGATGCGGTCGGCGTCCCGGACCGGGTGCACGGTGACCACCGGCTGCTCGTCCGTGAAGAGGATCCACTCCCGCTGCCCGGCGGGCAGGTCCCGCCACGGCCGGTCGACGTCGTGGCCCAGCGCGTCCAGGATGTCCCGGAGGTTCTTGCCCTGCCAGGCGCCCGGCCAGGCCGCGATCGCGCCCTCGCGGATCGACAGCGACGGGTCGGGGACCAGCGACTCCTCGGTCGCCCGGTGCACCCGGCCCAGGCCGTGGCACTCGGGACAGGCGCCCGCCGTCGTGTTGGGGGAGAACGCGTCGGAATCGAGCCGTCCGGCGCCCGGCGGGTAGTCCCCGGCACGCGAGAACAGCATGCGCAGGGAGTTGGAGAGGTTGGTGACCGTGCCGACCGAGGAGCGGGAGGTGGGCGCCGAGCGGCGCTGCTGGAGCGAGACCGCCGGCGGCAGTCCGCTGATCTCCGC
This sequence comes from Streptomyces sp. NPDC054770, assembly GCF_053611985.1. Lineage (NCBI taxonomy): Bacteria > Bacillati > Actinomycetota > Actinomycetes > Kitasatosporales > Streptomycetaceae > Streptomyces > Streptomyces sp. NPDC054770. Next base: position 17,799 of record NZ_JBSHBL010000037.1, read on the forward strand.
GACCTTCGGCGCCCCGACCTGGTGGATCAGCCGTCGCGCGTACGGCGCGACCGACTCGAAGTAGCGCCGCTGGGCCTCGGCGTAGATCGTGCCGAACGCCAGGGACGACTTCCCCGAGCCGGACACACCGCTGAACACGGCCAGCACGTCCCGCGGGATGTCCACGTCGACATCCTTGAGGTTGTGCTCACGGGCGCCGCGGACGCGGACGTACGGGTCGTGGGGGCTGTGCATCGGGCGGACACTCCGGGACGGGCGGCTCGCGGGGCAGGGACAAACCCCGCGATCCTACCCGCGGCAGGGATGTCTACTGCGGAGGGTTGCCCTGCCTCCGCTCCCGCTCGATGTAGTCGTCGGCCTGCTTCTGGGCCGCGTCGACCTGGGACTGGTACTTGTTGCCGGTCCGCTGGTCGATCATGTCGCCGCCCTTTTCGACGCCCTGTCTGGCCTGGTCCTCGTGGCCCTTGAGCATCCCCTTGAGCTTGTCCAGCATGGACATGGCAGCCCTCCTCGCTGGTTGCGGCTTCCACCCCCAGCGTCACCGGCCGGGGCGCCGTCCGCATCTCGGCGGCCGTCCCCGTGCGGGCCCGGCGTGCCTGTGCGAGCTTGGAAGACGCGGAATCCCGCCTACCGCAGAGCCGACCGCAGAAAGGCCCGGGGCCTCATGAGCACTTCCGGTTTCGGATTCGGACGCAGTCCCTTCGAGGAGTTCGACGAGCTGATGTCCCGCTTCTTCGGCGGCGCGGGGGCCGGCGCCCAGCCCCGCCGCCCACAGCGCGTCGACATCGGCAGTCTGCTGTCCGAGCGGGCCCGGGAGCTGGTCGCCGACGCGCGTGACCTGGCCGCCGTCGAGAGCAGCGAGGAACTGGACGCCCGGCACCTGCTGGCCGCCGCCACCACCCACGACTCCACCCGGCGGCTGCTCGCCGAGGCGGGCGCGGACCCCGACCAGCTCCGCGAACGGCTCACCGCCGGCCACGGCGGCGGCGAGAAGACCGAGCCCACCGCCCTCACCCCGGCCGCCAAACGCGCCCTGCTCGACGCCTACCAGATCTCCCGCGCCGAGGGCGCCTCCTACATCGGCCCCGAGCACCTGCTGCGCGCGCTCGCCGCGAACCCGGAGTCGGCGGCCGGGCGGGCGCTCGGCGACAGCGGCTGGGAGCCGACCCGGATGCCGGCCGAGGGCGCCGGGGAGCGCAGGAAGCCCAGCACCACGCCGACCGTCGACGAGTACGGCCGCGACCTCACCGAGGACGCCCGGGCCGGGCGCCTGGACCCGGTGATCGGGCGGGACGAGGAGGTCGAGCAGACCATCGAGGTGCTCTCCCGGCGCAGCAAGAACAACCCGGTCCTGATCGGTGACCCCGGCGTCGGCAAGACCGCCATCGTGGAGGGCATCGCGCAGCGGATCGTCGCCGGGGACGTACCCAGGACCCTCGAAGGCAAGCGGCTGGTCTCCCTCGACCTGGCCGGGATGGTCGCCGGCACCAAGTACCGGGGCGAGTTCGAGGAGCGGCTGAAGAAGCTGCTCGACGAGGTCCGCGAGCACAGCGACGAACTGGTGCTGTTCCTGGACGAGTTGCACACCGTGGTGGGCGCGGGCGGAGGCGGCGACGGAGCCCTCGACGCCGGGAACATCCTCAAACCGGCCCTCGCGCGCGGCGAGTTGCACCTCATCGGCGCGACCACCGTCGACGAGTACCGCAAGCACATCGAGAAGGACGCGGCCCTCGAACGCCGGTTCGCGCCCATCCTGGTCGGCGAGCCCACCGTCGACGACACCGTCGAGATCCTGCGCGGCCTGCGCGACCGCTACGAGGCCCACCACCAGGTCCGCATCACCGACGAGGCGGTTGTGGCCGCCGCCGAGCTGTCCGACCGGTACATCACCTCCCGCTTCCTGCCCGACAAGGCGATCGACCTGATGGACCAGGCGGCGGCGCGGGTACGGCTGCGTTCGAAGACCCCGCCCACCGACACCCGGGACATCGAGGACCGGATCGCCGCCCTGAACCGGGAGAAGGACCAGGCCGTCGCCGACGAGGAGTACGAGCGGGCCAAGGAACTGCGCGACCGCATCAAGGCGGCCGAGGGCGAGCTGGAGCAGGCCGGCACCGCCGAGGAGCACGCGCCCAAGGTCACCGCCGAGGACATCGCCGAGGTCGTCTCCCGCACCACCGGCATCCCGGTCGCCGAGCTCACCGAGGAGGAGCGGGAGCGGCTGATGAAGCTGGAGGAGCACCTGCACGAGCGGGTCGTCGGCCAGGACGAGGCGATCACCGCCGTCGCCCGCGCGGTCCGCCGCGCCCGCGCCGGCATGAGCGACCCCGACCGGCCCGTCGGCAGCTTCCTCTTCCTCGGCCCGACCGGCGTCGGCAAGACCGAACTGGCCCGCGCCCTGGCCGCGGCCCTCTTCGGCGACGAGACCCGCATGATCCGTCTCGACATGAGCGAGTTCCAGGAGCGCCACACGGTCTCCCGGCTGGTCGGTGCCCCGCCCGGATACGTCGGCCACGAGGAGGCCGGCCAGCTCACCGAGGCGGTGCGCAGGCAGCCGTACGCCGTGCTGCTCCTGGACGAGGTGGAGAAGGCGCACCCGGACGTCTTCAACACCCTGCTCCAGCTCCTCGACGACGGCCGCCTCACCGACGCCCAGGGCCGCACCGTCGACTTCAAGAACACCGTCGTCATCATGACCTCGAACATCGGCGCCGACCGCATCCTGGCCGCCGGCACCGAGGACTACACCAAGGTCCGCGAGGCGGTCATGCCGGCCCTCCAGCAGCACTTCCGGCCGGAGTTCCTCAACCGCATCGACGAGATCATCGTCTTCCGCGGCCTGGACCGCACCCAACTGCGCGAGATCGTCGGCCTGTTGCTGGAACACACCCGGCGCCGGCTGCATGCCCAGGACGTCTCGCTCGAAGTCACCGACACGGCCGCCGAGTTGCTCGCCAACCTCGGTCACCAGCCCGACTTCGGCGCCCGCCCGCTGCGCCGCACCATCCAGCGCGAGGTCGACGACCGCCTCGCCGACCTGCTGCTCTCCGGCCAGCTGGTGGCGGGTGACCGCGCGGTGGTGGACGCGGCGAACGGCGAGATCGTCATCAGGTCCGACAAGCCGGCCACGGTCTGACCGGTCTGTTCAGGAGGCCACGATCCCGGCCAGCCGCCGGTACGAGTCCAGCAGCGCCGCACGGTCGTACGTACTCGTGGTGACCAGCACCTCGTCGGCACCGGTCTCCTTCAGGACCGTCTCCAGCTCGTGCGCGACCTGGTCCTCGGTGCCGGCGATGTGCCCGGCGAGCCCGGACTCGTAGAAGCCGCGTTCCTTCGCGGTCGTCGTCCGGGCCTCGACGGCCTCGGCCGGCGGCAGCGGCGGGAACGTGCCGTGGGTACGGGAGTACGCCATCGACCAGGCCTCCGGGACCAGGATGCGGTGCGCGGCCTCCGGGGTGTCGGCGACGGCGACCGTCCCGGAGATCACCACATACGGCTCGGCCGCCCACGGGGAGGGCCGGAAGCGGTCGCGGTAGTGGTCGATCCCGCGCCGCATCTTCTCGCGGCCCCGCAGGTCGCCGATGACCATGGGCAGCCCGGCCCGGGCCGCGATGTCCGCGCCCTCGCCCATCGCCAGCACGAACGGCGGCACCCGCAGGCCGTCCGCCGGGCGGGCCCGCACCCCGGTCGGCGAGGTCCCCTCGAACCAGCCGAGCAGCTCGCCGAGCTGCGCCGCGAAGTCCTCGGCGTCGTCCTTGTCCCGGCCCAGCGCCCTGCGCACGCCGTCGGTGAAGCCCACCGACCGGCCGAGCCCCATGTCGATGCGCCCCGGATACAGCGACTCCAGCACCCCGAACTGCTCGGCCACGACCAGAGGTTGGTGGTTCGGCAGCATGACGCCGCCGGTGCCGACCCGGATGGACCGGGTCGCGCCGGCCACGGCGGCGGCCAGCACGGTCGGTGCCGACCCGGCGACCCCGGGCACACCGTGGTGCTCCGACACCCAGAACCGGTGATACCCGAGCGCCTCTACCTCCCGCGCCAGCGCCACGGTGTCCCGCAGCGCTTCACCCGGAGTGTGCCCCTCCCGGGTGCGCGAGCGGTCGAGGACGGAGAACCTGGTCCGGGCGATCGTTGCGTTCACAGTGGGTTCAACACTCCGGCCGCCGCAGGATTCCCGCCGTCACCCCACGTCAGCGGCGGGAACGGGCCCGGGCGCCCCTCGGCGGGCGGATGAACTGGAGTTCCAGGGTGATCGGCGGCTCGCACACGCCCGGTCCACCCGCCCCCGCCCAGGTCAGGACCTCGTCCGTGCAGTCGTCGTCCATCGCGAAGCCGACCCAGACCGGGCGGCCGCCCGCGCGCCGGCCGGCCGCCGAGGGCTGTACGACGAGCACGTTCGCCTGGTCGCAGGGGCCGAGGCAGTCCGTCGTACGCACCGCGAAGCCGCCCTCGGCCGCACCGGCCCGCAGCCGCTCCAGCTGCCGGACGTGGTCGGTGCCGGGGTGCTTGCCGGGGTCGCCGCAGCAGCAGCCTCGGCAGACGACGACCGTGCAGGGACGGTCCGCGGTGAACTCGGAGATCGGCATGCGCCCAGTGTTTCAAGTGCTCCCGGGGCCACTGTCGGCGCCCCGTTCTAGGGTTGCCGCGTGACAGAGAGCAGCAAGCGTCCGATCGCCGTGTTCGACATCGACAACACCCTCGCGGACACCGCGCACCGGCAGCGGTTCCTGGAGCGCAAGCCGCGGGACTGGGACGCGTTCTTCGCGGCCGCGCCGCAGGACCCGCCGATCGCCGAGGGGATCGCGCTGGCCGTGGCGACCGCCGAGGAGTGCGAGATCGTCTATCTCACCGGGCGGCCCGAGCGCTGCCGGCGCGACACGCTGGACTGGCTCGCCGCCCACGGGCTGCCCGAGGGGCGCGTGCACATGCGGCGCAACGCCGACCGCAGGCCCGCCCGGCACACCAAGCTGGAGATCCTGCGCCGGCTCGCCGAACGGCGTACGGTCCGCGTCCTGGTCGACGACGACGAGCTGGTGTGCGACGCCGCCGAACGGGCCGGGTTCACGGTCGTACGGGCCCGCTGGGCCGAACGCTCCGAAACCCTGGAGCAGGCCCAGGAGGGGGAGGGGCGGACCTGAGACCGGCTTCGGCCGTCAGTCCTGGTCCTCGGGCCGTCAGTCCTCGTCCTCGATGCGGAAGCCCACCTTCAGGCCCACCTGGTAGTGCTCGATCTGCCCGTTCTCGATCTGGCCCCTGACCTGTGTCACCTCGAACCAGTCCAGGTTGCGTACGGTCTGGTTGGCGCGTGCGACACCGTTGCGGATGGCCTGGTCGATGCCCTCGTGCGAGGTGCCGACGATCTCGGTGACCCGGTAGGTGTGGTTCGTCATCGGGGAGCTCCTCTCGTCGTCACTCCACCGTGCCGCATCCGGAAGCGGAGCGCGAGGCGTCGGTTCCGAAACGCCGACAGCCCTTGACCCTCCGCATTGGTCCATACCAAAATCCCGTACACCCGCACGAGCCCCCGGTGCTCGTTCCCCCACGTCGGGCCCCTTCGCCTGTCCGCCAGACAGAACAGGACCCCCCTCGTGAGACATCGCCGCCCGCTCGCCCTCGTCTTCGTGTCCGCCGCCCTGCTGAGCGCCTGTGGAGTCCTGCCGGGCGGAGGCGGCGACCGGCACACGGTCACGGTGTGGCTGATGCGGAACAGCGCCTCGGCGGACTTCCTGCGCCGGTTCACCGCGGACTTCGAGCACACCCACAAGGACATCCGCCTGGACATCCGCATCCAGGACTGGACCGGCATCGTGGACAAGGTGCAGACGGCCCTGAAGAGCGACGCCGACGACGCGCCCGACGTCATCGAGGTCGGCAACACCCAGGTCCCGCAGTACGTCGAGGACGGCCGGCTCACCGACCTCACCCTGGAGTCGATGCGCGACTGGGGCAAGGACCACTGGCTGCCCGGCCTCGCCGAGCCCGGCCGGGACGACTCCCGCCAGTACGGCATCCCCTGGTACGCCGCCAACCGGGTGGTCATCTACCGCAAGGACCTGTTCAGGAAGGCCGGGATCACCTCCCCGCCGAAGACCCGCGCGCAGTGGCTGGCCGACACCGAGAAGCTCGACTCCGGTGGCAGACAAGGGATCTACCTCGCCGGACAGGACTGGTACACCCTCTCCGGGTTCATCTGGGACGAGGGCGGCGACCTCGCCACGGAGACGGACACCGAATGGAAGGGCACCCTCGACAGCCCGGCCGCGCTGCGCGGGATGGACTTCTACCGGCAACTCCAGGCACTCGGCAAGGGACCCGTCGACGCCGACGAGGAACACCCGCCGCAGGCGCAGGTGTTCGCGGGCGGCCAGGTCGCGCAGATCGTCGCGGTGCCCGGCCTCGCCCAGTCGATCGTGCAGGAGAACCCCGAACTCAAGGACCAGATCGGCTACTTCCCGGTGCCGGGGCTGACTGCGGCCCACCCCGGCGCGGTCTTCACCGGCGGCTCGGACCTCGTCGTACCGCAGAACACCGACCGGCCCTACGACGCCACCGCCGTCGTCGGCGCGCTGACCGGCGCCAAGTGGGACACCGAACTGGCCCGCACCATGAACTACGTGCCCAACAAGCCCACGCGGGCGGGCGCGGTGGCGGGGGAGGAGGGGGTCGCCGCCATGGCGGCGGGGGCCGCCCGGGGACGGGCGACCCCCCACACCCCGGACTGGCCGGCGGTCGAGGCCGACAACCCGATCAAGGGCTACATGACCAAGGTGCTCCGCGGAGCGGACCCCACGACCGAGGCCCGCCGCGCCTCCCGACGCATCACCGAACTCCTCGCACCGGACTTCGGGTGACCTGACGCATGCGGTTCGGCAGCGCCCCAAAGGGGCGCGGGGAACTGCGCGACCAGCCACGACGGCGCCGCAGACGACCGACGACATGGCACGGCACTTCCAGCGGAGCGACTCAGCGGGCGAAGCTCAGCGACAGCGCGAAGCGTCCCTGCGAGTCGGTCCACCAGTTGGTCAACTCCAGTCCAGCGGCGGCCAGTTCCGCGGTCACGCCGTCCCGCCGGAACTTCGCCGACACCTCGGTGCGCAGTTCCTCGCCCGCCGCGAAGTCCACGGCCAGGTCGAGCGCGGGCACCTTCACGGTCTGCGCGACCCGGGAGCGCAGCCGCATCTCGATCCACTCGTTCTCCGCGTCCCACAGGGCGACATGGTCGAAGGCGTCCGGGGCGAAGTCGGCGCCCAGCTCCCGGTCGACGACGGCGAGGACGTTCTTGTTGAACTCGGCCGTCACCCCGGCCGCGTCGTCGTACGCCCGGACCAGCACCCCCTCGTCCTTGACCAGGTCGGTGCCGAGCAGCAGCGCGTCGCCGGGCGCGAGCAGCCCGCGCACCGAGGCCAGGAACGCGGCCCGCTCGGCCGGCAGCAGGTTGCCGATCGTGCCGCCGAGGAACGCCAGCAGCCGGGGCCCCGGTGTCTCGGGCAGTTCCAGCCGGCCGGTGAAGTCGGCGATCAGGGCGTGCACGGTCAGCTGCGGCCGCTCCGCGATGAGCGCCTGGCCGGCCTGGGTCAGCGCGCTCTCGCTGACGTCGACCGGCACGTACACCTCGAGACCGGTGAGCGCGTCGATGAGCAGCCGGGTCTTCTCGGAGGAGCCCGAACCCAGCTCCACCAGCGTGCGGGCACCGCAGGCGGTGGCGATCTCGCCGGACCGGGTGCGCAGGATCTCCCGTTCGGCCCGGGTCGGGTAGTACTCGGGCAGCTCGGTGATCTGCTCGAACAGCTCGCTGCCCCGGGCGTCGTAGAACCACTTCGGCGGCAGCGTCTTGGGGGTGGCGGTGAGGCCGGTCAGGACATCGGCGCGGAGCGCGGCGTCCGTCGCGTCCTCGGGAAGGGTGCGGGTGACACGGAAGGGACTCACGTACAGGGCTCCTTAGGTGGTACCGATGCCAGGTCCTCGACCGGGGCGAGTTCGACGCCCGTGCGGCTCGCGGTGAGGAGCGTGCGGTCGGGGACCTCCCGCCAGCGCGGGTCGTCGTCGTACGGCTCGGAGGCGACGACGGTGCGGTGGCCGGGTTCCGAGAGAGAGAACAGGCTGTCGCCCCAGGCGGTGGCGGCGATGGTCTCGCCGTCGGTGAGCAGGAGGTTCAGCCGGGCCGTGGGGGCGGCTTCGGCGACCTGCTGAACCGTTTCGGCAAGAGCCGTGCCCGGCTCCGTACCGGAGCGCAGCCGGTGCAGGACCAACGCCCAGACGAACGCCGAGTCGGTGCGTGCCTCCATCGACAGCAGGTCGGCCGGGGGCAGCAGCGGGACGAGCGACGCGACCGACTGCGGCCAGCCGGGTATCGCCCCGTTGTGGCTGAACAGCCAGCGGCCCGCGGCGAACGGCGCCGCCGCGGCCTCCCCGTCCGCGCCCGCCAGGGTCGCGTCCCGTACGGCGGCCAGCAGCGCGCCGGTGCGGACGACCCGGGCCAGGTCGGCGAAGGACGGGTCGGCCCAGATCGGCCCGGCCCGCCGGTAGCGGGCCGGCTGCGGATCCGCCGGGGCGTACCAGCCCACCCCGAAGCCGTCCGCGTTGACCGTCCCGTACCGCTGCCGCCGGGGTGCCCACGACTGCCGGTAGAGGGAGTGCTCGGGCTCCACGAGGAGCCGGCCGAGCGGCTCCTCGGGACCCAGACAGGCCAGGTGACGGCACATCAGGCGGTCTCCGCCGAACGGGCGGTGCGGAAGCCGGAGAAGATCTGCCGCCGGATCGGGTAGTCCCAGTTGCGGAACGTCCCCCGGCAGGCCACCTGGTCCACGGCGAACGAACCGCCGCGCAGCACCTTGTACTCGGGGCCGAAGAACACCTCCGAGTACTCCTTGTACGGGAAGGCGGCGAAGCCCGGGTACGGCTCGAAGTCGCTGGCCGTCCACTCCCACACGTCACCGATCAACTGCCGTACGCCCAGCGGGGACTCGCCCTCCGGGTAGCTGCCCGCCGGGGCCGGGCGCAGATGCCGCTGGCCCAGGTTGGCATGGGCCGGGGCCGGGTCGGCGTCGCCCCACGGGTAGCGCCGGGACCGGTTCTCGCCGGGGTGGTGCCGGGCGGCCTTCTCCCACTCGGCCTCGGTGGGCAGCCGGCGCCCGGCCCAGCGGGCGTAGGCGTCCGCCTCGTACCAGGACACGTGCAGCACCGGCTCCTCGGGCGGCACGACCTCGGTGATCCCGAACCGGCGGCGCAGCCACTGGCCGCCCTCCCGGTGCCAGAACTGCGGCGCGGAGATGGCGTGCTGCCGGATGTGCGCCCAGCCCTCCGGCGCCCACCAGCGCTCCTGCTCGTAGCCGCCGTCCTCGATGAACGCCAGGTACCGGCCGTTGGTCACCGGGGTGGTGTCGATCCAGTAGGGCGCCACCTCCCGCCGGTGCGCGGGGCGTTCGTTGTCCAGCGCCCAGGGCTCGGTGGAGGTGCCCATGGTGAACGGGCCGCCGGGGACCAGGACTTCGGCCGGGCCGGTGAACGGCGGCGCCGGGTCCGGGTCCGGGGCGGTCAGGGCCTGGGGGCCCTTGCGGAGCTGATGGGTGATCAGCATCGTCTCGTCGTGCTGCTGTTCGTGCTGCGCGATCATCCCGAAGGCGAAGCCGGCCTCGGTCAGCCGGGTGCCGCTGAACGCCGCGCCGTCCAGCAGGTCCAGGGCCCGGCCGCGCACCTCCGCCGCGTACTGCCGGGCCTCGGCCGGCGGCAGCAGGGGCAGCGTGGGCCGCTCGGACCGCGGATGCTCGAAGGCGTCGTAGAGGCTGTCGATCTCGGGGCGCATCGCCCCCCGGCCGCCGACGTTGCGCAGCAGCCAGAGCTCCTCCTGGTTGCCGATGTGCGCCAGGTCCCAGACCAGCGGGGACATCAGCGGGGAGTGCTGGGCGGTGAGGTCGGGTCCCTCCACGCAGCTGGTCAGCAGCGTGGTGCGGTCGCGGGCCGTGGTCAGGGACTTCAGTGCCCGGTCCCGCAGGGTCTCGATATCGATGTCGGCGTCGGTCTCGGTCATGCGCTGATGTCCTTCCCATGGGCGCGACCGGCCGTGCCGCGCAGTCGGTCCAGCAGGTCGTCGGCCGGGCAGCGGCCCCGCAGGACGTACCGGTCCCGGTACGCCGTCACGGCGTCCACGACCTCGGAGGTGGCGCCGAGCCTCGGCAGGGCCTCGAGGGCCGCCGAGAAACAGGCGACGGCCGCCTCGTGCAGCTCCGGGTCGCGGAGCCCGGTCCGGGCCGCGTCGAGCCACAGCGGGTTGTGCGGGGCGGGCTGCGGTCCCGCCCGCTCGGCCAGCGGTTTCACCGTCCGGTACGCGGTCTCGGCGGCCTCCGGGTCGTCGAACAGCGCCGTCGTCACGGCCAGCGGCACGATCCACCCGTCGTCGCCGGGCTGCGCGTCGATCATCCGCAGTTCCAGATGACCGCGCGGCCTGACCGGCGGGAACAGCGTGGTGAGGTGGTACGCCAGGTCCGCGCCGGTGGGCGTCCCCGACCGGGTCCAGGCCCGGAAGGTGAGGCCTTCGGGAACCTCCCAGGGGCCGCCGTCCCGCCGTACGCACATCACCGGTGCGTCGAGGACGTGCCGGGCCCAGGCCGCCCGCGGGTCGCCGTCCAGCGGGGGCGCGCCCGCGCGGCCCGGGCCGATCTCCATCCACAGCAGCTGCCGGGTGGAGACCCAGCCGGTGGGCCGGTGCCCGACCAGCGGGGAGTTCGCGAACGCGGCCACCAGCACCGGGCCCAGCTGATGGGCCAGCCACCAGCGCCGGGTGTACCCCAGCGGACCGGGCTCCTCGTGGCCGGCGTCCAGGCAGACCTGTACGGAGGCCGAGGAGCACATCATGTGGCGGCCCGCGGTGCCGGTACGGTCCAGGCAGTTCTCCATCGCGTCGTAGCGCGGTTCGCGCAGGAAGCGGCGGGGTGTGTGCCAGGGGTCGTGACCGACGCCCACGAGTCCGAGGTCCTGTCGGGCGAGGACCTTGCGGACGGCGTCCAGGTCGGCGGAGACGGTGCCGATGCACTCCGTGAGGGAGGCGGCGGGCGGGGAGCTGAGCTCCAGCTGACCGCCGGGTTCGACGGTGAGTGCCGAGCCCAGGGGCACCGTGCGCAGTGCGGCGTAGGCCGCTTCGAGCCGTTCGGGTGTTACCGGGAGCTGCGGCCTGCGCAGCTCGTGGACCAGCCATTCCACTTCCACCCCGAGCGTGCGGGGCGGGCCGGTCTTGAAGCAGATGCCCTTGACCAGGGCCTCCACCTCCGCCTCGGTGACAGCGGTGCGGTCGTCCGAGAAGTCGGTCTTCACAGAGCCGTCGGTACAGTCGCCGCCGTCGGATATCGAGTCGGACATGTCGGGATCCTCCTGAAGATTCCACCATGCCACCGCCCCGGCCATGGATGCGTCCGGGGCGGCATCGTCCGTTCCACCCAAGACGGTCGCGTCCATTCGCACAAGGGCACCTATAGGGACGTTCTAGATCGGTAACCTCTGCTTCCTCGTGTGTTTCCGACCGTTTCGGGCCATGGAAACTCCGTTGCACGGCACCACCAGCATCACCCAGGATGCCTGCATGAGCACGACGGGGGAGGCCGCGCGGGCCGCGGTCATGGCGTCCACGGGGGTGGTGCCATGAGTGCGCGCCTGCGCGGTATCGCGCAGCAGACCGAACAGATCGTGGCGGCGGGGAGCTACCGCACGCCCGACGGCCGGGAGGTCCCGCTGGCGGCCGACATCGCGGCCGCACGGACGGGGACGCGGTTGTACGGCCCGGAGCCGGTGCCGGTCCCGTCCGCGCCGGAACTGGACGCCGTCCTCGAGGTCACCGGCGAGAGCAGCCTGGAGGCCGCCCGCCGCCTGGCCGACGCCCCGGTGGCCGTGCTCAACTTCGCCTCGGCCCGCAATCCGGGTGGCGGCTACCTGAACGGCGCCCAGGCGCAGGAGGAGGCCCTGTGCCGCGCCTCCGCGCTGTACACGTGCGTGCGTGAGGCCCCCGGGTACTACGACCACCACCGCGCCCACCGCGACCCCTTCTACTCGGACCGCGTGATCCACTCCCCGGCCGTGCCGGTCTTCCGTGACGACCGCGGCCGCCTGCTCGCCGAGCCCTACCGCGCGGGCTTCCTGACGGCCGCCGCGCCCAACGCGGGCGTGATCCGCCGTACGGCTCCGGACCGCGTCGGCGAACTGCCGGCCGCCCTCGCCGTACGGGCCGAGCGGGTCCTGGAGGTGGCCGCCGCCCACGGCTACCGGCGGCTGGTCCTCGGCGCCTGGGGCTGCGGGGTGTTCCAGAACGACCCGGCACAGGTGGCGGGCGCCTTCCGGGGGCTCCTGGGCCCCGGCGGACGGTTCGCACGGACCTTCGAACACGTGGTGTTCGGCATCCTGGACCGCACGCCGGGATCCGTGGCCCGGGCCGCCTTCGCCGAGGCGTTCAGTGTCGCTGAGGTCTGAGCGGATCTGGTGAAGTCCGGTGCGGGACCGCGCCCCGTAAGGGGCGCGGGGAACTGCGCGATCAGCCCCCACCGGCCCGCGGTAAACGAACCGCGCAACCAGCGGAGCGCCCGGCTCACTTCCAGCCGTAGCGCTCGTGCAGCCGGTTGCGTACGAGGTTGAAGCGGCCGCGGTCGAGTGCGCAGGCCTCGCGGCGCATCCCGTCCTCGTGCAGTCGCAGCACGCGGTCCACGTCCACCCAGGAGTCACGCCCGGAGCGGTCCCACGGCCCGCTGCCGATCGCCACCCACTCGCGGTCGTTGTCGTGCCGCTTGCTGGACAACTGGACGGCGAGCAGGGTGCCGGCCGCCTCCCGGGCGACGACCAGCACCGGCCGGTCCTTGCCCCGCCCGTCGTTCTCCTCGAAGGGCACCCAGGTCCACACGATCTCACCGGGGTCGGGGTCGCCGTCGTGGGCGGGGGAGTACTCGGTGTGCACCTTGCCGACCTCGTGCGGGTCGGCCTCGGTGGTCGCGGTGGGGCCGTACCGGCCGGGGATGTTCTCGTCGTCGATGTACGCAGTCACGAGGGCACTTTAAGGGGCCTCAGCCTGCGAGAACAGACGGGGTGCCGGTACCGCGCAGCTCCGCCTCGATCAACTCGGCCGTGGCGTCGAGGCGTTCGATGTGCGGAAGGTGACCGGCCTCGGCGATCGGCTCGAACCGCCCCTGCGGGAAGGCCTTCGCGTACGCGGCTCCGTAGGCGGGCGTGACGATACGGTCGCTCTCGCCCCAGATCACCAGCGCGGGCTGCCGCACCCGCCCCAGCCGGGGCAGCAGCTTCGGGTCGGTCATCCGGCCGCCGTCGGTGAGCAGCCGCATGGTCGCCATGTTGGCCTGGCGGCGGGCGAGTTCGGCGGCGGGGAGGGTGGCCGGGTCGACGTAGAAGCGGTCCGGGTCGTGCCAGGAGTGCTCGGCCGCGGCACGGGGATCCAGCGCGAAGAAGTCCGTGACCGGCTCGCCCTCGATGTCCGCACCGACACCGTTGATCAGGACCAGGCCGGTGATCAGCCCGGCCGTGTCGCGTACGGCCATCTCGGCGGCGAGTTGGCCGCCCAGCGAGGAGCCGATGACCAGGACGTCGCTCAACTCGCCGTCCTGGAGCAGGTGGAGGTACGCGACGGCCAGGTCGTCGACGCTCGTCAGCCAGTCGGGACGCGGGGTGCCGTCCCAGCCGGGGTGGACCGGGGTGAGGGTGCGGGCCGTCTCGGCGAGGCGGGCGGCGAGGCCGGCGACCGTGGCCGGGCCGCCGCCTCCGTGGAGTACGAGCACCGGGCGGCCGGAACCGGCCTCGGTCAGCGAGATGGGGAGGTCCGGATACACCTGGGCGATGCGGTTCGTCGTCATGCCGCACAATCTAACTAAGGATGTTTATATAAACAAGCTTAGTCGTGAGCTACAGTGGGGTCATGCACGATGACCTGCAAGTTCTCGGAAGAGCGGTGAAACAGGCCCAGTACCGGCAGCACCGGGCGCTGGACAGCGCGCTCGCGGCCGTCGGCACCACCCTCGCGCAGTGGGACGCGCTGCGCGCCATCGACCGGTCGCCGGGCGCCTCGGCGCGCGAGCTGGCCGCGGCCACCTTCCAGAGCGAGCAGGCCCTCGGCACACTGGTGGGCCGGCTGGCCGCGCAGGGACTGGTGGAACGACGGCCGGGCCGCGGACGGCGCATCGAGCACCATCTGACCCCCGACGGGGAGCGGACGCTGGCCGCCGGGCACGGGGTGGCCGGCGAGGTGCTGGCCGACTGCTTCGCAGGGCTGTCGGCGCCGGAGCGGGCGACGCTGCTGGAGCTGCTGCGACGGCTCAACGCACAGGAGTGACCACAGGAGTGACCACAGGAGTGACCACAGAGGTGCCCCGGCGCGTGGCCGGAGGCACCCCCGTTCACCGGTACCGTGGCTGCTACTAGTCGTCCTGCTCCACCGGCACCTTCTGGCTCTTCGGGGCCGTGACCCCGCCAAGAGCCGGTGAAGTCCCGCCCGGAGCCTGCCCGTTCTGGTTCATCGAGGCAAGGAGCTGGCGGGCCAGGCCCAGCCCCGTGCCGCCCATCGTGAGCGCCTTCGCGAACAACTCGGCCATGCCGTCGGCGCCGTTGAGCAGCACCATGTTGTCGACGTTGCCGAAGGCGGAGGCGCCGGCCTTGACGATCTCCGGCCAGTTCTCGGCGAGTTGCTGGGCGACGACCGCCTCCTGGTTCTCCGCGAGGGCGGCGGCGCGGGCCTTGATCGCCTCTGCCTCGGCGAGCCCCTTGGCCCGCACCGCCTCGGCGTCCGCCAGCCCCCTGGCCTGCGCGGCGGCCGCCTCGGCCTCACCGGTGGCCCGGGTCGCCGCCGCGGTGGCCGTACCCCGGGACTTGGTCGCCTCGGCCTCGGCGCCCGCGGCCGCCTTGACCCGGGTCGCCTCGGCCGCGGCCGCCAGTTCCGTCTCCTTGGCCTTGGCCTGGGCCGCCGAGATCCGCGCGTCGCGCTCGGCCTCGGCCAGCGTCCGCTTCTCGTACGCCTTGGCGTCGGCCGGCTTGCGGACGTCCGCCTGGAGCTGCTGCTCGCGGCGGTGCGCCTCCAGCTCGGCGACCCGCGTCTCCTGGACCACGACCTCCTGCCGGGCGGCCGCGTCGGCGAGCGGACCGGCCTGGCGGGCCTGCGCGGCCGCCTTGTCCCGCTCGGCCTGGTAGCCGGCCTGGAGGATCTCGCTGTCCCGGGTGGCCTCCGCCATCCGGGCGAACGACTGCTGCTCCGCCTCGGTGGCGAGACGGTTCGCCTCGGCCTGCGCGATCCGCGCGTCCCGCTGGACGGCGGCCGCGTGCGGCATCGCCAGGTTCTTGATGTAGCCGGTCGGGTCCTCGATCTCATGGATCTGCAGGGAGTCCACGATGAGCCCCAGCTTCTCCATCTCCGTGCCGCAGGCCGCCCGGGTCTGCCCGGTGAGCTTGTCCCGGTCGCGGATCATGTCCTCGACCGTCAACCCGCCCACGATGGACCGCAGATGACCGGCGAACACGTTGTGCACCCGCTCGGACATCATCTTCTGCTGGTCCAGGAAACGGCGGCCCGCGTTGGCGATCGACACGAAGTCGTCGCCGACCTTGAAGATGACCACCCCTCGCACCTTCAGCGGAATGCCCTGCTGGGTCACGCAGTCCACCGACAGCTCGGTCTCGTTGAGGTCCAGGGAGAGCTTGCGCACCGCCTGCACGCCGGGCATCACCAGCGTGCCGCGCCCCGTGACGATCCGGAACCCCATGCCTTCTTCGAGGCCTTCGGTCCGATGCTTCGAACCGGAGATGATGAGCGCCTCGTTCGGCTCGGCAACCCGCCACATCATCTTGAACAGACCGATCAACACGAGAACGGCGAGAACCGCCGCCCCCGCTACGACGCCGACGACCATCGGCATACGCCCCCCTTTGAATGGTGCCCTTCCGGCACCGAACGAAGGGAGTGTGCGCCCGCGCGAGCGCGGGGTGAAGACGCCGGTGATTCCTTGTTGCAGTCTTGACGCATACGCCCCTCACCTGGGGCCCAACCGCTCAACTGTCGTACGCGGGCGTGACGTAGACCGTCCGCGGCGGCAGGTACTCGACCACCATCACCAGCGTGCCCCGCTCGAACCGGCCGGTGCCGTCGGCGGCGTACGCGAGGAAGTGCTCGGCACCCCCGCGGACCCGGACGATCACCTCGCCGACGAGTCCGGGCCCGACCGTTCCGGTGACCCGCCCCATGAGCCCGACCATCGACGCATCGTCCATGGTCAGAGGGTACGGTCAGGTCAAGCGGCAGGAAAGCGGCCGGTGTCCACGCGGCTGGTGTCCACGTGGCCGGCGTCCACGTGGCCGGTGTTCATGCGGCTGGTGTCCACGCGGCTGGCGTTCATGCGGCCGGGGAGTCCGCGGTCGCGGGCTGCGGTGGCCAGAGCTCGTGCCAGCGCAGTTCGGCCTCCAGCTGGGCGGCGACGGAGACCAGCGGCGGCTCGCTGTCCGCCGGCCCGAGCAACTGGGCGCCCACCGGCAGCCCGTCCCCGGTGAACCCGGCGGGCACGTTCACCCCCGGCCACCCCAGCACGTTCCACGGCCAGGCGTACGGGCAGGCGGCGATCATCGCCCGGTCGGTGGCGAACGGGCCCAGCCCGAGCAGCGCGCCGACCCGGGGTGGGGGAGCGGCGGTGGTCGGCGCGAGGATCAGGTCGTACGACGTGAAGAAGCCGCCGATCCTGCCCCGCAGGGTGGCCTCCGCACGCCGGGCGGCCCGCAGCGGGGCGCCGCCGAGCAGCCGGCCCAGGCGGGCCGTCTCCAGGGTGCGCCGGTCGAGAAGGTCCGGGTGCGGAGCCTCGCGGACGCGTTCGGCGATCCCGACCGCGGCGCGCGGGACGAAGGTGAGCCCGATCTGGCCGTAGGGCGGGTCGGCCTCCTCGACGGTGTGGCCCAACTCGGAGAGTTTTTCCGCGAGTTCGAGGATGCGGGTGCGTATCTCCGGCTGGAGGCGGGCGGGGAGCGCGGTGAACGGCGGTTTGAGGGAGAGGGCGATGCGCAGCCGCCCGGGTTCGCGTCCGACCGCGTCGAGGAGCGTCAACTGATCTGGGCGATGCGGGTCTTGGGGATGGTTCCCGCTCGCCGCGTCCAGCAGGAGGGCCGCGTCGGCGACCGTGCGGGCCAGCGTGCCGTTGACCGTGATGCCCTGGAACGACTCGCCGCGCGGCCAGGTGGAGATGCGGCCGCGCTGCGGTTTGATGCCGACGAGATGGCTCCAGGCGGCCGGGATCCGCACCGATCCGGCGCCGTCCGAGCCGAGCGCGGCCGGCACCAGACCCGCCGCCACGGCGGCCGCCGACCCGCCCGAGGACCCGCTCGGAGTGTGCCCCGGCTGCCAGGGATTGCGGGTGGCGCCGAAGGCCGGCCCTTCCGTGAACGGCCACTGCCCCAGCTCGCAGGTGTTGGTCTTGCCGATGATCACCGCCCCGGCCGCGCGCAGCCGCCGTACCGCCTCCCCGTCCTCCGCCACCGGCGGGAACTCGCCCGGGCAGCCGAAGGCGGTCGGCTCGCCTGCCACGTCCGTGTCGTCCTTCACCGCGACCGGCACCCCGAGCAGGGGCCGGCGCACTCCGTCGGCCAACTCCCGGTCGGCCGCGTCCGCTTCGGCGAGGGCCGCGGTACGGCGCACGATCCGGAAGGCGTTGAGGGAGTCCTGGGTGGCCTCGATCCGCGCGAGGCACTCCTCGACCAGCTGACGGGAGGTCAATTCACCGGCGGCCAAGGCGCGTACGGACTCGGCGAGGCCTGCGGAACGGTCGTACGGCATGCGGGGGACCTACCTCCGGGGTGCAGCTTTTACCGGAGGGTAACGTCGATCCGGCCGTCGCAGGACAGGTTTCGCACAGCGGGTATCCAGCCGGTCCCCAGTCCTGCCCAAAGCATTGACGTGAACCTGTCGCGACTTCTACTTTCTGCGCGACTTCTCGAACTCAGTTCGAAATACCGGACGCACCGCACCGCTGTGTCCGCGTCTGCACGAGCCCCGGAGAGCCGCCGTGACCACACGTCCCCCCACCCCGTCCCGTCGCACCCTGCTGCGCGCGCTGGCCGCCCTGCCCGCGACGGCCCTGGCCCTGGGCGAACTGCCCGGCCTGCTCGGCGAGGCCGAGGCCGCCGCTCCCGCGAGCGGCTACGCCACCCGCTACACCATCGTCCCGTTCCTCAACAGCGACGACGGCACGGTGAACGTCTACCAGTCCGACGACGCCACGGACTTCCGCCTCCTCCAGTCCTCGGCCTACACCCCGCCCAGCAACCGCATCCGCGACGCGAGCATCTTCAAGCACACGGACGGCTACTACTACGTCACCTACACCACCCACACCTGGGAGGACGAGAGCACCACGATCGGCTTCGCCCGCAGCGCCGACCGGGTCAACTGGACCTTCCTGTACGACTACACGATCCCCATCACCGACCTGTCCCGGGCCTGGGCGCCCGAGTGGTTCGTGGACAGCGACGGCAGCGTCAACGTCATCGTGTCCTGCTCCACGACCGACGACGAGTGGATCTTCACCCCGTACGTCCTGACGGCGACCAACTCGGCTCTCACGGCGTGGACTTCACCCACCGCTCTGTCCGGCATCGGCTCGAACCACATCGACACGTACATCGTGAGGATCGGCTCGACGTACCACGCGTTCACGAAGAACGAGACGGCGAAGTACATCGAGTACGGTACGGCCACCAGCCTCAAGGGCCCCTACACCCTCACCAGGACCGGCGACTGGGCGGGCTGGGGCAGCTACCGCGAGGGTCCCTCCGTGATCCAGCTCGACAGCGGCGGCTGGCGGATCTTCTTCGACGGTTACGCCGACGGCAACTACTACTACAGCGACAGCTACGACACGTTCGCGACTTGGAGCACCCCCACGGCCCTGGCCACACTCTCCGGTACGGCCCGGCACTTCACGGTCATCAAGGAGACGGTGACCGGCGGCCCGTCCCTGACGAAGAACGCGACCCGCTCCCTCCAGTCCGTCAACTACCCCACTCGCTACTGGGAGGAAGTGTCCTCACTCCTCAACCTCCCGGTCGTGACCAGCTCCAGCGCCACCGCCGACAAGCAGGCGGCCACCTTCACGGTGGTCGCGGGCCTGGCCGACTCCAGCGCCTACTCCTTCCGCGACGCCGCCGGCAACTACCTGCGCCACTACGACTTCCGGGGCCGCTTCGACGCGAACGACGGCACGACGACCTTCGCCCAGGACGCCACCTTCATCGCCCGCACCGGCACAACCACCGGCTCGGTCCGCTTCGAGTCGTACAACTACCCCGGTTACTACCTGCGCCACTACAACTACCAACTCCGCGTGTCCCTCTCGGACGGCACCGATCTGTTCAGGCAGGACAGTTCGTTCCTTCCGGTGGCCTCCTGGGCCTGACCTGCACTGCTGCTGACCCGGGCAGATGTTCTGGCGACTCGTCAGTAGTTCCCGCGAGTTCCCTCGATGTCCCGCGGAAATGTGCAACGGGCGCGGGGCGGGGGAGGGCCCGGTGAGCACGAAAGAAGGGCTCGGCGAGCACCAGAATGCTCGCCGGTCCCTCGATGTCGAGGCATGGGTGCGGCCCCTGTGCGCGCTGGTTGTGGCAGGAGTTGCTGCTGTTGTCGACGCTGGGGCTGCTGAAGCAGGAGAGCGGCGTCGGCCGTCGGGCCAAGTGGGCGGTCTGGGCTGCATTCTTGCTCGGTATCGCCGTCTCCTTGGCCGCGAATGTCGCCGCGGCTCCGAGGCTGGAGTGGCGGTCGGTGCTGGTGGCCGGCTGGATGCAGCGGGGTGGCTCGACCGGGACGGGGCGGATGCGGGCGGGACGGAACTGGATGAGGAGGCGCTGCTGGCGCAGGCGAGGAGGCTCGATCTTCGGCATCGGGAGCCGCCTCAGCGGTCGGCTTCAGCAGAGACGCTGCGCAAGGAGCTGCACGTTGGAGCCAGACGATCGAGGGCGTTGGCTGCGCGGGTGCGTGGTCGACTGGAAGAGGGTGACGACGCAGCGGACCGAGCCCAGGCCGGAGCTGTGCGGAACTCCGCGTCGGGCGATGACCGGCTTGATGCCGCGCCTCCACGGGAGCCGACGGTACTTGTCGAAGTCGTAGTCCTGGTCGGCGAACAACTGCCGCGGCCGGTGACGGGGCGACCGGTCACTTCGCGGATCCGCGGGATCGCGTCGAGCAGGGGCGGCAGCTGGGTGATGTCGTGGCGGTTGCCACCGGTCACGGTAATGGCGAGCGGGGTGCCGCCTGCGTCGGTGATGACGTGCTGCTTCGAGCCGGGCCGGGCACGGTCGACCGGGCTCGGCCCGGTTTTGGGCCGCCCCGACGGGCCTGGTGGTGGGAGCCGTCGATCACCGCCGGGGACCAGTCCAGCTTCCCGGCATGGTGCAGCTCGGTCAGCAGCACCTGGTGCAGCCGGTCCCATACCCCGGCCTCGTGCCAGTCCCGCAGCCGACGGCCTGGAAAATACGGTGCGGTCGTCTGAACTGGGGTGATAGGCAAGCGATGTGACACAGAGCCTTGAGTATTCCGCCCTGCTGCATCTGATCGACGAGCGGTCGGCCGCGTTCCGGAGTGCGGTTGCCGCCGCGCCCAGCCTTGACGCGCCGGTGCCGTCCTGCCCCGAGTGGACGTTGTTCGATCTGGTGCAGCACCTGGGTACGGGCCAGCGCTGGTGGGCCGCGATCGTCGCCGCGGGCCCGGCCGAGGCTCCGCCGGCCAAGGACGCCGCGGAGGTGCCGCGCGAGCTCGAGACGCTGCTGGCCTGGTACGCCGAGTCGAACGAGCTGCTGCTGAGTGCGCTGCGCGAGGCCGGCCCGGAGCGCGAGTGCTGGGTGTGGTGGGCCGCCGGTGTGTCGCCGGCGAATGCCTGGGGCGTTGCCCGGCGCCGGGTGCACGAGGTGCTGGTGCACACCTACGACGCCCAGCTCGCCGCAGGCGCCGTGCAGCCGATGCCGGCGGACGTCGCGATCGACGGCGTGGCCGAGTTTCTCGACACCTGCAACTCCACCCCGGCGGCCTGGCCGCACGAGGCCGCCACCATCCACTACCACGCCACCGAGGGCCGCTCCTGGCTCCTCGCGCTGGACGGCACCGGCGCCTGGCCCGCACCCCTCACGGACGACGCCGCGCCCGCCTCCGCTTCGGCCACGGGCACGGCCGAGCAGCTGCTCCTCTTCGTCTGGGGCCGCCTCACGCTGAGCGACCTGAAGATCGTGGGCGACCAGCAGGTGTTCGAGCAGCTGATCGCCTGGGAGCCCGAGGAGTAGCCACTCAATACCGCCAGCGGACGGCCAGTACGGCGTCGTACAGCTCGGGCCCGAGCGCCAGGCGAGGATCTTCTTCGGGGCGATGGTCGTGCCGCCGCCGGACGTGGCGGCCACGTCGACGTGGATGGTCACCCACCTGCACTCACTGAACCGATTGATCGTGATCCTGCCGGCCTGGTCCGCCACGGCCGACGGCGCCTTCGCGCGGTCGGGGAAGACTGCGGGCGCTCATCGCGGCACGACACGTGATCCCCTCGCTCATCCCAATGCCATGCAGGACGCAGCTGAGGAACAGCAGTTCGTCGTCGTAGTCGGTACTGGCGTTCAAGTCCCGTCCCGGGTGAGGCCCGTGTCGGGCCACTTGTTCGCCATGTCGATCGACGGCTCGCCGGTCGGCAGTGCCGGCGTGACGAGCGTGGCCTACGTCCGGTGAGGGCGGCGGATCACACCTTGCGGGTCCAGGCTGCTTCCTGGACCTCCTTGATGAGCTCCTCGGTCGCCGGGGGCCAGACGTTCCGGTACTTTCCCTGTTCGGCGCCGATGATCTCGACCATCTTGTCGATCATGTCTTGCGGCTCGTACTGGTCGGCCAGGATTTCCGCGAAACGGGCCCGCACGTCCTCGGTCCGGTTGAAGTTGACCGCGTCGTCCAGCCAGCGGAAGGTCGTGTCCGCGATACGGTCATTGAATCCCGTCAGGTACGCCCCGGGGTTGATGGTCTGAACGGTGATGCCGGTCGGCGCGAGCTCGTCGCGCAGGGTCGCCGCGATCGCCTCGAGCGCATGCTTGGTTGCGCAGTAGGGCCCCAGGCCGAACGCGGTGAGCATGCCTCCCATCGAGCTGACGATGACGACGCGGCCCGGCGTGCCGGCGTCCACCCAGGTGCGGATCACCTGCTGGGTGAGTTCCAGGTTCGCGAAGACGTTCGTCTCGAACGTGCGCCGGACCAGCTCGACGGGAATCTCCGCCAGCGGTCCGCAGTCACCGATCGCGGCATTGCTGACGAAGGTGTCGAAGTCCCAGCCGGAGACAGCCGCGATGTCGCGGGCGTCCAGGACGTCGAGCTTGTCGACCGTGACGCGGTCCTGCAAGCTGAGTTCCTCGATGTGCTTGCGCAGTTCGGTCACCTGCGACCAGATCTCCGTGGTGGCGATGACCTGGTGCCCGGCCCGGGCCAGGCCGATGACGGTGCCGCGTCCCAGGCCGGTGCCGGCGCCGGTGATCAGGATCTTCTTCATCGTGCTTCCTTTCCGAGCGCCATGCGGGCGACCTTGCCGTCCTGGACGGGCATGCCGCCCGAGACCCCGATGGCCCCGATCAGAGTGCCGCTGTCGTCGTGCATGGGGAGGCCCCCCGCGTAGGGGATCAGGCCGCCGTTGGTGTACTCGGTCGCGGGAGCCGGGCCGCCGGGCTTGCAGAACTCCCACAGGTTTTCGCTCGGGCCGTTGAACAGGACCGAGGTCTTCGCTTTGGCCAGCGCGATCTCGATCGAGCCGAGGATCGATCCGTCCATGCGGGCGAACGCGACCAGGTGTCCGCCGCCGTCGACGACCGCGATGTTCATCGCGACGCCGATCTCCACCGCCTGGGCGCGGGCCTTCTCGATCAGCGCTTGGGCTGTATCCAGCGTGATGCTCATGGCGGTTGCCCCTATCGGTGGCGGTGCGAGGTCGTGTTGCGACCGACGGGATCGCACGAAGCTGCCCGCTGCCGTGCACCAGGGGAGGGCGGTGGTGACGGGGTGGCCACGATCTTGTCCATGACGTCTCGCGGTGCGGATCCGCTCAGGCGTTTTCGTCGGCGCTGTAAACCCCTCACGGTGCCTGGCAGCGGCAGGCGACGTCTCTGTCAGTCATGAGACGACCGTAGGCGCGATCCGGGCAAAGGATTCAGTGGCACGCATGCCACGCAGAGATAGGATCGTGCCATCGGCTGGGAGGTGAGATGTCAGGCGGAAAGCATCGCGTGGTCGTGGTGGCTCTCGAGAACGTCCTCGCACTCGACATCGGGATCCCGTTGCAGGTCTTCGGGAGCTGGCCGGATGGGCCCTACACGCTGACGGTGTGTGCGGAACAGCCCGGGCTCGTCGCGATGCACGGCGGCCCCGCGCTGTCGGTCGCCGACGGGTTGGACGCCCTGGCTACCGCAGACACCGTGATAGTCCCGGGGTACATGGAGCCCGACACACCCTCCGCCGCGGTGAGCGCCGCGCTCGCGGAGGCGGCAGCGCGGGGCAGCCGCATGGTGTCCATCTGCTTGGGAGCGTTCGCCCTTGCCACCGCCGGTCTGCTCGACGGCCGACGAGCCACCACGCATTGGCAGTACGCGGCAACACTGGCGAAGCAGTACCCACAGGTGACGGTGCAGCCGGAGGCTCTGTACATCGACGAAGGCCACGTGCTGACCTCCGGCGGCGTCACCGCCGGCCTCGATCTGTGCCTGCACCTCATCCGCCGCGATCACGGCACCCGAATGGCGAACCAGCGAGCACGTCTGCTGGTCGCCGCGCCGCACCGCACGGGCGGTCAGGCCCAGTTCATAGACCTGCCAGTACTTCCCGACGTGGATGACGGACCGGCGCCGGTGTACGAGTGGGCCCTGCGCAACCTGCACCAGCAGCTCACCGTCGACCAGTTGGCGCGCAAGGCCGGGATGTCGCGTCGCACCCTCATTCGCCGCTTTCACGCCGACACCGGCCGACCGCCCATGCGTTGGCTACTCGACGCAAGGCTCGGACTGGCAAGGGAACTCCTGGAATCGAGCGACCTGACGGTGGAAGCGGTCGCACGGCGCTGCGGCCTGGGCACGCCGGCCAACTTCCGGACCCTGTTCAAAGCCCACGTCGGAGTACCGCCCCGCGCGTACCGCGAGACGTTCAACTCGGCCCCGTTGAGCAAGACGTGATTTCCGGCCGTTCGTTGCCGTCAACCGAGAGCGGTTCTTCTGGTCTCCGATGTCAACCACGCTGCCCAGGGGGAACAGAACACAGTGCTGGTTGATCCCCCGCTGACGATCGAGCAGGCCCAGTTCGCTCGTCGCGTTGTCGAAGGAAATCTCGTTGAAGTCCGCGCCGGGATCCTTGGTAGAAACCGGCGCAGCAGATCCGGCCAGTCCGTCGAATGAATGGCACAAATGTTGTGGCTGGTGGCACGCATGCACCTGCCGTGATTGGACTAGGGACGCCTAGCCTGCGCATATGGACTTCTCGCTTGAGCTTCCGAGTGGCCCGTTGGCCGAGGCCGTCGTCTCCGCAGTGCGCGACTCCGAAACCACTTCTGTCTTCAACCACAGCGTGCGGAGTTTCTATTTCGCGCAGCTCCTGGCTGAGCGCGAGGGGTGTCTGGAAGATGCCGCATACGATCGTGACCTGCTGTTCGCCGCAACCGTCCTGCACGATCTGGGTACCGGAAACCTCGCGAAGGGCGAAGCCCGCTTCGAGGTGGAGGGCGCCGACCTGGCGGCAGCTCTGCTGCAGGCACATGGCATTCCTGCAGCGGACATCGACCGCGTCTGGGAGGCTATCGCTCTGCATACCTCCGCCGGCATTGCTGAGCGCCGAGGACTGCTGAGTTACCTCACTCGCGAAGGTGTGGGGATGGACTTTGGGCGCAAAGCGGAGCTGGCCGCTGCATGGCAGGATCAGATCCACGCCGCCTACCCCCGTCTTGACATGGTGCGTTCGTTGGTCGACGCCATCGTGGAACGTGCTGCTCGGTCAGACGCCGCAGCGCCTCGCTACTCCATCGGCGGCGAGCTACTGCGCGAGCGTCAGACTGACGGTGTGACAAGGATGGAGTTGGCGGCCGCCTCATCTCCTTGGGGAGAATAACCACTCGGCCGGCTGACAACGGCGTCCAAAGTCCCTGGAGGACTAGCCTCGATCTTTCGTGACGATTCACTGGTTCAACTTGCATGCGGTTTCGGCCTGTTGGGAGAGCAACGGGCAGGCCGAGGGCCCGTCTGCCGCGTCGGGTGTGCGCCGGGTTCCACGGCCCCGGTGTGCCGCTCACCGGCCCCGAGGTGACACTGCGCGCCTTCGCGGTCGCACGCCACGGCCGCCTGGCCTGGCCCCCGCTCACGCTGGTCACCGACCTTCTCGCCCAGCAAGCCTCGGCCGCCGCCGCGCACCCGCCCCACCCCGGCACCTCAGAAACCGGCGACTAGCCTGCCACCTGGGGACGCCGGCCGCCTGCCCGCAGCGAGCGGGCCCTGCCCGACGACAGCGAGGAGAGCGACCATGACCGCCATGACCGCCCGTGCAACCGTGCAGCACGAGGACGAACGGGTCCGCGTCACCCGCTGGGACTTCGAACCCGGGCAAAGCACCGGCCGCCACGTGCACGAGTACGACTACGTCGTCGTGCCCGTCACCGACGGGCGCACCGATGTGATCACCCCCGACGGCACGGTCACCCCCTCGCAGCTCAGGGCGGGCGAGTCCTACGCCCGCCCGGCCGGCGGCGAACACGAAGTCGCCAACGCCGGCACCACTCCGCTGGCCTTCGTCGAAATCGAGCTGAAGTGAGGCGCCACAGCGACGAAATCCGTCGGGCGCCAGGTGCGTGACTGCGGTTATCGTACGCCGATGACCAGCACCTACCGCCCCGTCCCGGCCCGGACGGCCACCCCCGCCGACACCGACGCCATCGTCGAGGCCCTGACCACCGCCTTCTTCCACGACCCGCTGTGGGGGCCGGCCTTCCCCGACGAACGGCAACGCGCCGCTCAGGCGGCAGCCATGTGGCGCCTGTACGTCACCTCCGCACTGCGTTACCCCTGGACACTCGTCACGCCGGGCGCAGAGGCCGCGGCCGTGTGGATCCCGCCGGGCGGCACCGAACTCACCGATCAGGAGGAAGACGGCCTGCCAGGCCTGCTGACCGGGGCCGCCGGGGCCGAGGTGGCCAAGGCCATCCTGACGATCTACGGCCAGCTCGAAGCCGCCCACCCCGAGGAGCCCTGCTTCTACCTCACCCTGCTCGGCGTCCACGACGACCACCGGGGCAAGGGACTGGGCATGGGCCTGCTCGCCGAGAGCCTCGCGCGTATCGATGCGCTCGGTGCCCCCGCCTACCTCGAATCGTCCAACCCGGCGAACATCGCCCGCTACCAGAGCGTCGGCTTCACCGCCCGCGATCGGATCACCATCGCCACCGGCCACATCGTCACCACCATGTGGCGGCCGGCCCGCTGACCCGAGCCTGCCGCGATCATCCGGATCGGATGCGCGCGCTGCTCGACCGCCCACCAGGAGTTGCAAGTCAGCTCGACGCGCTTGACCCGGTCTGCAAGCCGATCCCCTCCGAGGAGATCAGCACGCGCGTCAATACGCGACCAGAACTGGAGAAGGCGCTGAAGCTGGCGTACGACATCAAGGAGGCCGCCGCCCCCGACCAGGAAGGTCATCGGACGAAAAGTGCCTCTGACCAGCAAGAGTGAGGATTGTCGAGGCCCCTGTCTGACCACCCGTCGGACACCATGCTTCATGAAAGCGCGAGGCCAGGGCGACCAGGCCGAAGGGCTGCGGAACACCCCCGCGTCGGCGGGGCGGTCTGTGGACCGAGGCCGCGAGCGAGGCAGTGGCACGGGAGCACCGGGTGCACTACCACGGCCGGATGATGTCGCCTCTCCTGGCGGACGTCTGCCGTCAGGACAGCACCGGACGTATGCCTTTGAGCACGCCGGCCGCCTCTGGGCCTTCTCCGCCGTCACTGCCTCGTCCAGTGCCACGACGCTGTCGCCTTCCGTACGACAGCCGAGGCTCTCGCGGCCTGAGCTCTGTCAGCCGCCGACCGCGCGAGCCCAGCATGCACGGACGGTGGCCAGATCGGTTTCGTCGTCACCGACTCGATCGCCGCGACGACACCGTCGTAGCAGTGCTCGATGGGGTCCATCAGGAGGATGCTGTCCTCGCCCACATAGAACAGGATGGCGAAGACTCCGACCGTCAGGGTGCGGCGGCGCGTGTGGCTACCTGCTGCGCGATCCAGGGCTTCGCGTATCTCGTCCATGTCTCTGTCGCGTCGCCCGCGTCCCGGGCGAGACCGAGACCCTGCGGCTCGCGGGCGAAGACGTGCATGGTGTGCGGGACCTGGTGCGAGGCCAGGGACGAAGCGAGCAGACAGGTGTGCTCCGGTGACACGTGGATGTCGTCGGCGGTGTACCAGAGGAAGAAGTGAGGCGATGCACTGGTCACGAGTGCATCGAGAGTGGTCGCTCGGCGCAGCTCGGGTGAGGCGTCCTCGCCCAGCAGGATCATCCGGGCCGACCGGTACGTCTCCATCTCCATCGACGTGATCGCGCAGCCGAGGACGGCGAACTGCACGGACTCGCGTGGGTCATGGCCCGGTGCGAGAGCGGCCAGTCCCGCGAGATGGCCGCCGGCCGAGAAGCCGACGACCCCGATGCGGTCGCCACCCTGATCGCGTCGCCGCCGGATCTCCGTGCGAAGCGCCAGGAGGGGCTCGGGATGCCGTGCATGCAGCGGGTAGCGGAACACGCTCGCTGACAGCCCGAGCCCGGTGAGCCAATCGGCAACCGGCTCGGCTTCGTGGGCGGCGTGTGCCGTGTAGCCGCCGCCGGGCAGCACGATCACGTGCGTTGCCCCGGGCCCGACCGCCCGGCTGCGCCCGGGAGCCGATGGTGCTGTTGCACGCCGAGCATCCACGGCCGACCTCCGTACTCGCTCACGGACGCCGTGACCGGCCCTCGCCCGCGAGGCTGAACCAAGGTCACCATCACAGGGAGTTCCTTCACATCACATGAACGGGTGAGGCAGCGACGCAAGCCTGCGCGCGGCCTGCCTCACATCGCCCGCAGGAGAGCCCGACGGGGAGAGCCACCGGACGGGCCACGCCGCGCCTCGACGGCCGGTCACATATTCGGGTGATGTCGTCGTCGGCCGTCCCGCGAAACCATAGGGATATGTGTCGCCGGCGACCGCCCTGCCCGTTCGTCGGCGTCGGCAGCGGCCGGCAGGGACAAGGACAGACCGACGAGCCCCGACTTCGACGCCAGGGCGTCCGCCCCTGAGGCGGCCACGGCGACCCCCGACATCACCACAAGTGCCCATCGGGTACTAGACCCCCACTGGAAACGTGGTCTACATTAGAAACCATAAAGCTCCAGAGGTCCCCCGACGTCGGCCGGGCAGCGGAGCGCGGGCAACAAGATCGCCGTCACCGACGAGCCCGCCACCCCGAGCTCGACCTCCCGGGTCGTCCACAACCGCATCGCCGCGCGCGTCCGCCGGGTGGAATCACCGAATCACCGAATCGCGGAATCGCGGAATCGCGGAATCGCGGAATCGCAAAGAGGAGATCACCATGACCGCGTTCAAGCTCATCCCCGACTTCGCCCTCGGGCCGGACATCCCGGAGTCCACCGGGTACGCCGTGACCGACCTGGGCGGCGATGCCTACGTCGTCACGCAAGGGATGATCAACACGATGTTCCTGGTGACGAAGAAGGGCGTCGTCCTCGTGGACGCCACGCCGTTCCTCGGGGACAAACTGCTGGAGGCCATCGAGTCGGTGACCCCCAAGCCCCTCACCCACCTCATCTACAGTCACGCGCACGCCGACCACATCGGCGCCGCGCATCTGCTGAACCGGGACGGCCTGAAGATCATCGCGCACGAGATCACCGGCGACCTGATCAAGGAGGCCAAGGACGACCGGCGCCCGCTGCCCACCGAGACCTTCGGCGGCCGGCATCAGGAGATGGACATCGACGGGGTCCGGTTCGTCCTGGACTACACGAGAGACTGGCACGTGGCCGGCAACCTGTTCATCCACCTCCCGGAGCAGCGGCTCATGACAGCGGTGGACAGCTTCTCGCCGAAGAGCGCACCGTTCTTCCGGCTGTACTTCTCCGCACACGTGCCTGCCTATTACGACGCGATGGACGAGTTGCTCGAGTACGACTACGACACCATCGTGACCGGCCACATGGCCCTGCCCGGCACCCGCGAGGACGTGGCGGCGAACCGCGAGTTCATCCGCGACCTGCGCACCTCCGCCGCCGAGGCCCTGCGCACGGTCGACCTGAGGGAGGCCGCGGCCGCCGCCAGGGTTCCGCACAACAACCGCCAGGCCGAACTGAAGGTCTGGATGGACGCCGTCGTCGCGCGCGCGGCGGAGCTGATGCCGTCCTGGGACGACCGCCTGGCGGGAACCGACATCTTCCTGCACGACAACCTCAACGCGGTCGCCTGGAGCGTCTTCATCGACTAGACCGTCTACACCCGTGGCAAAGAAAGGAGAGGCGTCTCATGGCGTCACCGGCCAGAGCGGAACAACTGGCGCAGAGTATCGGCCTGGTCGCGGCCGCTGTCGGCGGCGCGTCGGTCGACCAGTACGAGAACCCGACTCCCGATTCGGAGTGGAGGGTGAAAGCCCTCGTCAATCACATCGCCATGATGCTGGTGCTGACACGAGACGTGGGTGCCCGTACGGCTTGGGACCCTGCCCTGCTGACTGCGAATCCGGTCCCCGTTCTTGCCGGACGGCCGGAGTCGGAGTGGGCCCTGATCGTGAACGGTCTGGCGGAGCCGGCGGCCATGGCGTGGTCCGAGCCGACGGCGTGGGAGGGGGAGGCGGCCCTCGGTGGTCCGCCCATGCCCGCCGAAGCACTCGGCGAGATCCTCATCGCGGAATTCGCCATCCACGCCTGGGACTTGGCGGTAGCCACCGGCCAACATCTCGACGTGCCCGAGCCCTTGCCCAAGGTCATACTCGGCACCTATGCGCGTGAGGCTCCTCGCATGCGCGGCATCGGCCTCCTGACCGACGAAGTACCCCACGACACCCATGCGCCCCTGTTCGAGCGCAGTCTGGCACTCAGCGGCAGAGACCCGCGATGGAGTCCTCCGCGCACCGGAAGTGACAAGGGGCGCCACTGACGTCGGATGATCCGGCGGTCCCCGCCGAGCGGCGAGCGCATGGACGCGTCCATTTGCCCGTTTCCGAGCCCGGCGTCCGGCGGGGCGTTTGCCTGTCTCAGGCGTCCTGGCCGGCGTCCTGGCGTCGGTCGTAGGCCGCGCGGGCTTCCTGTACCACGGAGGTCCGCTTCTCGGTCCAGGTGCACAGAGTCCTTGTCTCCTCGGCGAGTTCGCCGCCGAGTTCGGTCAGGCTGTACAGCACCAGGGGCGGAGTCGATCTGGGGTCGACGGAGCGCAGGACAAGGCCGTCCCGCTCCATCGTCCGCAGGGTCTGGGACAGCATCTTGCGGCTGATGCCGCCCAGGGAACGATGCAGTTCGGAGTAACGCTGGGCGCCGCCTTCGCGAAGACTCACCAGCATGAGCAGAACCCACTTGTCTGCCAGGTCCACGAACACGTCACGGCTGGGGCAGAGCGCGTCAAGAATGTTCGGCCGGTAAGGGGCATCGCTCACTGATCGGTCTTCTGCTGTCACAGTGGGACTCTATATCGCATCTCGAAAAGAGTCCATAGCTCCATCTGCTACATGGTTACCATTGGAGATCGATGGGTCGTGTGGGCGTCGCAGGCCCGCCAGGGATCCCGCGGAACCGGTCGGCCGGACGGACCATTGCCGCTCGGGGTCAGCCCGCCCTGCCGGTCGTACGCCGGCGGTGGCTTGGGCGGCGAGGTCGAGTCCCGGCGGCAGTTGTGGTCGGGTCCAGGCCGGTAGCCGTCGCGGTGTGAGACCGCGATCGGTCTTCTCCAGTTCGAGCGCCCCCTGGATGCGTACGGACGCGTCCGGAAATGGGTAGAGGTGTGTCAACTGCCCCATGGTGAGCTCCTGTTCAGTGGGGGTAGACAGCGGCCAGGAGCCGCTCGGGGTCGAAGTCCGGCGGCAGGTTCCCGACCGTGATGCGGGCCTGGTCGCCGTCGCGCAGGTCGAGGTAGTTGCGGCTGAAGGTGACTCCGGGAGCGGGTGCGAGCAGGCGGGCGAGGTAGCTGTAACCGTGCGAGGTGAGGGTGATGTCCGCGGTCCCGCCGTGCAGGGCGGTGACCCGGGTCGCCAGGCGGGACCCGGGCAGGCGAAGGTCTTTGAGCGGGGTGAAGAAGACGCGGTTGGCGTCGGTGTTGCCCAGCAGGTCGGACACCCAGGCGTAGCGGTTGGGCCCCGGCTGGTGCTCGGCCGCCGGTGACGACCACACGCGGCGGGAACCGTAGGCCGGCGCGGCCACGGTCAGCAGCGTGTCGACGATCTTCTCGCCGGTGAACGCGGCCACCTCCACGTGGAGGTGAAGGTCGATGCTTCGGTTGCCGCTGTTGGTGACCCACAGTTCGAGGGTCTGGTCCTCGGTGGTGCGGAAGCTGGTGAGGACAGCCCCGGCCAGGGGTCGTTGAGCTGCCACAGGAGTGTTCCCGAGCAGTGCGGCTGGCAGCGGCGGTAGTGCTCGATGCCGAACTTCAGGCCCTCCGCCTGACAGGCCATGGAGTAGTCGACGTACCGGGGCTGTGCAGGGCGAGGGAGCCGGGCGGTGTCCAGCGTTCGAGCGTGCTGAGTTCGGGGGCGGCGTGAATGCCGAACTCGCTGATGAATTTGCCGTGGTCGTGGGCGTAACGGCGGAAGTGGACCGCCTCTCCGCGGCTCGCGAAGTCGGTCCGGTCACCGGCGCCGAGATCGAGTCCGTGCCAGACCTCCCAGGCGTGCCGGTCCCCGTCGGCCACACCGTTGACACCGGCGGGGTCACTGTCGGCCCACGGACAGCCCGGCCAGTAGGGCACCTCGGGGCTGAGGCGTGCCACGGCGCCCGGCAGGACGTCATGGAAGAACGACCAGCCCCAGTTGCCGGGGCCCAGGTCCCCGCCGTGCGCTGCGCCGTGGATGGCGTGGACCTCGTTGTTCCCGGCCCACACGGCGAGGCAGGCGCGGTTGCGCAGCCGCTTGATCTGGTGGTCGGCCTCGCGTACGACCTCGGCGTACAGGACGGGGTCGTCGCTGGGGTAGTCCAGGCAGGCGAACATGAAGTCCTGCCAGACGAGGACGCCGTTCTCGTCGCAGGCCGAGTAGAAGTCGTCCTGTTCGTACATGCCGCCGCCCCACACCCGCAGCATCGTCATGTTGCCGTTGCGGGCCCGGTCGACGAGATGACGCAGCGTGCCGGCGGTGACGGAACCGGGCAGAATGCTCGCGGGGATCCAGCTGGCGCCGCGCGCGAAGAGCGGCGTCCCGTTGAGCAGGAAGCGGAACGGGCGGCCGCCCACTGCACACAGCCCTGACGACGAGTGGGGCCTCCAGGCTCACCACCTGAGGGCCCCACCGGCTTGACCGGGTCGGCTCTTGCCGAGCAACTCGCTGAAGTTCTGGACGACTTCCTTGCCGGGTGCGCTGCGTGACGGAAGGGTCCCCCGCCGCCGTTGTCAGTCGACGGAGATCTCGGTGAGGTCGATGGAGATCAGGACCGGCTCCTTGAGAGCGCGTCCGTCTTCCTGGGCGGGCACGATGTACCGGTGGGTGGGGAAGACCAGTCCCGACGCGGTGATGTGCTGTTCGGCGAAGTGCGCGGCATGGGGGCGGCCTAGGACGTCGGGTGCGTAGTCCTGGCGTCGCAGGAGCCCGCCGGTGTCGTAGTAGAAGACCTG
This sequence comes from Streptomyces sp. NPDC054770, assembly GCF_053611985.1. Lineage (NCBI taxonomy): Bacteria > Bacillati > Actinomycetota > Actinomycetes > Kitasatosporales > Streptomycetaceae > Streptomyces > Streptomyces sp. NPDC054770. The sequence goes on from NZ_JBSHBL010000037.1 coordinate 50,635, forward strand.
TTCGGTGTTGTGGGTGGCGATGTCCTCGGAGAAGGTCACGTGGAGCCGCCGCCAGGTCGTACCGTCCTCCTGCCAGGGCTCCGCTTCCTCCAGTACGACGCCCGGGCGGGTGAGGAGGTAGGGGGCCGTGAGGTAGTTCCACATCGCGTAGCCCGCGAAGTAGAGCGCGTGCAGTTCGTCCCAGGGGGTGTCCGGGCCGTGGCCGGCGAAGGACTCGCGGGGGGCGGTGCGTTCGGCGACGACCTCGCCGTCCCGCTTCTCGATCGTGACGCGGTCGGGGGTGAACACCCCACGCAGCTCCGGGCCGGTGAAACCCTCGTAGACCAGATGCTGTCGCTGTACGTCGACGGTCATGTCGGCCTTGGCGAAGATCCCTTCCTGGCCGCGCATGGGCCACAGCAGCCCGCCCAGGGTGCCCTTGGCTCGGATGGTCCGAGCCTCTTGCCAGCGGGGGAGGCCGCCGTGGCCCTCGAGAACGAGATTCAGCAGGTCGCTCATGGGATGCCGTCCATTCGTGGGGAGTTGCGTTCCGGAGAGGAAGGGGGGCGGCCTGCCGGCAGGCCGACCGGTTTACTGCCGCCAGGCGGCGCCGAGGTTCTGCACCGGGTCGCCGCCTTCGCGCGCGAGGTAGAGGGCGCGGGAGCTGACCCGCAGAACGGTCGGGCCGCCATGGTCCGGGCAGCGGTCGAGCAGCGCCTGGAAGAACGCCTCCGGGGTGTCGTGCGCGGCCGGCGCGGCGAGGTGTCGATGGCCTTGCGTCAGGCGCCGAAGTCGCCGTCCGCGGACTCGGCGAGGTGGACGTGGACGCCGTTGTGGATGACATCGCCGGCCACCACGAGGTCGAGGTCCGGCACCTGCACCACCGCGCTGTCGTCGCTGTCCGCGTGCCCCACCTCCACGAGGTCGACGTCGTGACCTTCAAGGCTGAGGCGGTTGCCGGGCGCCGCGACGGCCGTGACGGGTGACGGAGGGGTCTGGCCCGGCCACAGGACCTCCCTGGCGTACAGGTTGTTGTGCATCTGCGCGATGGCGCCCGCGGCGGCGACCACCTGGGCGCCGAAGCGTTCGGCGAGCACCCCGGCGGTGAACCGGTGGTCACCGTGCCCATGGGTGACGACGATGTGCGTCAGCCTCTTACCGCTCGCCTCGACCCAGTCACCGACCGCTTGTGCCTGCTCGAGGGTGAGCGGCGGGTCGACGAGCACGGCGTCCTGCGTGCCGTGGATCAGGGTGACCGCGATGGGCTGGAAGGCGCGGGGCTCTCCGTCGGGCAGCGGTCCGGGACCGGCCATGGGCAGTGGGTCCGCGACGAACACGTCGTAACCGAGGCCGGAGTCGGTGCTGGTGGACATGACGTCTCCCTGTCGTTCAGCCGGCGGCGGCCGCTGGGGCCTGGATGGATACTCCGGCGCACAGAAACCGCTGGTCGGCGGCCGAGCGCCATCGATCTCCGGCGGTCGATGTATACCGATCGCTTTACTTCGACGTCGGTGAAGCTACCCCCTCCCTCGACGGATGTAAAGCGGTCGTTATACTTGGGTGCATGGAGACTGGGACTACGACCACTGGGACCGTCCGCGGTGGCGGACGCGGCGCGCGGGAGCGCATCCTGCGGGCGGCAGGCGAGCTCTTCTACGCTCGCGGTATCCACGCCACCGGCGTGGCGGCACTGATCGAGGCCGCACATGTGTCGCCGCGGACCTTCTACGTGCACTTCCCGACCAAGAACGCACTGGTGGAGGAGTACCTGCGCCGGTTCGAGAAGGAGACGCCGCTCCTCGCCGAAACGGAACTGGAGCGCGGCGACCTGACGCCGGTCCAGCGGCTGCTGGCGATCTTCGCTCCGATCGACGGGGGCCCGGCCACGGTCATCCGCGGCTGTCCGTTCCACAACGCCGTCGTCGAGGGTGCCGGCGAACTGCCCGAGATCGCCCACCTCGCGCAGCAGCACAAGCAGGCCTTCCGTGAGCGCCTGGTGGCCACCGCCGCCGAGGCGGGAGCAGCCGACCCGGAGCCCCTGGGCCGGCAACTGGCCGTGCTCTACGAGGGCGCCAACGCGCTCGCGGCCTCCACGGACGACGCGGAGGCCTTCACGGACGCCCGCCGAGCGGCCGAGACGCTGCTGGCCGTGGCGTTGCCCACCACGGCCTGACCGGGACATGTGTGCGGCGTCGCTGTGAGGAGGCTGGGTCGCGTCCCGTCGGCATGATCGCCACCGGGCCCACTGGCCGGGGTCGGCTCAGGCAGGAGCGAGGCCGCCGCAAATCGCCAACTCACTGTGCGGGCGAGCAGGCGAGTAGGCTCGCGTTGAGTGGACCACACGAGGTGCCTCTTGGGGTGTGGCAGCCTCTACGGCAGTGGGCTGGACACGCCAGTCGGCCCTCGCGCCGCTCGTAGCCTCGTCCGTCGAGGGATCCTTCCTGACCCGAGGAGTGGTGCGAGTGCGGCATGGGCCGTTGCGCGGTCGTAGCGAACCGATGGTGCGCGCCTTGTCCCTGGTACGCAGCGCGCAGAAGCACGGCTCCGGCGGGGTGATCCTGGTGAACGGGCCGGCCGGCATCGGCAAGTCGGCGCTGCTTGCGGAGGTGTGCCGGCAGGCCGGGAGGATCGGCGTGCGGCCCGTCGTCGGCCAGTGCGACCCGATCGAACAGGTCAGCCCGGGCGCGCCCGTCATCGCCGCGCTGCGGGCCGGGCGCGGGCCGCTGGTGACCATCGAGCAGTACCGGCAGATCCTGAAGGCGGCGCACGAGCCGCTGCTGCTGGCCGAGCGCATCGCCGCCGATCTGGAGGCTGCCGCGGCGGACGGACCGGTCCTCTTCGCGATCGACGACCTGCAGTGGGCCGACCGGGTCAGCCGTTTCCTGATCCGCATGTTGGTTCCGCGCCTGCTCGGACTGCCCGTGGTCTGGCTGTTGGCCGGGCGGGAGAACGCCGGAGAACTGCTCGGTCCGGACCACGGGCACGTCGAGGACATCACGCTCGCCCCCCTGACCGCCACCGACCTGGCGGCGGTGGCCCAGGACCGGCTCGGCCACGTCCCCGACGAGCGCACCCGCCGGTTCCTGGAGGCGTCCGCCGGGAACCCGCTGCTGGCGCTCGAACTCCTGGACGGGCTGGCCCGCGCGGCGGTGCGCGGTGAAGGCGACACGGCTCCGGCACAGTTCAGCGCGGCCATTGCCCAACGGATGAGGGAACTGCCGGAGGCCGCGCGTGACCTGGTGGCTCTGGTCGCGGTCGCCGGCCGGGATCTGCCGGTGCCCGAGGCGCTCCGGCTGCTGCCCGGTGCGCGCGGGCTGGAGCCCGACGGCGCGCTGACCCAAGCCTTCGACTCCGGACTCATCGAACTGCACGACGGGGCACTGACACCGCGCCACGACCTGGTGCGCGAGGCGCTGTGCGCCGACCTGCCGGCCCCGACGGTCCGGGCCCTGCACCGCCGCTTCGCCCAGCTGCACCTGGACGAAGGGCACGCGCTGGCCGCCGCGCCACACGCCCGCGCCGCAGCCACCGCCGGTGACGTTCCCAGCGCTCTGATCCTGATCACCGCGGCCGAGCAACTGGTCACGCCCAGCCCGGAGGATGCCGGCGATCTGGCCGCGCTCGCCTTCCGCACCGTGCGCCCGGACCAGATCCAATGGCTGGAAGTCGGCCGCCGGTGCCTGACCGTGCTGTGCCGCACGCAGCGGGCCGGAGAGGCCCTTGCCGTGGCGGATCAGATCCTGGCCCGGGTGGAGGACGGCGACCTGGTCGGCGCCGTCGAAGGCGAGGCTGCCTGGGCACTGTGGCTCAGCGGTCAGCTCGGCCGGCTGCTGTCCCGCATCGAGCCCCTGCTCAGCGCCGGCCGGCTCGACCAGGCGGTCGCGGCGCGACTGACGTCCGCGCGGGCCCTGGCCAACACCCGGCTGCTCGGCGGCCACGACGCCGCGGCCGGGGCCGCCCGCGCCCTTGATCTCGCCCGGACCTGCGGAGATCCTGACGCGCTCGCCCTGGCCCTGCACGCCTGCGGCGAGGCCGCCCGCAACGAAGGGCGACACCGCGACGCCCTCCACTCCTTCCGGGAGCTGCGCCTGCTCGCCGGCCCGCACCAGCTGGCCCAGGAGATCACTACCCTGCAGTTCCTCGACCGCTACCAGCACGCGCAGATCCTGCTCGACGAGGTGTGGGCGGAGCGCGGCGCCACGACCAGTGCGATCGTGCCCGCTCTGCACTGTGCCCGACTGTGGCAGGACTTCAACCTCGGCCGCTTGGACGAGACCGTCACGGACGCGCACACTCTGCTGGAGCTCGGCCGGCAGCTGGACAACCACGTCTATGCGCTGGACGCGTTGATCGCGCAGGCCTGCGTGGCACTGCTGCGTGGCCAGACGCAGGACGCCGTGGTCCTGCGGGATTCCGCCGAGCAGCTCATCGACACCGACGCAGATGTGCGTCGCCCGGGCCTGACCGTGCTCGCCGGGTGGGTCGCGGCCAGCCAGGGCGACTTCGGCCTGGCTCTGCACCTGCTGCGGCCGGTTGCCGAGGGCACGAGCAGCTACTGGCCGCTGTGGCCGTGCTGGATGGGCCTGTTCTTCGAGATCGGCGTCGCCGGGCACGACGCTTCCTTCACCGACGCCGTCGTCCAGGCCGCCGAACTGGCCGCCGAGCGCAACCCCGGGGTGGCCAGCTTCGAGGGCGTGGCGCTGAGCTTGCGCGGACGCAGCAAGGGCGACCTGCCGATGATCGCGCGCAGTGCCCAGATCCTCGCGCGCAGCCCGCGCCCCGTCCTGTCCGGCGTCGGCGCCGACAGCTACGGCCGGGCTCTGCTGGCCGACGGGCAAAAGGCGGCGGCACTGGTGCAGCTCGATCGGGCCTGGGACGACTACCACCGCATGGACGCCCGCGTCTACCAGGCGGACGTCGAGCGCGTCATGCGCCAGGCAGGCGCCCGGCGGGCGAAGTGGGCGGTTGCCCGCGCCCGCCCGGACACCGGATGGACCGCCCTGACGGAGGCCGAGCGGCGGGTGGCACTGCTGATCGCCGACGGGCACTCCAACCGCTCCGCAGCCGCCGAACTGGGGGTGTCCGTCAACACCGTCGGCACCCACCTACGCTCCGTGTTCGCCAAACTCGATGTCCAATCCCGTGTACAGCTGGCCAACACGTTGCGCGGCGAGGAAGCAGTGACCACGAGCGAGCGACCCGGCTCAGCAGGGTGAGGCGGCTGCACGGCCGCCCGGACGTCCCGATACCGGTGGCCTGCCGTCAGCTGACGGAGATCTGGGTCAGGTCGATGGCGATGAGGACCGGTCCAGACGCGACGTGTCCGTCCTTCTCGACGGGCACGACGAACCTGTGGGTCGGGAAGACCAGTCCCGACGCCTGCACATGGCGGTCCGAGAAGTGCGCGGCCGGTGTTCCGCCGAGTACGTCGGGCGCGTAGTCATGGCGGCGCAGCAGGCCGGCCGTGTCGTAGTGGAAGACCTGCTGCGTGGAGTGCGTGGCCAGGGACTGCGGGAACTTGACTCGCAGCCGTCGCCGCTGCTCGCCGGCCTCCCGCCAGGGTTCCAGCTCTTCCACCACGACACCGGGACGTGTCAGCAGGTAGGGGGCGGTGAGGTAGTTCCACAGGGCGTAGCCCGCGAAGTACAACGCGTGCAGCCGGTCCCAGGGAGTGTCCGGACCATGGCCGGCGAAGGCATCGCGCGGCGCGCGCCGCTCGGCGACGACCTCACCGTCCTGCCGTTCGACCGCCACGCGATCGGGTGTGAACAGACCCCGCAGCGCGGGGCCGGTGAAGCCGTCGAACACCAGACGCTGCTGCTGTACGTCGATGGTCGCGTCCGTCCTGGCGAGGATCCCCTCCTGACCCCGAAGGCTCCACAGGAGCCCACCGATGGAGCCCTCGGCGTGGATGGTCCGTGCGTCCTGCCATCGCTGCAGGCCGCCGTGGGCGTCGAGAACAAGATCGAGTAGAACACCCATGCGACTTTCCTTCCCGAGACGTCCGACTCTCGGCATGGACAGGGACATTCCCGCCTCCGTCGCGCAGCCGACGCGGCCTTTCCGGCCGGGCTCCGGAGTCCGTGCCCCCGGTCCGCAGCCGTCGCGCTCTTCGCACCGGGCGGATGAGCACGGCGGCTGCGACTGTCGGATCAGAGTCCGGTGACCGTGCTCACGCGCGGATCGCGGCGAGCGACAGTTCCCACAGGCGCTCGGCGGCGTCCGGGGCGAGCGCGTACGGGGACACGCCGCCGGGGGCGGATCCCACGGCCTCGGGCGTCAGCTTCTCCGCCTCGTTGTTGTCCTCGAAGTAGCGACCGCCGATGCCCTCCAGCTGGGGCGAGGTCGCGACCAGCACGCTCGTCGCGGCACCCTGGGCGATCGTCTTGAACCGGAACGGCGCGCCCTGGATCGAGCCCAGTTCCCCCGCCGCCTCGAGCGCGCGCAGCTGTGCGGCCTGGTCGGGATCCATGTAGCGCGACAGGTTCGTCGACATGATCACGCCGGGGTGGACGGCGTTGGCGGTGATCCCGTCGGTGGCCCAGCGGTTGCTCGCCTCGACGGCGAAGAGAACGTTGGCGGTCTTGGACTGCCCGTAGGCGAGCCACGGGTCGTAGGCGCGGTTGTCGAAATTGATGTCGTCGAACTCCACGGGCGAGGCGTGGTGGCCGCGGGAGCTCAGCGACACGATCCGCGCGTTGCCGGCGGCCGCGAGCGCGTCGTGCAGGCCGAGCGCGAGCGCGAAGTGGCCGAGATGGTTGGACGCGAACTGCAGTTCCCAGCCGTCAGGTGTGCGCTCGAGCGTGGGCAGTGCCATCACGCCGGCGTTGTTGACGAGGATGTGCAGCGGCCCGGTCCAGGCGTTCGTGAAGGCGGCGATCGACGTCTGGTCGGCGAGGTCGAGCCGGCCGACATGGACGGCGTCGTTTCCGGTGGCCTTGCGGATGTCGGTCGCGGTGCGCTCGCCGGCGTCCGTGTTGCGGACCGCGAGGGTGACCGAGGCGCCGGCACTGGCGAAGGCGCGTGCGGTCTCGGCGCCCAGTCCCGAGGCGGCGCCGGTGACGACTGCGTGCTTGCCGGTGAGGTCGACGCCTTCGATGACCTCGGCGGCCGTCGACTCTTCGCCGAAGGGGGTGTGGATGCGCTGGGTGGTTGTCATGACCTCAAGTCCTAGTCATTGGTCCGTTGTTTTCCCTCACCTGAACAGGTGAGGGAGGCGAGTTCGAGGACGAGCTTGCCGGTGTTCTTGCTGGTGAACAGGCGCCTGAGCGTGGCCGGGAACGTCTCGATGTCGCCGTGCACCGTGTCCTCGACGCTCGTCAGCCGACCGTCGGAGAGCCAGTGCGACATCTGCGCCATGGCCTCGGGATACCGGTCGGCGAACGCAGGGGCGGCGACGCCTGCCATGGAGGCGCTCCGGTACAGCAGGGCCAGGTAGTTGCTCGGTCCCACGACCGGATCGGCGTTGTCGTACTGGGAGATCGCCCCGCTGATGACGACTCGCGCGCCGCGGGCGAGGCGGGTGAGTGCCTGGTCGAGGATGTCTCCGCCGACGTTGTCGAAGAACACGTCGACGTATCGGGGGGTGCGGTCGCGCAGCTGGTCGGGAAAGTCGTCCCGCTTGTAGTCGATGGCGGCGTTGAACCCGAGCCGGTCGACGAGCATGCGCGTCTTCTCGGGGCCGCCCGCGATCCCGATCACGTGCGCGCCCTTGATCCTCGCGATCTGACCGGCGACGCTTCCCACGGCCCCGGCTGCTCCCGATACGAGCACCACGTCGCCCGCGGCGAGCCGGCCGACGTCGAGGAGCCCGAAGTAGGCGGTCATGCCGGTCATGCCCAGGACGCCGAGATACGCCGCGAGCGACCGGCCCTCCCCGGGGTGGACCTGGTAGACCCCGGTTCCGTCCGACAGCGCGAACTCCTGGACGCCGAACGTGCCGTGGACGAAGTCGCCCTCCGCGAAGCCGGGGTGGCGGGAGTCCACGACCTGTCCGATCGTGATCGCCCGCATGACCGCTCCGACGTCCACCGGAGTGACGTGCTCTGCTTTCATCCAGCCGCGCATGGCAGGGTCGATCGACAGGTGTGTGACCTTGACCAGGAACTCGCCGTCGCGGGGCACGGGAACGGGTGTCCGGACGAGCTCGAAGTCGGAGTCTTCGAAGGGGCCGGCCGGGCGGGCCTTGAGGCGGAACTGGCGATTGGTGCCGGTCATCTCGGCTCACCTCGCCCGGTCGTGCGGGAAGTGGCCGCCGAACATCGGGAGGCCGCTTGCGGAGTCGGCGCGGGTCGCCTCGTCCTCCCAGACGTCCCAGTGTTCGGCCAGCCTGCCGTTCTCGACACGCACCACGTCGGCCACGACGGAGGCGGTCTCGCCGGTGCCGGAGAACCGGCCGTAGAGCATCACCTGGTCGCCCTCGGCGACCGCGAGCTGGTTGTCGTAGCGCAGGGCGGCGGGCAGGGCGCGAACGAGGTCGAACAGACCCTCCCGCCCCGGCGGGATGTGCCGGCTGTGCTGAAGGTAGTCCTCGGACCAGAACTCCTCCGCGGCCGCGTAGTCGCGCTTGCCGAAGAGTGTGTCGAAGGCCGTCAGAACCAGTTCTCTGTTCTGCTCGGGTGTGGACATGTCGTGCTCCAGAGGATGATCGTCATGAGTACCTCGGGCGTCGTCACCGGTGCGGCTGCGCACTCTTCGCGCTGACGCCGGCGAGGCGGCGCCACTGGGCGAGCGGCGGCGTCTCGCCTCCCTCGACGGTGAGGAGCTGCAGGGCCAGGTGGTCGGCGCCGGCGGTGTGGAACTCGGTCAGGCGGTCGCTGATCGCGTCGTCGGTCCCCCAGGCCACCAGGGCGTCGAGCAGGCGGTCGCTGCCGCCGCCGGTGAGGTCCCCGTCGGCGAAGCCGAGGCGTTCGAAGTTCGCGGTGTAGTTGGGCAGCCTGAGGTACAGGTCGAGGTGGTCACGTGCGATGGCACGTGCCCGGACGGGGTCGCTTTCCAGGGCCACGGTGACCACGGGAGCCAGGAGCGGTCCGTCGCCCAGGACCTCCCGGGCCTGCTTGATGTATTCGGGGGTGACCAGGGCGGGGTGGGCGCCGGCGGCCCGGTCGCGGGCGAGCCGCAGCATCTTCGGTCCGAGCGCCGCCAGGATCCGGCGGTCGGCCGGGACGGGGGTGGCAGCGTTGTCGAGGGCGTCGAGGTAGCCGACCATCGTGGAGTAGGGCCGCTGGTAGTTCTGGGCCAGCTGGGCGTGGCTTGCGCCCAGGCCCAGGAGGAACCGGCCGGGGTGGGCTTCCTCCAGCTCGGCTCGCTGCCGGGCCACAGCGTTGGCGTCCTCGTACCAGATGTTGAGGATGCCGGTGGCCAGGGCGATGCGTTCAGTGGACCCGGCGAGCGCGGCGGCGTGGTGCACGCTGCTGTTGCCCCCGAGCCAGATCGTGCCGAAGCCGAGTTCTTCCAGTTCGGCTGCCGCGCGTCGCCGTTGCTCTTGAAGGGCCGGGTCTTCGGAGCGCAGTTCGTGGCTGAAGATTCCGAAGCGGCCCAGGGACTGCTGCGGTGTGGTGCGAGGTGCGGAGGCCATTGTTTGTTCCTCACTGGGATAAATGCGTTATGCGTGCCGCGGAGGTCATGGCATCAAGTCCTAGCCACCCGCCGGCGGTGTTTCCCTCACGTGAATGGGTGAGCGGGTCCGATCCGGTTGGCCGGTATCGCGTCGGCGTTGCCCCGCCGCGTGGCCGCGCCGTCGGTCACGACTCACGCGCGGCTCGGCCGAGCGCCTGGTATTCGGCGTCACCGAGGGTGATCCGGGCGGCCTCGGTGTTCTCCTCGACGTGGGACACGCGGGAGGTGCCGGGGATGGGCAGCATGACGGAGGAGCGGCGCAGCAGCCAGGCCAGGGCGAGCGAGCTGGGAAGGGCTCGCGCCGTATGTCCTCGCCAGCGTGTCCAGCGGGCCGCCTTCGCGCGCCAGCTGACCGGTGGCCATCGGATACCACGGGATGAAGGCCAGGTTCTCCCGTTCGGCGTAGTCCAGTACGTCCTCTGCGCTGCGGTTGGCGAGGTTGTACAGGTTCTGCACGGAGACGATGTCCGCGATCGTGCGCGCTTCCTGGATCTGGTCCACCGTCACCTCGGACAGCCCGATATGGCGGATCTTGCCCTCCTGCTGGAGCAGACGCAGCTCGCCGACCTGGTCGGCCAGCGGCACCTTGGGGTCGATACGGTGCAGCTGGTAGAGGTCGATGCGCTCCACGCCCAGGTGGCGCAGGCTCAGTTCGGTCTGCTGGCGCAGGTATTCCGGGCGGCCGAGGGCCCGCCAGTCGTTCGGGCCCGAGCGGGACAGTCCGCCCTTGGTGGCGATCACCAGATCCGCCGGGTAGGGATGAAGTGCCTTGTGGATGAGCTGCTCGCTGACGAACGGGCCGTAGGAGTCCGCGGTGTCGATGAGGTTCACGCCCAGCTCGACGGCTCGGCGCAGTACGCGCACGGCTTCCTCGGGATCCTTCGGCGGCCCCCAGACGCCTGGTCCGGTCAGCTGCATCGCTCCGTATCCGAGCCGGTTGACGGGCAGGTCACCACCGATCCGGAAGACTCCGGAGGCGTCGGCGGGACGCTGGCTTTCCTGTGTCATGGTGTGCCTCTCACTGTCAGGTTGCTGTCCGGGTAGGGGTCGTACGGTCGCTCGTGCTCGTCGGCGAGCCATGCGTCATGGGTGACGGATGTGCATGCGGTACTGCGCGAGCAGTCCGAGCGCGGCGGCGGCGACGATGGCGGCGCCGTAGCCGAGGACGGTGTGCAGCAGTCCGAGCGGGGCGATCAGGAGGCCCGCGATGATCGCCGGCACTCCGAAGCTCAGGTAGGCGACCAGGTAGACGGCCGCGAAGAGCCCGGCCCTCTGGTGGGGTTGTGCGAGGGGGGTGATGGTGCGCAGGGCTCCGGAGAAGGAGGCGCCGACGCCCACACCGCCGATGAGGCCCCCCAGCCACAGCAGCGGGAGTGTCGCAGTGGCCACCCCGGTCATGTTGACCGTGGTGCCCAGCAGGACGCCCGCACTGCCGACGAAGATGGTGCGGCGTGGTGCAAGACGGCCGAGGGCGAGGCCGGCCACGGCGGCCGCCGCGGGCTGGACGAAGACCGTGGCGCCGTTCAGGAGACCGCTGTGCAGGCCCAGCAGGTCACGCAGGATGGTGGGGACGAGCCCCATGAACAGTCCGGCCAGCATCCAGGCGGCCATGTGAACGGGGATGCTCGCCATGAATTCACGGCGTGCCGCTCTGGGGAGGGAAACGCGCGGTATCAGGGAGCGCATCGCGCCGGGACGGGGGGAGACCGTCTCGGCCGAGAACGCGGCGAAACCCGTACCGACGGCCATGATCACTGCCAGAGCCGTGAACACGAGGGCGCTCGCGTGGGTGCTGAACTGGACCGCTGCGCCGGTCAGCAGGGCGCCCAGGCCCAGCCCGCCGGCCGGAGCGATGCTGGTGATGATCGTCCCCAGTCTCTTGCGGTGCTCCGGGGCGTGTTCCACGACCGAGGCGGAGAAGGCGCTGGTGGCCGCACCGGTGGCGATGCCCTGAATGGTGCGGGCCGCGATCACCCAGCCGATGTCGGAGGCGAAGGCGAACATGAGCATCGCCCCGACCTCCACCGAGAGGGATCCGATCAGGACGGGCCGGCGTCCGACGTGGTCCGACAGGGAACCGGCGACCAGGAGGGCCGCCAGCAGGCCCAGCGCGTAGGACGCGAAGGCGACCGTCAGCACCCAGGCCGGGAAGTGCCACTGCTGCTCGAAGACGACCAGCAGCGGCGTCGGCGCGCCCGCTGCCACGTAGAGCGCCGCGAACACGGCACCCGATCCGGCGAACGCGGTGGAAGGAGCAAGCGTCCTCCGGGCCCGGGCAGGCGCGTTGATCACAGGGACCGGGCTGTGGTCGTGTGCTGATTCGATGACGCGGAACACCTCGAAGCCCCCTAAGGCCAGGATCTGTGCGTTATCGGCAGCGTAGACCTCGGGAGGGGTTATTGCAAAGCCCTGTGCGTTACTGTGGGGTACATGACTGCAGAATCGACCCCGCGGCGCCGCACCGGCGGCCGTAGCGCCGCCGTGCTCGCGTCCATCCGGAAGGCTGTCGAGGACTTGGTCGCCGAACGGGGCAGTGACGCCATCACCATCCCGATGGTCGCGGAGCGCGCCGGGGTGAATCACTCCAGCGTCTACCGGCGGTGGGGTGACGCCCGGACCATGATCAACGATCTGGCGACCTATCGGCTGGACCCCGACCGCGACCTCCCTGACACCGGTGACGTGCGGGCCGACCTGGCCGCGTGGGCGCGGGAGTTGATAAGCCACTACAGCGTCCCGGTGAACGCCGCCATCCTCCGGGGCGGGGCCGCTGCGGCCGGGGAGAGCGAGTCGGACTGCCTGCGTGACAGGCGGGCGGAGGCGGCCGCCTTCGCTGCCCGGTCCGGCGGCGCGTTCAGCGGCGACGATGTCATCGACCGGGTGGTGGCCCCGATCATCTACCGCGTGATCTTCCTGCCCTGGACCCTGTCCGAGATCGACACGAACGCCTACGTGGACGACCTCTGAGGCCGGGCCCCGGCGCCTCTGCCGCACCTGCCCTTGGCGCTTGATGCGCAGATGTTTGCGTTAAGGGGGATCCTTGCTAGGATCGCCATAAGGCGCAGATCTGTGCATTAGTGGGTCTGTGTGTCAGGGCGGCTGCCGCCGCCCCGGAATGCGACCCGGCACCCTTCCCGGGGCCTGCCGGGCTTCGCCCTTGACCAGGAGACTCACATGACGAGTTCGACGCAGCCCCTGCTCCAGCCGTACCGGATGCGGGACCTCCCACTGGCGAACCGCATGGTCATGGCGCCATTGACGCGCACCCGCGCACGCAACCACGGCCTGCTGCCCGGCGACCTGCACGCCCAGTACTACGCCCAGCGCGCATCGGCCGGTCTGATCATCTCCGAGGGCGTATGGATCAGCCGCGACGCGATCGGCTGGCACGACGTTCCAGGGCTGTTCACCGACGAGCAGGTCACTCACTGGCAGCAGGTGACCGACGCGGTCCACCGTGCGGGAGGCGTCATCTTCGCCCAGCTCTGGCACACCGGATCCGCCTCCCACCCCGACTTCTTCGACGGCCGGCCGCCTCTCGCGCCCTCGGCCGTCAACCCCGGACTGCTGGCGCCGACATCGACGGGCCGCAAGCCCACCGTGGAACCCCTGGCGATGTCGGAGCACGACATCCGCCAGACGGTCGCCGACTTCGCGACGGCCGCCCGAAACGCCGTGCGCGCCGGATTCGACGGTGTGCAGCTCCAGGCCGGCTTCAACTACCTGATCAGCCAGTTCCTGAACCCCCGCACCAATGTGCGCACGGACCGCTACGGCGGCTCGATCCAGAACCGCGCCCGCTTCCTCTTCGACATCATCGAAGCCGTCGGCGAGCACCTCGACCTGCGCCGGGTCGGCGTGAAGGCCGGTCCGGCCTGGGCCGAGACAGGGGCGTTCGTCTCCGGAAGCGAGACCTTGGCCGACAGCGAGTACGTTCTCGGACGACTCAACGACTACGACCTGTCGCACCTGCTGCTCATGGGGATGATGAGCGACCCCACCGGGGGACCGCTGGAGGACCTGGCCGGCGACGAGATCTTCCGGCACTTCCGCAAGGTCTACCAGGGCACCGTCATCGCGAACGTCGGATTCGACCAGCGCCGGGGCAACACGATTCTTGCCGACGACCTGGCGGACCTGGTCGCCTACGGACAGGCGTTCATCGCCAACCCGGACCTGCCCGCCCGGTTCGCCGGCCACGCGCCCCTCAACGAACCGAAGCAGGACCTCTTCTACGGCTCGGACGCCGCCGGCTACACCGACTACCCGCGCCTCGGGAGGTGAGGCCGCCCGGCAGCCATGCAGCATGCCCCTCACGAAAGCCGGCGAGCCAACATGAAGGCCGCGGTACTCGACGACCACCAGAACGTCGCCCCGAGACTGGCGGACCGGGATTCCCTGCACGCTCAAGTGGACTTCCATAGCCGGCCGTTCAGTGACGAGGCGGAAGTCATCGCGGCGCTGCCCGACTACGACGTCGTTGTCGCGATGCGCGAGCGGACGCCGTTTTGGGCCTGGGAACGAGCCTGCACCAGGCCACACTCGGAGTCCTGGGGCTGGGACGGCCGGACACCCGCTGCGCTCCCTGCCCAACGCCGTGGTGACCCCGCACATCGGATACGTCAGCCGGGACCTGTACGAGGTGTTCTACCGGGACGTGGTCGGACCTGACTCCCTCACCTGTATGGGTGAGGGACGAGCGCCCGGCTGCTGCTCCATCCTGCTTCCGGACCGAACGAGGCGTGCCCTCGGCGCACTTCGGACGACCGAGATAGGCCACTGCGCCGCAACGGGCAGCGTACGCAGCCCGAAGGGCTGCCGTCGACGCCTCCTGCCCTGCCACTCATCGCGCAGATCGGACGGACGATGGAGGACGGCGTGAAGTACTTGGAGGTCCAGACCTCGACGGTCCAGGGAACGAACGGAATCAGTTACGCATACCGGCGCTTGGGACCGAGTGGCCGACGCCCACTGGTTCTGCTGCAGCACTTCCGAGGAAACCTGGAGAACTGGGATCCTGATCTGATCGACGTGCTGGCCGCTGCACGCGACGTCATCGCTTTCGACAACGTGGGCGTCGGCGCCACCACCGGGGCCACTCCCCACACCGTCGCGCAGATGGCCGACGACGCGATCGTCTTCGTCGAGGCACTCGGGCTCGACAGCATCGATGTGCTCGGTTTCTCCATCGGCAGTTTCATCGCCCAGGAGATCGCACTCACCAGGCCGTCGCTGACGGGAAAGTTGATCCTGGCTTCGACCGCCCCGCAGGGCGCACCAGGAATGCACGGCTGGGCGCCGGACATCATCGGCGCGATCGGCGAACCGACGACCGACGCCGAGGGCATGCTCCACGCGTTCTTCACCAAGTCGCCCGAAAGCAGGGCCGCCGGCGGACAGTTCCTCGGACGGATCTCCACCCGGACCGCCGGCCGCGACGAGGAAACCACCTGGCAGACCCGCAACGCACAGTACGACGCTGTCGTGAAGTGGGGGACACCGAACTTCGCGATGCTCCAGCGGCTCGCCGCGATCCAGCAGCCCGTCCTCATCGCGAACGGTGACGACGACCGGATGATCCTGCCCTGGTACTCGCACCTCACGGCCAGCCTGATCCCCGACGCGTTCGTGAAGCTGTACCCGGACTCCGCTCATGGCTTCCTCTTTCAGCACGCAAAACAATTCGGGGCGGACGCGCATGACTTCCTGGACGCCTAGACGGTGCGCCGAGCTCTGCGCTGCGCGAGACCGGCAGCTGAAACGCAGTCAGGTCGCCGCGCATCCCTCGCCTGCAGCAGGCGTCCGCCACCCAAGCCGCCACATCCGCAAGTATAGCGATCGCTTTACATCCATCGTGAAGCGGTGTAATTTCGACTCCAGGTAAAGCGATCGCTATATCTGAGTGTCTGAAGAGCAGTGAACGCGAGGTGTTCCGATCCCAGGAACGTCGAAATCCGAGGGGATCTTGATCATGAGCTCGACCGAACTCGCCTACGACGTGTTCATCAACGACCCGCCGCAGCAGGACAACGGTGCGCTTCCGAACGGAGAGGCGAGGCTGTTCCCGCCGCTGGCCAGCACCCTGATCTACGGCGCAGAGAACGCCGTGCTCGTCGACCCCGGCTTCACGACCGACCAGGCGCGTGCGCTGGGCGACTGGGTCGCCGGCAAGAACCGGAACCTGACGGACATCTTCATCACCCACGGCCACGGCGACCACTGGTTCAACACCAACGTGCTGGCGGAGCGGTTCGGCGCACGTGTCGTGGCGACCGAGGGAACGATCGGCCAGATGCACGCCAACGTCGCGGCGCGGCCGTTCGTCTGGGACAAGGTCTACCCCGGCATTCCGGAGTCCCCGGTGACCGCGGTGACGGTGCCGGACAACCGGTTCACCCTGGAGGGCAAGGACCTCGTCATCGTCGAGGCCGGGTACACCGACGCCTCCAGCGTCCTGCACGTCCCCGAACTCGGACTGGTCGTCGCCGGCGACGTCATCTACAACGGCGCCCACCTCTACCTCAGCGAGACCTCGCTCGCGGGCCTCGACGCGTGGCGGCAAGCGATCGACCGGGTCGCGTCACTGGGCGCCCGCGCCATCGTCGCCGGTCACCAGAACTCCGACCTCGACGACGCAGCCGCCCGCACCATCGCCGAGACCCGCGAGTACCTCGACGTCGCCGAAGAGCTGTTCGGCACCCAGAAGACCGCCGTCGACTACTTCAACGCGATGGTCGAACGCTACCCCGACCGGCTGGGCCGCACGGTCCTGTGGGCGACAGCCCAGGCCGTGTACGGCATCCGCGAGAACCCCGGAGAAGACCCGGTCCAGTTCATCGCCGGCGGATGGCTCTGACAGGGCGCCTGTTCCGGAAGTGGATATCGGTCGCGGGTGATCACGCGTGGCGGGGCGTGGTGATCTGACGATTGGCCAGTGGGCCCGGCTGGAGCTGCTGTTGCCTCAGGGCGCCAAGCCGGGCCGTCCGTCGTTGCGGACGCGATGGCAACTGATGGACGGCCTACGGTGGCGGACCCGGACCGATACTCCGCCGATTGCCGCTCGGCCGGCCGGCCCCGCTACGAGTGATCCCACAGTCGGCTCGCCACCGAAACGCTGACCACTTTCGGGCTGCAGTCCGTATCCACACCGGTGAGGGCCGCGACAGCTTGTTGTGGGCGCGCGGGACAAGCCTTGCCTGGCTCCATCAGTTCGAACGGCTACGGATCCGCCACGAGCGCCGTGCCGATCTCCACCAAGGGCTGCTGGAGCCGGCCTGCGGAATCATCTGCCTCCGCCGACTCCGGAAGGCGTTCTGAAACGATCAGTTGGAGGTTGTCTCACCTGGCAGGTTTCGCGAGCTTCTTGTAGCAGGTCAGGACGGCGTCCATGGCCAGGCCTCGGCTCTGCCGGTCGTTGCGGACCACGTACGGGATCTTGAGGACACGAGGAGCCCATGGCAGGCTGATGCTGCATGATCGATGAATACGCGAAAGGCGACCTGCACGGGAGACTGCGGCGGGACCGCAAGGCGCTGCTCTGGAAACTCGACGGCTTGTCCGAATACGACGTCCGCCGACCTCTGACGGTGACCGGGACCAACCTCCTCGGCCTGGTCAAACACGTGGCCAGCGTCGAGGCCAGGTACTTCGGCGAGGTCTTCGACCGCCCGTCCCCGGAACCGCTGCCCCGGTGGCAGGACCACGACGGCAGCGATCTGTGGGCGACCGAGGACGAGACCCGCGATCAGATCATCGGGTTCTACCGGCGCACGTGGGAACACTCGGACGCGACGATCAACGAGCTACCCCTCGATGCCCCCGGCCACGTGCCGTGGTGGCCGGAGCCTTGTCCCAACACGAACCTGTTCGCCATCCTGGTCCACGTCCTCGGCGAGACCAACCGGCATGCCGGGCACGCCGACATCCTGCGCGAGGGCCTCGACGGCCGGACCGGCATGCGCCCCGAACACGAGCAGCAGATCGACGAGGAAGCCCGTGCAGCCTACTGCGCGAAGATCGAGCAGGCCGCCAGATCGGCCGCACCGATCGAGGCTTAGAGGTTGTCCCACGTGACTTGATGTTCGAGCGGCATGATGCCGGTCGCGGGTGCTGGTCTGTCGAAGCGTCTGGTTCCTGGTGAACTCTGGAAGCCGGCCGCCCCGTTGCTGCCGTCGTCCGCTGCTCGTCCGCGAGGCGGTGGGACCGCTCCGTGTGACGAGCGGGCCGTGTTCACGGCAGTGGTGTTCGCGCTGACCAGCGGCTGTGCCTGGCGGCAGCTGCCGCCGACGTCCGGCACGTCGCCGGCCACCGCGCATCGCCGCTTCACGGTATGGGCCGTCCTGGGAGCCCGCTGCGTCGTCGCCGATCCTGAGCTTGCCGAGCAGCCGGGCGTCCCGGTCTTGTCGCGCCGTGACAGGACCACCCGGCGACCTGAGAGAAGCGCGCACGCTCGACCGAGCCCCGAATCGGCAGAGACCGGCACACACCCTAGAGGTGCTCAGCAGATTCTTCGTCTGCTGGGGGTACACGGCGCACATGGCTCTGACCATTACGAATGCGAGCTTTTCTCCCCACGGGGTTGGACGGCTTGTCGGAGGCGGCTCGGTGGCGAAGGACGGCGACGGCAGGCGGCATCCGCTCATCGGGTGGTGGCGAAGTCCTGGGTCCAGTAGTCGTTGGGCTGTGCGAGACCGACGCCGATCTCCTTGAAGGTGCAGTTGAGGATGTTGGCCTTGTGGCCGGGGCTGGCCATCCAGGCTGCCATGACCTGCTCGGGGGAGGCGTAACCGTAGGCCACGTTCTCGCCGTAGGCGCTCCAGGTGTACCCGGCGCTGGTGATCCGGTCTCCGGGGGAGGAGCCGTCGGACCCGGAGTGCGACATGTTCTGGTGAAGCGCCATGTCCTCGCTGTGTGCCTGTGCGACCTTGGACAGGGTGGCGTTCAGGGTCAGGGCCGAACAGCCGACCTTGCTGCGCTCGGCATTGACGAGTTCCACGATGCGAGCGACGGCTCCGGACGCCGTGGCGGTGGCCTTCGGGGTGCTCGACGGCTTGGGGGCCGCGGAAGCGGTGGTGGTGGGTTTCCGGGTGCTGGGTGACGCGGAGGTGCTGGGCTTGGGAGCGGTGGTCCGCGCGGTGTGCGAAGGCGGTGTGGCCTT
This sequence comes from Streptomyces sp. NPDC054770, assembly GCF_053611985.1. Classification (NCBI taxonomy): domain Bacteria; kingdom Bacillati; phylum Actinomycetota; class Actinomycetes; order Kitasatosporales; family Streptomycetaceae; genus Streptomyces; species Streptomyces sp. NPDC054770. The sequence goes on from NZ_JBSHBL010000037.1 coordinate 69,389, forward strand.
CGGCCTCGGCGCGGTGGTTCTCCACGCCCTCGCAGGGGCGTGAGGAGTCCTCTTCGCGGAGGCGCTCGGAGTCTCCGTGGCGCTCGGCGCCGCCGATGTCGTCCGCGAGGGCTCGCCGGCCTGGGTGGCGTTCCAGGGGCGGCCCCAGCTCGCGTCGGTCCACCAGTCCTTCTTGTTCCACGAGTCCTTCGTTGCGCTGTTCTCGGCGCTGTTGGACCGGTGTCCGCCGCTGTCGGGCCAGTTGGTACAGGCCATGGCGGCGGACGGTATGCCCACGGTGCCCACGGCGACGGCGGCGATGACTATCCGCCGGTAATGCGTGTTCTTGCGATGTCTACCCATACGTAACCCGCTCCTGAGCTGCGGCGGCGTCCTGCGGGTCGTCATTCTTAGGACGCCTTCACACGGAACGCAAAGGGCCTCAGTACTAGCTCGCTTCGTAGGCTCCGGCGGCCCTTGTCATGAGAGCGGAGCGCACTGGTCCGGGCTCCGGGACCTCTGCGGAACTCTGTCGCCCCGTCAGAATCCCTACGTGCACGCAGGACGGATGAAGGCGGCTCGCGGGGGAGGAGCTGTGAATCCAGGCGTGACACATGCGCGTCGCAAGCCGGACAAATCCCATATGTCGTCAGAGTGGCCTCTACTATCCAGCACGCCTATGTCCCGGATCGGTTGTGACGGATGTCACGGAATCATGCATTCCGCTTCTGGCCTGACCTGGATGCCGCGGGCCGGAGTGCGATGCCGTGCCTCCTCGTACCCCGCCGCATGCTGAAGCCGGCGGCCGCCTCACCACGTAGGACACGATCTTGGGAAGCCCCTCGGTTATCCTCGCCCGGGATGCGTGACGCGCTCATGGCATGGGGGCCCGATGGGGACGCTGAATGGCAAGACGGCGCTGGTCACTGGCGCGGGGCGGGGGATCGGCCGGGCGATCGCCCGGCGTCTCGCGGCGGACGGTGCGCTCGTCGCCGTGCACTACGGCAGTGACGAGTCCTCGGCCCGCGAGACCGTCGCACTGATCACCGATGTCGGCGGGCGGGCTTTTCCCGTGCATGGTCCGCTCGACGCGCCCGACGGCATCCGAGCGGTGTACGAGCGGTTCGATGCCGGCCTGCGCGCACTGGGCGAGCCGACCGCGCTGGACATCCTGGTCAACAACGCCGGCTTCAACATCGGAGGCGGTGTCTGCGAGGTGACCCCGGAGGACTTCGACCGGCTCATGGCCGTCCACGCCAGGGCACCGCTGTTTCTCGTGCAGGAAGGACTTCCGCGACTGCGCGAGGGCGGCCGTATCGTCAACATCAGCTCGGCGGCCACCCGTGTTGCCCTTCCGTCCTCCCTCGCCTACTCCATGGCCAAGGCGGCCCTGGAGGCTCTTACCCACACGCTCGCCAAGGAACTGGGCGCCAGACAGATCACGGTGAACTCTGTGGCACCGGGCTTCGTCAAGACGGATTTGAACCGAAAGCGCTGGGCAACGCCCGAGGCCGAGGCCCGGCATGCCGCGCTCTCCGTGTTCGGCAGGATGGGGCAACCCGCGGACGTCGCAGACATCGTGGCCTTCCTCGCCTCCTCGGACTCCCGCTGGGTGACAGGACAGTGCATCGACGCGTCCGGCGGGTCGGCCCTGTGACCTCCGTCGGCCGCCGGGGTCACCACCGGGTCAGACGGGCGGCGTGGGCCGGTCCAGAGCGTCCCGTCCGGCGCGGGTGAAGAGCGTCAGCCGGTACTGCACGCCGTCGAGGTGCACCGTGATCTGCCGCCGCACCTCCACGACGTCGTCCTGGCTCAGCGGCCCCGCCACGGCCCTCGCCTCCTGCTCCTCCGCGCAGGTCAGCAGGTTCCGCAGACTGGATATGCAGTCGCCCACCCGTTCGGCCACCTCGTTGGGTCCCTGCAACTCGACCGCGTAGGACGTCATCAGGGCTTCCCGGTACGCCATTCTGCCCTGCAGTCGGCTCGCCTCCCGCTGCGCGGCCTCCGCGGCACCGGGCAGACAGCACCGGTGATAGTCGAGCGCCGCGATCCAGGCCGTCTGCGACTTCTCGGCGAACTCCTCGTAGATCGCCTTGCGGTGCTCGCGACGCCAGCGATGGTGCTCCAGGCGGAGATCGATTTCCTGGAGTCTCTCCCGCTGCCGTGACTGGCGTTCCTCCTGTTGTTCCAGGGCCTGTTGTTTGGCGCGCTCGGACCGCAGCGCGAGGAAACCCGTCAGGCCGCTGCCGATCAGGGTTCCGATCATTCCCATGAGCGAGAGGAGCAGAGAACCGGCCACATTCACTGTCTGCGCAGGCGGACCCGTGATCACTCCTGCTCGGCGTGTGGTCCTCCAGGGGGAGGGGATCGCTCGGGCGCTCGGCGTCATGCGCCGGCGTGCAGATAGGCCGCCCAGACCTGGATCGGCGAGGTGCGCCGCAGGTGCATGACGGCCTTGTGCAGGGCGTCGGCCGCCGTCTCGGGTGCCAGGCGGCCGTCCACCGTGAGGTGGGCGTAGAACCGGCCCGCCATCGCCGCGGCGGAGTGGTCCAGCACCGACCACATCGTGCCGACGGTGTGCCGGTAGCCGGCGATCTGGCAGCTCAGCGCGAGATGGAGCGGCTCGTCCGGCACACCGGTGCCCGTCGTGGCGCTCTCGCACGACGACAGGTAGGCCAGCTCTGCGCCGTACAGCCGCAGGCTCGTCAGGTCGAGCGCGGTCAGTTCGCCGTCGGCGAGCCGGATCGCCGCCAGCCCGGGGTTGAGCAGGTCCTGCCTGCTGTGCCCGATGAAGTGCCAGCAGCGGTGCCGCACCTGCCGCACGGTGACCGCCTCCTGGGTGGCCCCGTCGCCTCGAAGGACCTCCGGGGTCCTCGGGCAGGCGTCGGAGACCGCCGCGATCTCCTCCTCGTCGAAGGCCAGCGGGCGCAGCCCCGGGACGCGCGGCACCGAGGCGACCAGGAGGTCGCGGTCGCCTTCGCCGGCGCAGTCACCGGCGGCGTCCCGGAGGCGGGTCGTCGTCGGGCGCGGTCGCCGGGCGGCCGCCAGCGCTCGCAGGGTGGGGGTGTACGACGAGACCACCCGGTCCGGCACGCCGTCGTCCCGGCTCAGACGGGCGTCGTAATGCTGGGCGGCGTGCAGCGGCAGGAGGGCCAGCGGTCCGGTGGGGCACCACCACAGCCTGGGGCGGTCGTGCTCGCGCGACGCCAGTCCCAGCGCGTCCAGCACCGGGCCCGCCACAGTGTGCCAGAGCCAGGCGCAGACCTCGGCAAGCCGTTCGGAGATTTCGAGGCGGCCCGCGGGGGCGCGGCCGCCCGCGGCGCGCATCGCGCGGAGCGTGCGCAGATGCAGGGTGACGGCTCGGTCCAGCCGGTCCGGGGTCAGCCCGGGCAGGGAGACGACCCGCACGCCGTCGGCGGTCAGCACGAGGGCGTCGGACCGGTAGGGGCTGACGTTGACCAGCACGACCGGCCCCTGTGCGACGGCGGAACCTTCGAGGAGCTCTCCGACAGAGGTGGGCCGCGCGAAGTGCGCCATGCCGTCCAGCGCGCGGATCTGCCCCACCACGTCGTCCAGTTCGGACGCCAGGGCCTTCCGGCCGTCGGCGGACTCTCCTCCGGCGGTCGGCTCCAGGTGGCGGACCGCGCTGCCGGATCGACGGGACCACTGGCGGGAGCGCCGTGCGTCGAGCCGCTCCCTCAGCCGCTCGAACCGCTCGGCCTGCTCCGGGGCGATCCGGTGCAGCGCCGCCACTTCGCTCTCCGGGTAGAACATCGCGTCGAGCAGCACTCCACGCCCCTGTTCGGCCAGTTCCACGGCGCGCAGCGGATCCGCGCCGGGGCAGGAGAGCAGACAGGCGGCCGCGTCGCGGCCCAGACCGGCGAAGACGGTGAGGACGTACTCCTGGTCACCGCGGTCCAACCGGGCGAACGGCAGAAGCGGCAGCAGGGCGAGCGCCCGTTCGAAGCCCTCGACGGCGGTCGGCCACAGCTGAGCCCCGGCGGCGGCCCGTCCGTGTTCCAGGGCGGCCTCGGCGCGCAGCATGGGCGACGCCGCCGTGGTGCGCTCCGCCTCCGTGAACGCGGAGAGGGCCATGGACAGTTCGGTGCCGTCGTGGGTGCGCTCGTACCGTGCCACCCGGGCCAGACCGAGGTTGTAGAGCGACAGCGCGCGTTCCGGGGTGCCGGGCGGCAGGGCGGCCGCTTCGCCGGCCAGCAGGGCGAGCGCTTCCGCCAGGTCGCCGTCGCCCTCGCTCAGGCCTTCCTGGTGGCTCAGCAGGAGGTCGGCGGCGAGATTCCCCCGGCAGGCGGCGCCCGCCGCCGCGCCGGGTGGCAGGACCCGAACGGCACGGCGTCCGGCTTCCAGAGCCTGCCTCAGATGTGCGCCGGAATACGGTTCGCGGCCGCGGCGCGCGGCGAAGTGCCGCTCGCGCAGGACCCGGGCGAGAACCTGGAGGTAGAGATGCCGGTCGGGGTCATGGCCGGCGGCGGTGTCCACGGCCTCCTGCGCGGTCTCGACGGCCTCGGTCAGCACGTCGGCGTCGGATGTGTGTTCGTGCAGCAGGCCCAGCGCGGTGGCGGCGTTCGACAGGTACCCCGGGCGCCGGACGTCGTCGGAGGGGGTGACCCGCAATGCCTCGCGGTGGTGCCGAACCGCCTCCGTCAGCACCGTGAGGTCCTTGACCGTCTCGTACTCCGTGGTGAGACACAGACCCAGGCAGGAGAGGGAGCCGCCGTGGCCGGGACGCTCCGGCGTCGACCCGGCCACGGCGGCCCGGGCGTGGACGATGGCCTCGTCGAGCAGTTCGGGTGCCTCGGTTCCGACCTGGTCGTACTTGTCCGCCAGGGCGTTGGCGAGGTTGGTGAGGCAGTCGGGCAGGTCCGTGGCACTGTCACCGGCCAGCCGCACCGCCGTGCGTCCGGCGGCCACCGCGTCGTCCAGGTCGGCCGGTGGACCGCCGTGCTCGAAGGACGTCCGCAGCGCGCTGCTCAGGCTGGAGTGGACCTGGCCCCGCAGGAGCCTGCCGGTGGCCGTCCGCGCGGCGGTCCGCAGATGGCCGACGGCCTTCGCGACCAGGCCCGGTTCGCCGGTGAGTTCGGCCAGCGTCAGCAGGGTGTTCGCCAGGGCGAGCAGTATGTCGGCGCGTTCCTCGTCGTCCTCGTCGGTGACGGGATCGGCCAGCGCCCGGGACAGCAGTTCCGAGGCCTCGCGTGCGTCGTCCGCGTCGCCGGTGCGGGTGGCCCGGGCATCCAGCGCTATGGCCAGGCGCATTCTGCGCAGGGCGAGTCCGGACTCCCCGTCGGGCGTGCCGTCGACCGTGGCGCCGAGCAGTGCGATCGCCTCGTCGAGGAACGCGGGGTCCGCGGTGCGCTGGTACGAAGTGTGCAGGGCCGCCCCCAAGTCCTGCTCCACCGTGCGCCGTTCCGGGCTCCCCGAGGCGGTGAAGGTCACCGCCGCACGCAGCACGCTCAGCCCTTCGGCGACTGCCGCGGGGTCGGCCTCGCCGCACAGCAGCAGGGCGGTACCGAGGGAATGCAACAACTCGCTGCTCGGGGAAAGTTCACGCCTGAGGTCGCGGTATATGCCGATGCCCTCGTCCAGGGCGGCCTTCCAACCGGCGGCCAGGGCGACCGAGCACAACGCTTCGGCCAGCGCCCACCGTGCCATCGGCTGCCCTTCGTCGCGGACCTCCGCCACCGCGTCCCGGGCCACGCCGAAGGACCGTTCGAGGACGCCGACATCGGCTGCCCCCGAAACCGCCGACGTCTCCAGCGCGTTGCCGAGCCGGACGATCAGAGCGGGCAGCTCGCCGGACCCGCGCGGGACATCGGCGACGGCCCGCACCAGGCACTGCACGGCCTCGTCGACCTCGGTGCCGGAGCCCGGGTCCGTGCCCGTCGCGTGTACCAACAGGAGAGCGTCCGCGAGGGTGCGCAGAGCGTCGCACCACCACTCCTCCTCCGCCGAGAGCCCGGCGAGGGCGTGGCGGGCGGCGGTCACCGCCTCGGCTGCCTCCGACGGGTCGTCGGACAGGGACAGTTCGTGTCGCTGCTGGAGCAGCAGGCTGAGGTTGAGGGCGAAATGCCGGCCGGCCCGTTCGGACGCGGTGACCCTGATCGCGCGCCGCAGGAGGCGTTCGGCCCGGCGCAGCCGACCGCGGGCGGCCCGTCCGTCGGCCTGTCCGTCGGCCTGTTCCATCCAGGCGGCGGCGCGGTCGTTCCAGTGCGCGGCGAGGCGGGTGGGCCGCCTGCACGCCGCCCCGCGCCGGCCCGGAACCGGGGATCCCGCCAGATGCGTGGTGTAGGCCTCGGGGGGCGAGGGGGCCTTGTCGT
>NZ_JBSHBL010000037.1:75709-113994 GCF_053611985.1 Streptomyces sp. NPDC054770
CTGTTGGAGTCCGGGGGGGGGGGGGTTCTGTTGCCGGCGGGGGGGGGGGGGGGCCCCCCCCCCCCCCCCCCCCCGGCGGATCAGGGTACCCGGGAATCGGGACAAGTCCGGTGTGTCGCGGTCGCGGGCCATGGGGACATTGTCGAGGGGACCAGACGAACGCGAAGACGATTCCGGCGCGACGTCATTCGGGGGTGGGACAGTGCTGGAGGAGATCCTGACCGGGCTGATCGTGTCGGCGCTCGGTTCCGGTGCGGCCGGGCTGTGGCTGCACCGGCGCAGACTGCGGCTGCTGCTGCCGGCACTGCGGCCCGGCCGTCGGATGCGGGTGTCGGCGGCGGTGCTGTTGCGCGTCCAGGACGACGGCGGGTACGTCCTGTTCCACTCGCCGCGCCGTCCCGGCTCCTACGGTCCCCCGGGTGGCGTCGCCAAGTACTCCGCCGGGGCCCGAGGGCACCTGGAGCGACTGGGCTTCCATGAGGAGCCGCGCAGCCAGCCCAACATGCGGCACGACCTCCGGGGTTTCGTGCCCTCCAGAGCGCTGGCCGGATTCGCACGCTGGTGGGCCAAGGGCGAGGGGCGGGAGTCCGCGACGGAGTGCCTGCGCCGTGAACTGGACGAGGAACTGGCCGAGGTGGGGCACCCGGACCTCGGCGTCGATCTCACGAGCGTCGACTTCGTCGCCGTACGCACCGTGCTGGACGGTCCGCACCGGGTGCCCGGACAGCCGTACCGGCAGTTGCGTCTGATGGAGGTCTGCGACCTCGACCCAGCGTCGGCGGGTGCCACCGAACTGCGTCGGCTGCTGCTGGACCTGGCGGATGATCCCGCCGACGGAGGGGTCATCCGGGTGTCGGCGTACGACATCGAGTACGGCCGACTCGACGCGTGCTACATCCAGCCGCAGTCCGCCTATCTCTTCGGGGCGCGGCGCCTCAACGCGGATCTGCCGATTCTGCGGTGAGGCGCGCGGGGCGGGTTCAGCAGCCGGTATGGCAGTAACCGGCCCACACCAGCGGCGAGTTCGTCAGCCGGGCGGAACGCAGGACGGCGTGCAGTGCCGTCGCCGGGTCCTCGGCTCCTGCCGCGGCCGCCCCGGGCACTGCCAGGCGGCCGAAGAAACCGCCGGTGATTTCCGGGGCACCCGCGTCGAGCACCGACCACAGGCTCGCCACGACCTGCCGGAACCCGGCGATCTGGAGCGCGCCGGCCAACGAGAGGGCCTCGTCGGGCAGCGTCAGGTCGCCCAACGCGCTCTCGCAGGAGGACAGATAGGCGAGGTCGGCGGTGCGCAGTCGCAGCGCGGCGATCTCCCGCATGGTGAGCGGACCGTCCTGGGTGTACAGGGCGGTGCGGCCGGGGTCGCTCGGACTCTGGACGCTGTGCCCCACGAAGAGCAGCCCGCGATACCGGTGGAGTTCGGCCGTGACGCGTGCCAGGGTCGCCCCGCGTCCGGCCATCACCAGGGAGCCGTTCTCCCCTCCCGGGGGCTGCGCGGCACGAACCGCCCGCACCTCCCGCGCGGCGTGCCGCAGGCGCGGCCTGCCCGGGAGGCGCGGAACACAGACCGTGAGCAGGCTGCGCCGTGCCGCCTCGCCGGAGTCCCCGGGATCCGCGGGCGGTTGCCGTGAGGCGATCAGGGAGCGCAGCGTGGGTGTGTAGGAGGAGATCACCCGGTCGGCGACTCCGGTGTCGCGCAGGCGGGCCGGGTCGTAGCGCTGGGCGGCGTGCAGGGGCAGCAGCGCGAGGGACCCGGTGGGGCACCACCACAGCCGGGGCCAGGCGTCGTCCTCCCGGTGGTCCAGGCCGAGGCCGGTGAGCACCGGCTCGGCCACGGCGCTCCACAGCCAGGCCAGCGTCTCGCGCAGGGCCTCGCCGGCTGCCGTACGCGTCCGGGCTGTGCCGGGCCGCCGCAGCCCCGCGACGAGCCGCAGGTGGGTGCGGGCGGCGGCGCGCAGCCGGTCCCGGGTCAGGCCGGGCAGCGGGACGCAGCGGACGCCGCCGGTGGTGACGACGAGCGCGTCGCAGCGCAGCCTGCTCACGTTGACGACGACCACGGGGCCGCGTTCGGCGGCGGCGCGCAGTTCGGTGGCGTCCGGAGACAGCAGGAACCTCTCCAGCCCCGGCAGGCGCCGGATCCTCGCCAGCAGCGCCTCCCGTTCGGCTGCCGCCGCCGAGCAGCGTGCCATGGCCTGGGTGAGCCCCGGGTCCGAGGGCTCCGGTGGTGCCCGCCAGTCGAACGTACGGTGTTCGAGCACGTCCTGGAGGCGGCGCAGCCGCCGGGCCAGCGCGGGCCGGGTCCGGTCGAGCAGATCGTGCCCGCCGCGCCCGCCGACCGCCTGCGCCAGCAGCACGCCCCGTCCCTGCTCCAGCAGTTCCAGCGCCAGCTCGTGGCGCCCCTGTTCGATGGCACAGGCGGCGGCCTCCCCGGCCACCCCCGAGAACTCCCGCAGCAACCGCTCCTGATCGAGCCGCCCCAGCCCGAACCAGGCCAGGGCCTCCAGCAGCCCTACGGCATCCCGGTAACCGTCGACGGCATCCGCCCGCCGCGGATCGACCGCCGCCGCCAGCTGCCCCCGGTACAGCGCGGCCCTGGCTCGCCCCAGCACAGGGGCGGTCGGCACGCGCGCCGCCGCCGCGTAGGCGGCGAGCGCGCGCTCCCGTTCCCGTTGGGCGGGGGCCCGCCGCCCGGTACGGGCCGGCGGCGCCAGTTTCGCGCGCTCCTCGTGGGCCGCGCCCAGGTTGGTCAGATAGCGGCAGCGGTCCGGTTCGTCGGCGGTGCGTACGGCTTCGCGGACGACGCCCACCGCGCGGTCGAGGTCGGACGGGGACCCGCCGGCGCGGTGCCGGCCGATGAGCGCGTTGCCCAGGTTGGACAGCGCGCCCGGGCGGTTCGGGTCGCCCACCGGGGTCAGTGCGAGTGCCTCCTCGTACGCCGCGACGGCCGCCTCGGTGTGCTCGGCGCCGCCCCGTACGTCGTAGCGCCGCTGGTGCAGGGTGCCGAGGTTCTCCAGATGCGCCCGCCGCAGCCGGTGCGGGTGGCTCAGCGCGTCCTGAAGGGCGTCCTCGGCCAGCTCGAGCGCCGTATCGTCCTTCGTCCGGTCGAAGACGCGCAGACAGATGCCGGCGAGGTTGCCCCGCCGCAACGCCCAGTCCGGGTGGTCGCGCGGGGTCGCCGCGACCGCGTGCGTCATGTGGTCGAGCGCGGCCCGCAGCGCGTCCGTGTCCGCCGTCTGCTCGAAGTGGCGCGCCAGTGCCCACGCCAGATTCCCCCGGCGGTCGGCTTGTTCGACTCCGTTCGGCGGGGTGTTCCGGAGGCTGTCGGTCAGCAGCCGCACCGCCTCGGCGAGCGACTGCGCGTCGCCCGTGCGCTCGAAACGGGTGATGAGCGTAGAAGCGAGGTTCGACTGGTACAGCGCCCGGTCCGGGTCGTCGCGGGCCGTCGCCCGCAGGGACAGGCGCTGGACGTGCACCGCCGCGTCCAGGTCCGCCATGGCTCCGCCCGAGACCTCGAAGCGCGCGGCCAGGGCCGCGCCCAGGTTGCCCAGCAGGGCCGTACGGTCCTTGCCGCCGTGCGGCGAGGCGGCGGGGCGCACACTCCCGTCCGGTGCGCCGGCCCCCCGGGCGAAGTCGGCCACCGCGGCGTCCAGCGCCTGCCGGTCGCCGGTCCGTTCGAACAGCGCCCAGTGCGCGGAGCCCCGGTTGCTGTGGAGTGCGGCCAGGTGCGGGTGGTCCGGCGCGGCCACCGCGAGCGCACCGTGCAGCAGGACCAGGGCACGGCGCACGGCGCCGGTGTCGTTCGCGCGCTCCGCGTGCCCGAGCACGCGCATGCCCACCGCGTGCCGGGCGAGCGCCAGCACCTGCGTCTCCGGGACACCGCGGTAGACGGCCCGGTACTTGAGGACCAGGCCCGGATCGGGTCCGCCAGGGGTGAGCGCCAGGGCGGCCAGCAACACCTCGGCGCCGGAACGGACTTCGGCGGCGTGCCGTCCGGGATCGTGCCGGCCGCGCTGCCGGTGCAACTGCGCCACCAGCGACGCGGTCCGCAACGCCGCCACCGGCACGTCCGCTTCGTCGCGGGGCGTCCAGTCGACGCCGGCGAGCACCTCGTCGGCCAGCCACAGCGCCGTGTCGGAGAGCAGCACGGTGGCGTCGTCCGTCTCCTGGACGTCGCGCAGAAGCGTGCCGAGTTCCGCCACGGCGTCGCGGTCGCCGGGCTCCCGCGGATCCGCCGCCGCGCTCAGCGGGTGCCGTCCGGGGCGGGCTCCGTGGTCCGGGGGAGCTGCCTCATGTCGAGGTTCAGCAGCCAGCACCTCGGAGTGAGCAGGAGAGTGGTCCGGACCCGTCGGCACCGGTCGTCGGGGCAGCCGAACTCCTCGCTCTCCGAATCCCATTCGTCGTCGAGCCAGACGCTGTCCGGCTCCCCGTCCGTTTGGGCCTCGCCGCCCGCATCCGCCGTCCCGCCGTCGTCGCCGTACCGGATGGTCGAATCGTCCCGGCCCGCGTCGAGCCGCTCGATCTCGTCGACCAGGTCCTGCCATCGCGACAGCAGGGCGGCGGTGGGCGTACCGGGCCCGGTCACCAGGGCCCGCCAGTCGTCCTGGAGGGCATGGGCGTGCGCGCGCACCCGGATGTCATGGAACCGCTCGCATACGTCGTCCCAGCTCAACGGCCCCGTCGTGGCCCCGTCCGCGGTGTCCGTCCCGGTCACGTCGCCTCTCCCGCCGCGTGCAGTGTGCCCTCGAATCGTAGTCGCCGCGGCACCCGTCGTCGCTGTAAGTGCCGACGCGGCTACGCTGTACCGGGCGCCGTGGCGACGGCGGTCACGGTCGGCAGGGGGCAGGGTGCGGATCACGTTCGCCGAGCAGTTCGACAGGGCGGCCCAGGCACGCATCTCGGCCGCGCTGCACCGGGTCGGGACGGCCGACGCATCCGGGAGTGCGCCGGGACTCTCCCCGTGGGCCCCCGAACACATCGACGTGGAGCGGCAGTTCGGCGACGGCCTGAGCGGCGCGACGGTCATCGGTCTGCGCGTGAAGACGGACGGGGCGTGGACCCGGCACGTGGCCAAACTGGCCCCGGCCGCCGAGGCGTACGACGAACTCCAGGCGTTCCGGCGGATCTTCTCCCAGCTTCCCTACACGCTCATCGTGCCTGTCCGCACCGCGACCCCGGGCGCCCACGACCCCGCCGCGGCACTGGACTTCGAACCCGACGAGGCGGTGGTCTACGTCGACGTGGTCACGTGGGCGGGGTGCGAGCCGGACCAGGAGGTGGTGAGCCTGGAGCAGTTGGCCGAACGGGCGGTGGCACCGAGCGGTACCCCCGACGATGTGGAAAGCGCAGTGGCCGCGCTGGACCGTCTGCTGAGCCTCGCCTCCCAGGCGATGTACCAGGGGGCGAGACCCCGGCGGGACCAGGACGACCGGATGGCCGCGAAGCGGTCGCTCGGCCCCGACGTGTGGGTGGTGGTGAACGGCGTCGACCCGGAGGGCCAGCCGGTGTACGGCGCACCGGACCCGGACACCCTCAAAGCCCATGTGGCGGTGCCTCTCGACGTCGTACGAGCGGGACTCGCACCACCTGGAGAACAAGGGGCCCTGTCTCCCGGTCAGTTCGTCACGCTCACCGTGCCCGGGGCGCACACCACCGATGAAGGGTTCCTGATCCGGCGTGACAACGCGGTGGTGGCCGTGGAGTTCGAAACCGGCTGCGACCTGACCGCGCTGCGCGGCCTGGACCCGGAGAAGGTGCGGTACGTCCACGGCAAGGTGACGGACACCCGTCCGCACCGCGCCCGGCGGCGCATCGCCGCCGCCCTGGGGGCGGTCGACGACACACCAGGGGTCGTCCGGGTGGACGGCACGCGCGCCCGGGACCCCTTCGCGCTGCTCGAACACGTCGTCCGTGAGCGCACCGCCGCCACCCTCGTCGGCGTGGTCCACGGCGACCTCAACCACCGCAACATCCTGTTCTGCGACGGCCGGCCCTTCCTCATCGACTACGCCAGAGGGCAGCGCGACATGCCGGTGCTGGACGATCTGGCCTGGCTGGAGCTGAACATGCTGCGCCGGCCCCTGGCCGAGGGGCTGACCTTCGACGACCTCGTGGCCGTACAGCGCGTTCTGCTGCTCGGCGACCTGGTGGCGGACCTGCTGCCACCGGACTCGGACGGTCTCGCCGCGCTCGGCGAACGGCTCGCCGGGCTCGTCGCCCACCGGGGCCGGCACGCGGTCGCCGCGATCCGGCTGCTGGCCGCCCTCCGGGCGCGGGTGCGGCGGATCTGCGCGGGCAAGGACACCGGGCAGCCGTGGTGGAGCGAGTACCAGGTCGCCCTGCTGCTCGCCGCGCACCGCGCGTTCAAGTGGCCGGACGACCTGCAGACGACGGCGGCCTGGCGGGCCCAGGTGGCATCGGCCTGCGTCGCGACGGAAGCCCTGGAGCACGGCGGCCCCTGCCTGCGCCTGTGGGACGCATCCGAACTCGTCGCCGCCACGCGGGCTTTGCTGCCCTTGCTCCCGGACGAGCCGGATCCCCGGGCGGCGGGTCTCCTGGCCGCGGTGGTCGACGGGCTGCCGGCGGAGGAGGGCACCGGTCTCACGGATGTCCTCCGGTCCTGCCGGGCCGGCGTGGCCCGTGCGGTGGCCGGTCCGGCGACGCATCGACGGCTGCGGGAACTCGACGAGGAGCGGAAGGCGCGCACTCCGTTCATCGACCTGGCCGCAGCTGCCGCGGGTCCCGTACCGGGGCCCGGGCCGCGCCGGCGGACCTGGTCCGCGGCCCCGAGCGCCGTCGAAGAGGTGCTGGCCACCTCGCACGTGCTGGTGCTCGGCGGGGTCGGTTCGGGCCGCACGACGCTGCTCGGCGAGGCGGAACGCAGAAGACTGGCCGCCCTGCTGGGGGACGTCGAGGGGGCTGCGACCGCCGTTCCGGGGCTGTTGCCCGTGCGTCCGGCGGGGACGGCGATCGCCCGGTGCGCGGACGCGGACGCGCTGGAAGACCAGGTCGGGGCGGTGCTGGAGGCGGTGGCACCCGGCGCCGACCGGACGAACCTGCTCAGGGCGGGCGTGGTGCACCTCCTGGTCGATCTGTCGGGCGGAGCGGAAGCGCCCACGACGGCCAGGGCCTTGCGGGAGTTCACCGGCCGATGGCCGGCGGTAGCGGTCACGGTGGCGGCACCCGGCCTGGAGCCGACCGCCGAGTACGACGACTGCACCGCCGTCCGTCTGCTCGGTCCCCGGCCGGAGCAGGCCGCGCGCTATCTCGCCCGCCGATCGGCGCAGCGCGGGCTCGGCCCCGAGCACGCCGCGGAACTCGCCGACCTGGCGCTGTCCGACATCTGGGCGGAGCTGTTGCGGGAGGGACGCTGTTCGCCCCTGCTGCTCTCACGGCTCGCCCGCTGGCCCGTCGGAGGGCCCGCACGGCGCCGACCGGGCAACGAACACGAAGTGCTGGACGCCTACTTCACAGAGATCACCGCGAACTGGCCCGACCCGGCGCTGCGTTACGTGAAGGCGCGTGCCGCACACCTCACCGATCCCGCGGAGGAGCCGCGCGGTGGCGGTGAACTCCGGGAGGAGCTGCGGGCCGTACTCGTCGACTCGGGGGTGCTGACCGAGGAAGGAGCCTTCCATCGCGTCGAGGAGCGGGAGTACTTCGCGTTCCGCTGGCTGCGTTCGAGGGCCCACGACAGGGAGCTGCTCCGGCGGTTGGCACTTCGGCACCGCTGGTACGGGGCCTTCCGATGGCTGTCCGCGCTGGCGGCGGTGCCCGGGGAGGTGCTGCCGCGACTCGTCAACGAGCTCACGGAGGCAGATCCGGTACAGGCCGCTGCCCTGCTGGGAGCCTCGCCTGGTCCCTCGCGCAGGCTGGTCGAGGCATTCCTGGGCGGCCGGGCCGCGGTCCTCGCGGACCCGCGGGCCGGAGAGCTGGAACACCTCGCTGCGGCCGACGCGCTCGCCGCGTTCGACGCGCGAGTCGCCTACCGCCACCTCTTCACCGCCCTGACGGACACCGACGGCCCGCCGACCGCCCGGACGGCGGCCCTGCACGCCCTGGTCACGGCGGCCCGCACCACCCGTCAGGCCTCGTACGGCCGCCGCATCTCAGCGGAACTGGCCCACCGGCTGGCCCCGTTGCTGACCTCGGACGCCCCGCGGGAACTGACGCTGTCGGCGCTGCACGCCGTCGGGACGCTCACCCTGCACCGCTTGGCGCTCCGCACGGCCGATCTGGTCCGGCCCGGCATGCCATGGCCCGTGGTCCGGGCCGCGCTCGCGGCCCTGGACGCCCTGGACGTGTCCGAGCCCGCCGCCCTGGCGCAGACCCGGCTGTCGGTGGAGCGCGCAGGGCTGGCGTACGTCGAGCGGGCCCTGGACGGTCCGCTCTCCGGTGGCGAAGCCGCCGACCTCGTCGTGGAGCGCGTGCGGCTGCTGCGGCGGCTGCCCGGCCCCGAGCACGTCCGGGCGCTGCTGGAGCGGCGGTTCGCGCCGGGGCTGGGGGAGTTGTCCGGGGAACTGCTGGAGGAGCACCTCCGAAGCGTGCCGCGCCCGGAGACCGCGACACCGTACGAGGACGTGCTGTGGCGGAGGGGCGAGCCCGACTCCGCCCACCAGGTGCTGCGCACCACCCCCGACGAGCTGTGCCGCACCGCCGCCCTGCACCGGCTGCTGTACGACGCACCCGAGCGCGGCGCCGACGCCTTCACCCTGCTGTCCGGGCCGGACTCGCCGGCCGGGGCCGGCCTCCTCAAACGTGCCGGGCCCGTCGCGGCCACCGTGCGGTCGCTGCCCGCGGAACTCCTGGCGGACGCCGCGCTGTTCGGGGTCAGGGCGGCCGAGGCATGCGATCCGGCCTGCTCCCTGGACGGCATCGCGGCACTCGTCGACGCGGTCTTCGCCCGCGACCGGCCGACCGGGCTCCGGCTCGCGCGCCGGGCGCACCGCCACTTCGCCGCCGCCGGCGTGCCGGCCCGATTCCACGGCGCCTGGGCCGCCACCCTGCTCCGCTGCTCGGCCGACCCGGCCATCGTCACGGCCCTGCTGTCCTCACCCGACACCGACGACCAGAGCCTCGCCCTCGATGTCCTGGCGGACCCCGGTTTCCTGCTGCTGGCGGGGCCGGTCCCGGCCCGCATCGCCGAAGGCTGTGCGGACCGAGTCGCAGAAGGGGTGCTGAAGGGGCTGCGCACGGCCGGGCCCGCCGAAGTACCGCGTCTCGCCCGGGTGTCGGCCGTGCTCGGACTGGTGGACGCGCTGCCCCTGCTGTGCGATCTGATCGCGCGGCACGACGGCGCGGACTCGGCGGTACCGGTCTCGCTCGGCGCCTTCGGAGTGCGTGAGGTGGCGCCGTTCGCGGACCTCCTCGCGGCGACGGGGTACCTGGCCGCCCGGGCGGGTGCCGGGCATACGGACGCCGTCCGCGCGTACCGGGCGGTGCGGGAGTTCGACACGTCCGGTGCCCATCCCAGCGTGGCGGTGGGCAGGTTCGCCGCCCTGGCCGTGGCGGGAGACTGGCAGCCCGTGCTCGACGCCCTCCCGGGCGAGGATCCCCGGCTGCCCGTCATCGCCGGGAACGCCCTGATCCACTGGCTCCCCGGCCCGTTCACCCCGGCCGACGCCGACGCTTCCGCGGCCGCCCGCCGGGTTGCCGACCGCCTCGCCCACGACGACGGACTGACGCCCGAGGCCCGTTCCCACCTGTACGGCCTGCGGATCACGCTGGAACGCCGCACCGGCACTGCCACCGTCGCCCGCCCCGCTCACACCCCGCTGCCGCGATAGCCCGCCCACTCCACCGGTGGCAACCGGCCGCGAGCCGCGCGGACGGCGGTGTGCAGGACCATCGCCACCCACGGCTCCGCCGGCCTCGCACAGTTCGAGGTCGCGCGGCCAACCTCCGACAGGCGATCATTCCGGGATGACTCAGCCTCGGCCCACAGGTCAGCTGCGCCGGCCAAGTCCGTTGCTCTACCCCGACCTTGCGGTCGCCGGCGGCCTGGCTGCGGCGCTTGGCGAGTGTGCCGCCCAGAACGGTCTGGACGTGGGCACGGTACGTGCCATCGGGGACGCGACACTGCTCACCGTATGCGTGACCAGCCGAAGCCCGAACCTCGACAAGCTCACCGTGCATCTGGGAGCCGTGGAGCGCGTCTTTCTCGTCGCTGCGTGGGGCCGCGGCGTGAATCTGACCAACGGCTCCACCACCGACCTCACCGAGCTGGCGACAGCCGCTGCCGCCTGGCATCACGGCGGCACTCTCGCCGAACTCCACGCCGCTGCACCGCTCTTGGTCTTCGGTGCTCTTGCCGCGGCCCATGAGCGTGGCCCCGAACATGCCGTGGCGGAGAAGTGGCGCCGCTTTCTGGAGCCGCATCCGTACAGGGACCTGGACATGATCCGCGCCGCCTACGCCGAGCCCAGGCTTCGGGTGCTCTTTCCGTTCACCAGTCACGACGTCCTGAGGTTCAGCCGGTGTACGGGGTACCCGTACACCGGAGACGTCTCCGCGATCCACCCGCTCGGCCTCGGCCGGTATGCGGTACAGCATCCTGGAGAGGAGTTCTCCAGAGAACGCGCCGATACGTGCACGGCGCGGGAAGCAGCGGCGCTGGTCGTCGCCCGCATGCCCGACACCTGGGGGCCGGCGATTGCCGGAACGGTGCCGGGCGCCTGACCGGGAGTCGCTGGTCGGGCGCCCGGGCTGTCCGGAGGGGTGGTCACTTCCTGGTGACGGACTCCACCCAGCTGATGAAGTTCGTCGTCGCGTCGCCGGTGCGCTCGGCCATGGTGTGCGCCTTGGCCCACACGGTGGCGAAGTCGACGTCGCGGATGCCGTAGTTCTGCAGAGCCAACTGGAGGTTGATCTCGGTCGTGTTGGCCGTGTCACCCTGCATGATGCCGGTGCGGATGCGCCAGTGGCGCGCCGGCTGCGACCGGCGGTAGCCGCCGAAGGCGGGTGAGAGGAAGTACAGCGGGTTGTACGCGTCGGACCGCCAGGCCATGTCCTTGCCGACGCTGTCCTTCTTGGCGAAGTCGCTGTCGTACGCCGCGGAGCCGTAGTCGGACTCCCAGTCGGAGTACGTGGCGTACGTCGTCTCGTTCGCCTTGACGACGTCACGGGTGAGCGGCGCGAAGTGCGAGGGAGCGTCGAGCCCCATCGCGAAGACGCCGTTCTCGGTCTGCCCGCGGGAGTACCCGTCGAACGCGCCGACCGGCTTGTTCGCCGTCTTCTGGCTGTTGACGAAGCCTTCGAGGCCGGACACCGTGGCGGTGTTGGTCGTGGCGTCGTAGGTGACCCAGGTGCTGTCGGTGTTGAGGTAGGCGATGTAGTCGTCGACCGTCTCGTACGTGGTGGAGGACCCGGTCTGGCCCGATCCGGGCGGGCCGCCCATCGTCGTGATCGTGTACGGGAAGGTGTTGTCGGACAGGAAGTCGTTCAGCGAGGTGGTGATCACCTCGATCAGGTGGTCGTAGTAGCTGCCGGCCAGGTAGGTGCCGCTGCTGGACTCGGTCAGCTTCAGGCGCCTGCCCTGCTCGTCGCGCAGCCCCAGGCGGTTGACGTACTTGGGCCAGGCCTTCGCGAGGTCCGACGAGTAGGCGCTCGTCCAGGTGCCGGACGCGCGCGTGCCCGTCGAGGCGAACTGGCCCATGTTCCACTCGTACGACAGGTTGGCCTCGTGCAGGCTGGTGATCGGGCACCAGGCCATGACGCCGGCGACCGCGTCGCTGAGGGGCCGGCCCTGGGCGTCCTCCATCGCCGCGCCGATCGTGCGCAGGTACGGGTGGAACAGCGGGCTGTCACCGGACGCGCCCGCCACGGTGTCCTGGGCGCCGCCGCCGCTCATGCCGAACAGCACGATGTCGTCCGTACTGCCGGGCAGGACGCCCCGGTTGTACCGCAGGAAGCGGACCGCGGCCTTGAGGTCGGTCACGCCCCAGGGGGCCGCGTCGGAGCGGGTGCCGGTCGAGCTGTCCCGGCCGCGCAGACCCGGCCACACGTAGATCTGCCCGGCCTCCAGGTACTGCTGCACGCTGCTGTAGCTGTAGGACGTGGCCGGCTTCTGCGCCGCGTAGCCGGGGGTGTTGACCGGGATCACGATCGGCGCCGTGCGTCCCGAGTACGCGCCGACGGTGCCCTTCGGGTCGACCGTCGCCGTGTACGTGGTCCCGTCACTGTTCGCGGTGGCCGTCAGATAGGCGCCCGGCACGTAGATCGACAGGTTCTCGTAGTCCGTCGTGGCCGGGTTCGCGACGTACACCTTCCCGAGCTGGTAGTACACGTCGTTGGTCGAGTCGTACGACCAGGCGGTGGAATCGAACTCCAGCGAGTACGCCGAGGTCGTGCTCGCCGAGCTGCCCGACGACGAGGTGGCGGCGAAGGCCGTGCCTGCCGCGCCCTCGGCGATGCCGAACGCGGCCATGGCTGCGACGCCCGTGGCGCTCCGGATCACAGTTCTGCGGTTCATGTCCACCCGTGGACCTCCTTGTGCAGCGGGTTGCGTGGTCACAGCCGTACCTGCGGCATCGCCCGGGCGACACCGCGGACCGGTCGGGGGCTGTGCGGCTCGAGTCCCAGACTGTAGGCAAGGAGCACCAGAATTGTTAACAATTTCGATGATAATTTTGTTAGAAGGTTTCCCGTGCCGGTGGCCACGCGGCGGCGGGCCTCAACCGGCGTTGATGACGACGCACTTCACCTGGGTCCAGTCCGCCGGGTAGTCGGGGCCCATCGAGCGGCCGAACCCGCTGTGCCGGTGGCCAGTCGCCGGCGATGAGTCGGGTGCCGTCGGGGAGGAGGGCGGGAAGACGGCGGGGCCTGCCGGGTGATCAGGCGGCCCCGGCCGGCGTCCGGACGGGCGGGCCGTGCCCGCCGGCAGCGCTGCCGGGAACTCGCCGAGCGGCTCGGCTGCCGGCCCGAGACCGTCGCGCCGGCCTGGACCGTCCACCACCCCGGCGTCTGGCCGTCCATCGGCCCGAGGACGACCGCCCAGATCGACAGCTCCCTCGACGCGCGCCGCCGCACGCTGACCGAGGAGCAGGTCCACTGGCTCCGGCACGGCCGGTGAGTTCCGGGCGTTCCCGGTGACCGAGCGGCTGCGCGCGCAGCGGTGATGGAGAACGACGCGAAACCGACGGCGGCTTCAGGAATGCCGGTCGGCGGCCGGGGTAGGCGCGTGCTTGCCGGAAGACGGACCGGTGACGACGAGGACGATCGACTGGGAGGGCGCATCATGCCGACGACGACCGTACGGACCGCCGGGCGGACGGCGGAGGTTCCGGAGATCGCGGACCCCTCCAAGGTCGCGCCGAAGGACGCACGGGAGTTGTCGAAGCTGTTCTTCGACCAGCTGGCGGTACTGGAGGAGGGCACGCCCGAGTACCAGTACGCACGCAACACGCTGATCGAGATGAACATGTCCCTGGTCCGCTACGCGGCCGGCCGGTTCCGCAGCCGGGGAGCGGACGAGATGGAGGACATCGTCCAGGTCGGCATGATCGGCCTCATCAAGGCGATCGACCGCTTCGAGCTGGCGCGCGAGGTCGAGTTCACCTCCTTCGCCGTGCCGTACATCGTCGGCGAGATCAAGCGGTTCTTCCGCGACACCTCCTGGGCCGTGCACGTCCCGCGCCGGCTCCAGGAGGCCCGCGTCCAGCTCGCCCGGGCCACCGACGAACTCCGCAGCCGCCTCGGCCGTACCCCCACGGTCAGGGAACTGTCCGACCTGATGAGCCTGCCCGAGGACGAGGTGCGGGAGGCCCGCCTGGCCGCCAACGGCTACAACTCCTCCTCGCTGGACGCCACGATCAACGGCAGCGAGGACGGCGAGAGCGCCCTACAGGACTTCATCGGCACCGAGGACGCCGCGCTGGAACTGGTGGAGGACTTCCACACCCTGGCCCCGCTGATCGCCGAACTCGGCGAGCGTGACCGGCAGATCATCCACATGCGGTTCGTGGAGGAGCTCACCCAGGCCCAGATCGGCGAACGCCTGGGCGTCTCCCAGATGCACGTCTCCCGTCTCCTGTCCCGCACCCTCGCCCGCCTCCGCGAAGGCATGCTCACGGCTCGGTGACGGCGGGTGGCCCGCGGGGCTGCCGGTCTCGGCATGCAGCGCGCGCAGCGTGTCCGACCCGAAACGGGCTGGGCGAGGTCGCGTCGCCTGCGCAGAAAAGGCATACGCACCTGTATGCGCGCGACACTCGACGACAACGCGGGACACCCGCGGCAGGGGGACGACTGGAACATCGTACGGGGCGAGGACTGACCGCCGTCCGCCCGGCCACGGGCCGGCTGGTTCGCATGCGGGGCCGGGGGCCGGCTGTCAGAGCTCGGGCATAGGTTTTCACCCATGACTCCTGACCTGTTCGGTCGGCTTGCGCCGTTCCGTGAGGAAGCACTGCGGCGCGGGTTGTCATCCCAGGACGTCGAGCGGTGGATCGGCACCGCCCGTGCGTCCGGGACACTCGTCACGCGTGGGCAGGGACCGGTCGTCGGCCGGTTCGGCGGGCCGTTGCTGCTGCCCGCCGACGCCCCCGACCCCTGGTACCCGCTGCTCGCCACCCTCGACTGCGCTGCCCTGCCCGAGGAGGTGACGGGCCTGCCGCTGCCGGCCGACGGTCACCTGCTGCTCTTCGGCTTCCCCGAGATGACGTACTACAGCGCCGGCGCCGGTGAGGTCGTGTACGTCCCCGCCGGTACGGCCGTAGCGGAGCGGGAGGTCAAGTACCGCTGCCTCTACGGCGAGGACGAGAACGCGCTCGACGACGCGATGCTGCGCGTCCACGAGCAGTTCCCCGAGGAGGAACTGCGTCTTGCGGCGGACGTCTCCCTGCCGTACCACTTCCTGGTCCCGTCCCCGGAGCCCGGCGGGGAGGACACCCTGCTCCCCGGCCATCCGCGCGCCTGGGAACTGGCCGAGGCGTGGCTGGACACGTGCGGTGGCATCGTCGTCGACGGCCCGCTGCACATCGGCGGGTACGCCTTCCACGAGTGCACGGAGACCGACCCTGTGGCAGACGCCGCGCAGGAGGCGGAGCAGGGGCGACGGCACCGGATCGCGGGGGCGCACGAGTCCGCCGACGCCGTGGCGCTGCCCACCCCCGAGAACTGGACCCTGCTCGCCCAGTGGGACATCGGTCTCAACGGGCGCGAGGGATCCACCCTGCACTGGGTGATCCCGCGGCAGGACCTGGCCGAGCGCCGCTTCGACCGCGCACACGTCTCGTTCTTCTGGAACCCCTGAGCGGATTCGCCCCCGGCCCGTGGGTGGTACTGCTGTTCCCACTCCGGGCCCTGGCGGGGACAGTACGGTCAAGGCGATGCTGGCCGGGTGAGCATGGCTTATCTCGCGCAACCCGAACAGCAGCAGAAACTCGAATGGCTCGACGGCGGCATCTTCTCCGTCCTGCTCGACGGCGCCGCCACCGACGGCCGGCTGACCGTCGGGAGATTCAGCGTCGCCAAGGGCGAAGCCCCGCCGTACCACCTGCACACCCGCGAGGACGAGGTGTTCCTGCTGCTCTCCGGCACCGCCCTGGTGTGGTCCGACGACCAGGAGATGGAACTGTCCGAGGGCGGCATCGTCTACCTGCCCAGGAACGTGCCGCACGGCTACCGCATCACCTCCGAGACCGCCGACCTGCTGATGATCTGCACCCCGGCCGGCATCGAGGGGATGTTCCGGCACGCCGGACGCGACCTGTCCACCCCACGCCCCGACGGCTTCGAGATCGCACCCGAGGTGTTGGCCGAGGCCGCCGACAGGTACGGCCAGGTCGTCCTCGGACCACCGCGCTGACCGCTCCCCCCGGTATCTTCCCGCCCCGTACAGGCGCCCACGACGTCGGTAGCATCTCCTACCGATGACAGGTACGGGCAGCAGTTTCGGCATCGCGTTGCGCGGCTGGCGCGAGCGGGTGTCGCCGTCGGAGGCGGGCCTGACCGCCGTACCCGGCGCCGACACCGGCCGGCGGGTGCGCGGGCTGCGCCGCGCGGAACTGGCCTGTGCGGCGGGGCTGTCGGTGGACTACGTCGTACGACTGGAACAGGGCCGGGCCCGTCACCCCTCACCACAGGTCGTCGCCGCGCTGGCCCGGGTGCTGAGACTGAGCGCCGCCGAACGCGACCATCTCTTCCGCTGCGCCGACCTCATGCCGCCGTCGTCGGGGAACGTTCCCCTCGACGTGCCGTCACGGGTGGAGCGGCTCGCGCACCGCATGGGCGGGAACCCGGTCGCGGTCTTCGCCGCCGACTGGACCCTGGTGAGCTGGAACGCGATGTGGGCCGCCACGATCGGTGAGCCCGGCGTGTACGGCTGGGCGGGGCGCAACCTCGTCGCCGGGATGTTCCGCTCGGTCGGCGGCCGTAGACCCGAGTCCATCGCGGCCTGGCCCGTTCGGTCCTGGCTGGGCGACCGCGCCGAGGAGGAGGCGCTCGTCGCCGACCTCCGCGTCACCGCAGCCGCCTACCCCGCCGACGCCCGCCTGGCCGGTCTCGTCGACGACATGATCCGCGCCAACCCGCGTTTTGCCCGGCTGTGGTCCGGTGGATCCGCCGGCGCGCTGAGCGGTGACCGCAAGACGGTCGTACACCCGCTGGTCGGAGACATCGACCTGGAACTGGACACCCTGACGGTCGCCGGCACCGACTTCCGCGTCGTCACCTACACCGCGGATCCGGACACCGCCGACGAGTCCAAGCTGGACACGCTGCGCGCGAGCGTACGGGGGCAGCAACCGCGAATGCCGCAGGTACCGCGCGGACTCGGCGTTCCCGGCGCACGAGCGGGCGGGCGATGACGCGTCCGTTCCCACGGCCGTGGAACGCACGGTCAGCGCCGCCTCCGGTACGACCAGCCGCTGCCGATTCCCGCCACGTGCAGAGCCAGGGCGGTCAGTCCCAGCAGCATCATGTTCGTGGAAGTGAACGTGTCATTGGTGCTGATGTCCGCCGCGTTGATCAGAAAGGCGATGAAGAACAACACCGCCGCAACTATGCCGATCATGTGCGAGCTCCTCTCGTAGGGGTGAATCCCGTATGCCCGCACATCACCTCCACACACCCGCCGCGGTTTCCCTGAGGCCGACCGTGCGCAGCGCCTCGCCGGCGGTGGTGCGCAGGTGATGAGGCTCCTCGGTATCCGGCCACGGAGCCCGCGCGAGAAATCGTTTGGCGGTCCGCGGCGGCCCCTGCTACTTTCGCGGTGGCCGTGCGAGAGAACGAGGAGGTGGTACCCGTGAACGAATCGACGTGGGTGCTCTCCTCCGGGGTCACGGTCGGGCGATAGGTCGTCCGGGAGCGCCGTTCAAGCGCACTCCCGAAAGGCACGACCATGGCCCTTCACTTCACTTCCGAACAGCGCCTTGACGACGGCGTCCTCGAACGCGCATTCACCCTCGGCGAGATCCCCGGCATCCTGTGGACGCCCGGATCCGCATCCGCACCGGTGCCGCTGATCCTGCTCGGCCACCCCCCGCTGGGGCTGCACAGGATGTACCCCCGGCTGGTGGCGCGGGCCCGGCACGCCGCGGCGGACGGCTTCGCCGCGGCCACCATCGAGCTCCCCGGCAGCGGCGACCGCCCCCGTTGGGCCGCCGTCGAGCAGGCCCGCGCCGACCTGCGCCGGGTGATGGAAGCCGGCGAGCCGGTCAGCGACGAGATCATCG
Source organism: Streptomyces sp. NPDC054770 (assembly GCF_053611985.1). Classification (NCBI taxonomy): domain Bacteria; kingdom Bacillati; phylum Actinomycetota; class Actinomycetes; order Kitasatosporales; family Streptomycetaceae; genus Streptomyces; species Streptomyces sp. NPDC054770. Next base: position 93,376 of record NZ_JBSHBL010000037.1, read on the forward strand.
ACGCGCTCATCCTCCCGCTGGTCGACAGGGCGGTCCCGGAATGGCAGGCCGCCCTTGACGCCCTCCTGTCGCTGCCCGGGGTCGTCGGCCCGGTCGGGTATTCGGGGGGCGTGATCTCCATCGGCGTGCGCCTTGCGGTGGTCGAGCCGCGCATCGGGGCCGCCGGTCTCTTCGCCGGGAGTTTCGTGCCCCGCGCCATGTTCGAGGAGGCCCGCCGGGTCACCATTCCGCTGCACGTCCTGCTGCAGTGGGACGACGCAGGGAACGACCGGCAGGCGGCCCTGGACCTGTTCGACGCCTTCGGCTCCAAGGAGAAGTCCCTGTACGCCAATATGGGCGGCCACACCGGCGTCCCGCAGTTCGCGGGGGACGCCGCGGCCCAGTTCTTCACCCGGCACCTGAAGTGAGGGCCGGGCCGCCAGGCCATCGGCAGCCGGTGAGCCAGGTCTGAGCTGTGGGCCCCTGCCAACTCGTCAGGGGCCCACATGGCCGGCGGCGAGTCTTGTCCTCGGACGCATGATCGAGACTGAGCGGCTGCTCCCGCGCCCTCTGCAGGTGTCCGACGTCGACGTTTTCGCCGGGCTCCATACCGACCCGCAAGCTGAAGTCGAGCGGGGAGTTCATCGGCCGCAGCGGTCTGCAGGCTCAGGGGTGTCTGGCCTGGGGGTTCGCGCCGCGACGGGAGGACGATCTGCAGGGCCGCCCGGACACGGTGTATGCCGTGGACCGTCCGTCCAACCTGCCCGCTCGTTGACCGCCGGGTGAGTCACGACAGCAGGACCTCGTTCTCGACAGAGGCCCTTGTCGCCATGCCGGGTGGCCCTGCGTCACATAGGGAGCGAGAACAGCCGCACTGGCCCTGAGGGCCAGCGGGCACCGTCGAGCAGGGGCGTCACCATGGTCTGCAGGGGCATGGTCACCAGACGGTCTTCGGGTTGCTCGACGAGTACGTCCGCATCGAGCGGGTGCCATCCGAGGCGCTGGTAGAGCGGCACCAGGGGAGGTCGGCAGAACAGGAGTGCGTGCTGAGGACCCATCGTGCGGGCGTGCTCCAGGGCAGCCGAGACGACGAGCCGAGCCAGGCCCTTGCCTTGCATGCCGGGTGCGACGGCCACCCCGCCGACGCCCACCACCTCTGTCTCGGCGTCGCCGATCGCGACCGGCAGCCGCAGCAGGCCGGCGTGTGCCACGAGCCGGTCCTGGTGTCTGATTCCGAAGTGTTCTTCTTTCGGCAGCCAGGTCAGACCGGCCGAGGCGACACCGAAGGGATCATCGCTGGTGCCGAGGATCTCCTCCTGGTCCGCCTTCGTGTACTGGGGGAGCCGCACCACACTCGGTGCCACGGAGGATCGGTCGTCAGACATACCCACATCATGATCTCTCCTCCGAGCACCGGCCAAGTCGATTCATCCGACGACACCGGGCGCTGTCGCTCCCGGTCGACATGGCCGACCGCGATCGCACCCACATGAAGGTTCAGTCGGCATCCGCTGCCGCCAACTCGTCAGCGGTGCAGCCGTTTTGCGGGGTTGCTTTTCGCGGAGCGCGACCTGTGTGAGGTCATCGCGGTCGAGCGTGTCGGCAGGGAGGTCGCCGCCGTCGTGGTGAACGTCGTGACGGCGGCAACCGTCCCTCTGTGAGCCGGAGTCGGCCCCGTGGTGTCAGAATCCGCGTCGGGCGCCGCCGTCCACCTGGAGCATGATTCCGGTCAGGTACGAGGCTGCCGGTGACAGCATGAACGCGCCGGCGCGTCCGAACTCGTCCGGTGTGCCGTACCGCCGCAGCGGAATCCGGGACTCGTTGGCGGCCCGCGTCGCTTCCGCGTCGGCGGTCAGCCCGTCCAGCTCACGCATGCGATCCGTGCCGATCCGTCCCGGCAGCAGTCCGAAGACACGGATGCCGCGCGGCCCCAGCTCGTCCGCGAGCGACTTGGCGAGTCCGGCGAGACCTGGTCGCAGGCCGTTGGAGAGGACCATCCCGGGGGTCGGCTCGTGCGCCGTGATAGACAGGACGAACCCGATCGAGCCTCCGGGTGCCAGCTCCGCGGCAGCCGTCCGCGCGAGCCGCACCGTGCCCAGGAACACCGACTCGAACGAGGCCTGCCACTGTGCGTCGGTGTGGTCCGCGATGAGGCCCGCGGGTGGCCCGCCGACGCTGACGAGGATGCCGTCGAAGCCGCCGAACCGCTCCCGTGCGGTGGCGATCAGCAGCTCCGGCGCCCGCGGGTCGGCGTTGTCGACGCCGACCCCGACCGCGTTCGGACCGAGCTCCGCCGCCGCCTCGGCCGCACGCCCGTCGTCGCGGCCGGCCACGACCACCCTGGCCCCGTCGGCGACCAGTTCGCGGGCGACGGCGAAGCCCAGCCCGCGCGTGGCGCCGGTGAGGACGTACACCCTGTCCTTGAGTTCGAGATCCATGGCCCGTGTCCCCTCAGTGGCCCAGGGCGGCGGCGATGACCTCGTCCACCGCCGCGCCGAGCTTGGCGTCGTCCTGCTCCGTCCAGGCCCAGGCGACATGTCCGTCGGGCCGGATCAGGGCGGCCCGCACGTCGTCCCAGCCCTCGTGTGCCTGGTCCGGCGTCCCGCCGTACACGGTGATCCGCTGCTGCGCGCGGTCGGCGAGGGCGCCGTCGGCGGTCAGGTCGAGCAGGACGTACGCGTCCGCCCGCAGCAGGCCGAACAGGGTGGCATCCGTGCCGGTGAAGGTGAGGCCGGGAGCGCGGGCGCCGGTCAGCGGGTGTGCCGCCGGGTCGTCGCTGGGGTAGCCGATGCCGATCGCGCTGATCTTTCCGGCCAGGATCCGGCCGAACTCCGGTACGGCGGCGATCAGATGGGCGGTCAGGGACCGCATGGCGAGCGCCTCGGGCGTGAAGGTGGTCAGCAGGAGGGTCTGGGCGCGGCTGTGCTCCTCCAACTGGGTTCCGATCAGGTGCCGTTCGGTGTGATATGTGTCCAACAGACCTTCCGGGGCCCAGCCGTTGATGGTGGCGGCCAGTTTCCACCCGAGGTTGTGGGCGTCCTGCATGCCGTAGTTCATGCCGACGCCGCCGGTGGGGAAGTGCTGGTGGGCGGCGTCGCCCGCGAGCAGCACGCGGCCGCGCCGGTACTCGGTGGCCAGCCTGGTCGTGTTGCTGTACCGGGACAGCCAGGACGGGTCGCGCATGCCGAAGTCGTCCCCGGTGATGGCGACGGTCTTCTGCCGCAGCTCGTCCAGCGTGAGGTCGCCGGGCCACTGAGTGGTGTTCCCGTCGGGGCTGGTGCCGGCCAGACGCCACCGGTTGCCGGGCAACGGCGCGATCAGTACGCCGCCGTGCTCGTTGAACTGGTTGAAGGCGAGCGGGGGCGGGTTGTCGAGTGCCACGTCGCCGAGCCAGCCGAGGAAGTTGAACGGGGTGCCCGGGAAGTCGATGCCGGCGCGCTCGCGCACGGTGCTGCGGCAGCCGTCACAGCCGGCGAGGTACTCGGCCTCGATCTCGTACGTCCCCTGTTCCCCCGCCACCTGCACGGTCACCGAGTCCGCGTGCTCGGTGAAGCCGGTGACGCGGTGCCCGCGCCGCACGGTGGCGCCCAGCCCGCGGGCGTACTCCTCGAACAGCTGCTCGGTGCGGGCCTGCGGCAGGAAGATGGTGTACGGGAACGGGGTGTCCAGCAGCGCGAAGTCGAGCCGGCTGTGGAGATTGGCGAAGTGGCCGGTCGGGATCTTCGGTGCCTCGTCGTGGAACCGCTGGTGGATCCCGCGTGAGGCCAGCAGTTCGATGCTCCGCGGATGCATGGTGAGCGCCTTGGAGCGCTGATCGATCTCGGTGCGCTCCTCCAGGACCGTGACGGAGACGCCGTTCAGCCGTAGCTCGGCGGCGAGCCAGAGCCCGACGGGCCCGCCGCCGGCGATGACGACCTGCTGCCTTTCCATGCGATCACCTTTCCTTGGGTCTGTGGCCAGGTTGTGAGACCGCCAAGCTTCTTGGTCGCTCTTGGTCGCTGACCAAGACTCTGGCGTGGTCAGTAAACTAGGTCAATGACCAACAGGCAACAAGGCGACCGACTGGATCCCGCCACCGTGATCCGTGCGGCACTGGAACTGCTGGACGAGAAGGGCCTGGAGGCGCTGTCCACCCGAGCGGTCGCCGACCGTCTCGGCGTCCGCATGAACACCGTGCTGTGGCATGTGAAGACCAAGGCCCGGATGCTGGAGCTGATGGCGGACGCCGTACTCGGCGAGATCCGGCTGACCGGACTGCCGGCCGCCCCCGACGACCGTGTGCGCGAACTGGCCCGCCGCTACCGCCGCGCCCTCCTCGCCCACCGCGACGGCGCCGCCCTCGTCGTCGGCACGTATGGAGTCGACCCGCACACCCTGCGCTTCGCGGACATCCTGGTGGGGGCGCTGCTCGAGTGCGGTCTCGAGGACCGCGAGGTGGCCTGGACCGCCTGGGCGATCACCTACTTCGCCCTGGGGCTCGCCCAGGAGGAGCAGGCGGCCGGAGACCGCCCGCTGGGGGAGGCGCTGGCGAACGCGGTCTCCGAGGCGACCCACCCTTCGCTGCACCGGGTGGTCGCCCATCTCACGCCGGGTTCCTTCGACGAGCGATTCGAGTTCGGCGTGGCCGCGATCCTCGCCGGGCGACCGTCCCCCGGCGCCGAGGCGCGGCACCAGGGGTGAGCGCGGTGCGTACGGGGTGCGAACCGCGTACGCGTGGCGCGACGTGCATGCCGCGTGCATGCGCGGCTTGCCCCGGAGGATCAGCGCGGCTCTCCTCCGCCCTGGGACGCACCGCCACCGGGCGAGTCCTCTGAGCCGTCGGCCACCACTTCCGACCGGGTGAACGGCTCCTCGGCGGTGAAGCGGTGCAGCATGCGGGCGAAGGCGCGGGCCTCGCCGTCGGGCCAGTCGGCGAGCGAGTCGGAGATCCGCTGGGCCAGGCGCTCCCGGGTGGCCCGCAGGGCCCGCTCCCCGGTAGGGGTGAGCACCAGCAGGGTGGCCCGTCCGTCGGCGGGGTCCGGCTCCCGGCGCAGCAGTCCCGCCTGCTTCAGGCGGGTGGCGCGACGGGTCACCCCGGACCGGTCCAGGCCGATCTCGGCGGCCAGTTCCGCGGCGCTCACGGCCCCGACCCGGGCCAGGCCGCTGAGTACCGGGTAGGTGGTCTCGTCCACCGACGCGCCGATGCCCTCGGTGAGCCGGCGGTAGAGCTGCGCACGGGTACTGCGCCGCAGCAGCAGCCCCAGGGTGTCGGCGATCTCGTGACCCACATCGTTCGGCATGGCAGGAAAATCAGCGTGCGCGGCGCATGTGAAGCACCTGCGGAGGACGCCGCGTGCGGGTTGCGTGCGGCAACGCGTCGACGGTCGACGGGTGCGCGCCGATTCTGCCTCCAAGGCATGCAATTGTGCCTCTGAGGCTTGACGCAAGAGAGGCGGGAGGGCAGAGTCCGAGGGGCTTCCACTCACGCGTTCCCGGCCTGGCGAGGACGGTCTCATGAGTCACCATGTCGTACCGAAGGATCCCCATCGCCTGTGGTCGGTGGCGCACGAACCGGCACTGGAGGTGGCGGACGGAGACACCGTCTCCTTCGAGCTCACCGAGGCGACGGGCGGGCAGTTCACGCCGGAGTCGACCGTCGACGCCATCGCGGGGTTCGACTGGGACCGGGTGTATCCGCTGGCCGGGCCGATCATGGTGAGAGGCGCCGAGCCGGGGGACGTGGTGGAGGTGGAGTTCCTGGACCTGCGGCCGGTCGACTGGGGGTGGACCGCGGTACTGCCCGGCCTCGGCCTGCTCGCCGAGGACTTTCCGGACGCGCACCTCCACCTGTGGGACCTGTCCGGCGGCGCGAGCGCCGACTTCCTCGGGGTCGCGAAGGTGCCCGTCCGGCCGTTCTGCGGAGTGGTGGGCGTCTGCCCGGACGTCGTGGAGCCCCGGAGTGTGATGCCGCCCGGCCACTACGGCGGCAACGTGGACTGCCGGGACCTGGTGGCCGGCACCAAGGTCTACCTCCCGGTCCAGGTGCCCGGCGCCCGGCTCGCTCTCGGAGATCCGCACGCGGCCCAGGGCGACGGCGAACTGTGTGTCAGCGCGATCGAGGCCTCGCTCGCCGGGGCCGCGCGGATCCGGCTGCACAAGGGGCGGCGGATCGCGGCGCCCCAGTTCGAGACGGCGGGCCCGGTGCGGGACGGCGACGACAGGGCGGGCCATTACGCCACGATGGGCGTCGGGCCCGACCTGATGCGTGCCGCGCAGGACGCCACCCGGGCGATGATCGACCACCTGGGGGCCCAGTACGGTCTGGCCCCGGTGGACGCCTATGTGCTGTGCAGCGTCGCCGTGGACCTGCGGATCACCGAAGTGGTCGACGCGCCGAACTGGGTGGTCTCCGCGTACCTGCCCAAGGCCTTCTTCCGGGCGACCGACGGCTGACGCGGGCCGTGGCGGCGCGAGCCCGTCAGCGGGCGCTGCCGATGTTCCGGTCGGCGTCGGAGCCCTCGATCATCAGCGTGGTCTCCTCGACGCGGTCGAAGCGGCCGTCGGGGGCGAGGTCCCCGAAGGCGTAGACCTCCATGCGCACGGTCGAACCGTCCTTCTTCTCGATGTGTGCGGTGTGGCGGTCGGCGTACTTCGTACCGTCGTACAGCTCGTCGTGGACGTCGACACGGCCGCCGGCGACCACCGTCCGCAGGTGGGCGATGTGCTCCACGAACCCGGCGCGGTCGTCCCAGCGCCCGTCCGTGCGCTGGCGGTAATCCGGGGTGAAGTGACGGTCGACGGCTTCTTCCAGCGAGATGGCCGGGTTGAAGAGCAGGTCGGTGAGGGCGGTCTTCATGTCGGTACGGGACATGGGGGTACTCCTTCGCGAAAATGCGTGCGTTGCGCACGCTTCTCCTTGACCGTAGCACCGGATGCGTGCGCAACGCACGCTATTTCCACGTCTGGATGTCGCAGGGCTCATGGGTGTGTTCCGGACGGCACCGGGAAGCGGGAGCGGGCGGCCTGTGGGCCCGGTCGTCGGGGAGCTGGACGCATGCCCAGGCCCGAGTGCCGTCGCGGTCGTCGGAGTCCACCCGGTAGTGGCTGGCCAGGGTGTTCACGAGCAGGAGTCCGCGGCCGCCCTCCGCGTCCTGTGGCACTTCGTGCGGGGGAGCGGGGGTGCGGGTGTGGCCCTGGTCGGCGACGAGCACCCAGGCGTGCCGTGCGGACAGCAGGAGCGAGACAGTGATCTCGTCGCCGGCGACATGTATCACGGCGTTGGTGACGAGCTCGCTCGTGATGAGTGTGAGCACGTCGACCGTCTCCGCGGGGACGTTCCATGCGCGGCAGCCGGCGCGTACCCGTCTGCGGGCCTCGCCCGGTGTGCGCGGCGACCGGCCGGGGAGCCGCCAGGACACGCGCAGGCGGTGTTCGAGGTGTGGCGGGACGTCCACCGCCGGTGCGCGGGGCGGGATCGGCGGCGGTGTGGGCGGCTGTTCCCGGGTGGCGGTCCGAGTCTCGGGCGAGGTGTGTGCGGTCATTGCGGGGGTCCTGTCACCTGGATTCGGGGCCGGTGGGTCGGACGGGCTCCCGTCCGACCTGCGCGCTCTGCTGCGGAATCCCCTCCAGGCTGAAACCGGACGGCGACTAATGTCAACCTCTGAGGCAATTTGACTTGCCTGGGTGGTATGAGAGTGCGGCTGCTGGGCCGAGCGGCCGGACCCTCGTCGATTTTCGACCTCTGAGGCAATTTAATGTGCCCTGTAGGTTGACTGGGGTGCGCTGGGTGCTGACTCTATGGGGGAGAGGACCACGGGGTTCTCGCAGGCGCGGGGCCCCAGGGCCCGGACCCTCCTAGGAGCGGCAGATGGCAACCTTCGTACTCGTGCACGGTTCTTGGGGCGGCGGCTGGGTGTGGGACCGGCTGCGCCCCCTGCTGGAGGAGGCCGGCCACCGCGTCCTGGCGCCGACCCTGACCGGTCTCGCCGAGCGGCGGCAGCTGTCCGCGCCGGACGTCGGCCTGAGTACGCACGTGCAGGATGTCGCCGGGCTCCTGGAGTCCGAGCGGGTGGCGGACGCCGTCCTCGTCGGGCACAGCTACGGCGGGATGGTGATCACGGGGGTGGCCGCGCTCGCGGGCGACCGCATCGGGCAGGTGGTGTACGCCGATGCCTTCGCCCCCGTGACCGGTGAGTCGGCGTTCAGTCTGCTGCCGTGGCTGGAGCAGGCGTTCGCCGATTCGCCGGGTCCCGCGGAATGGGAGGTCGCTCCGCTGAGCCCGGACGCCCTCGGCGCCGACGACGAGGGCGCCGCATGGCTTGCGAGCAGGCTGACACCCATGCCTCGGCGCACCCATGAAGAGCCGCTGGGTCCGGGCAGCGAGGAGGTGCTGGCCGGCCGGGCGGTCACCTACATCTACTGCGCCGACCAGGCCATCTTCAAGGACATGGCCGTCTCGGCGGAGAAACGGGAGTTCCGGGTCGTCGCGCTGCCCGGCGTCACCCATGTCGACCTGCTGACGAAACCGCAGGTCCTCGCGCGGGAACTCCTGGACCTTGTGCAGGGGTGCAGCGGACCGGGCGTCTGACAGATCGGTGTGCCTGTCAGGTGATGTCTCTTGCCTGACAGGCATGCTATGTTGCGCAGATGTCGATCGAAGACACCGATCTCTGGGTGGCTCAACGCCTCAAGGACATGCGCAGCGAGCGCGGTATCACCCTGACGACCCTGGCCGAACAGACCGGCATCTCCTCGGCGCACCTGTCGCGTCTGGAGAAGGGTGTCCGCAAGCCCTCCATCGGGAGCCTGCTGCAGATCGCCCGCGTCTACGGCGTGTCCATCAGCGAGTTGGTGCAGGAACCGGACGAGAACGACTTCCATCTGGTGCGCGCCGACGCGGCGATGACACGGGACGGCCAGGACGGCCGCTACACCGTACTGAGCGGACCGCGCGAGACCATGTCCGTCATCCGGGTCGACCTGGCGCCCGGCAAGCACAGCAAGACCGCCCGGCATGTGGGCGAGGAGTGGCTGCATGTGCTGGCCGGCACCGTCACGCTCCACATCTCGGGGGCCTCGCTGCAGCTGGGAGCCGGGGACTCGGTGCATTTCGACTCCGCGAAGGAACACCGTCTCGTCAACGAGGAAGATGCCGCCGCCACCGTACTGATCGCCTCGACCGCGGCGACCGTGCCCATGCGCCACCCCATCCCGGCGTCCCGGCGCTCGTAACCGCCGTCATCGTCCTTCGCGCCCGCCGGAAACCCCGACGCCGTCCGCGAAGGCGGCCGGGCGGCCCCGCTACGGCAGGACCGCGAACCCGTCGACCTCGATGAGCCATTCCGGCATGCCCAGCGTCTGCACTCCGAGGAAGGTGCTCGCGGACACCGGCCAGGTGCCGTCGAAGGCGCGCCGGCCCGCCGCGAAGATGGGACCGATCAACTCCGGCCGGTGGCCGACGACATGGATGGTGTTCTTGATCAGGTCGTCCGGCGTGGCGCCGGCCGCCTCCAGGGCAACTCGGAAGTTGCGGAAGGCCTGTTCGGCCTGTGCCTCGTGGTCGCCGGGGCCGACGAGGTTGCCGTCCCTGTCCAGGGCGATCTGGCCGGCGATGGCGATGAAGCGGGTGCCTGTGCCCGTCACCGCGTGGCTGTAGAGGCCTTGGACCGGGGGTGCGAGGGCGTCCGGGTCGACGCGTTGAACCGACATCTCTTCTCCAGGATCGTCATCGGGTGCGGAAGTGCGGGGAATTGGCGGTTGCCAAGCGGGTCCGGCGAAGTCCGCTGCGGTTCGGCAGCGCCCCCGAAGGGGCGCGGGGCTGTATCAATATGCGGCTCCGCCGCGTGGGCGCGACCAGCCACGACGGCGCCGCAGTCGGCGGACGGCACATCGCGGCACTTCCAGCGGAGCGCTTAGTCCAGGACGTCGGGCTCCTCGTCCGTCACCAGCCCGGCGAGGAGGTTGAAGTTGTGCCGGGCCATGTTGGCGTTGCTGAACTGCCGGTGGGCCAGGGTCACTTCCTCGTCGCTCATGATCCGGGGCCGGCCGGCGGCGTCGGCCAGCAGCTGCATCTGGCAGGCCCGGTCCATGGTGATGAACCACCAGGCCGCCTCCTCGACGGACCGGCCCACCGTGAGCAGCCCGTGGTGGCGCAGGATCGCCGCCCTGTTGTCCCCGAGTCGCTCCGCGATGCGCTCGCCCTCCGCCTTCTCCAGGACGAGGCCCTTGTACTCGTCGAAGAGCACGTGGTCGCCGGTGAAGGCGCAGGACTCCTGGACGATGGGGTCGAGCAGCTTGTCGAGCGAGGCGAACGCCCGGCCGTGGATCGTGTGGGCGTGCGCGACGGCGACCGCGTCGGGGCGCGCCTGGTGGATCGAGGAGTGGATCCAGAACGCCGCCTTGTTGGTGCGGCGACCGCCCTCGATCACCTGCCCCTGCTCGTCGATGAGCAGAAGATCGCTCACCCGGATCCGCGAGAAGTGGACGGCGTAGGGGTTGACCCAGAAGCGGTCGGGGAACTCCGGGTCGCGCGCCGTGATGTGCCCCGCGATGCCCTCGTCGAACCCGTGGCGAGCGAAGATCCGGAAGGCGATCGCGAGCTGCTCCTTGCGGTGCCGGCGTTCGGACTCCACGGAGTCCTTGGCCTGCGAGAGCTGGGGTATGTCGAGCTCGCCGATGCTCTCCAGCTCCTCTGTACCTGCGCTGTCAGCCGACACGGACATGCGTCGACGCCTCCCTCGGTTGGTGCGGACGGACCTCCTTCAGCGTGGGGTCGGCATACGGTCCAAGTCAACCTGGTAGGCAAATCAATATGCCTCATGGGCAAATTTCGCGGAGGGTGGTCACCCGTCCCGGCGCCACGCCCCCAGCACCATCAACGTCTTCGTCCCGATCACCGGCCCCGACCGCCGCAGCCGGTCGATGACATCCCGCAGATGCTGGACGCCCGACACCCGGACCCGGATCAGCGCGTCGGGGTCACCGGCCACGGTGAACACCTCCAGCACCTCCGGGACGCTCGTGGCCGCCATCGTGATCATCTCGACCTTCACGTCCCCGGCGAACCTGAGCTCGACGAAGGCCTCGAAGCTGGATCCGAGCTTGTTGTGGTCGAGGATGACCGTGTAGCCCGCGATGACCCCGACCCGCTCCAGGCGGTCGATGCGCCGCTTCACGGCCGAGGGGGACAGGCTGACGTGGTCCGCGATCTCCGTGACCGTCCGCCGGCCGTCCTGCACTAGCAGGTCGATGATCATGCTGTCGACGTTGTCGACGTGCTCGGTACCGGGCATCTCCACACCTCACAAAAGGCAGGTTCTTTGCGCAGAACCTGGGTTGTGCATAGGAAATTTTGTGCGCGCCACAAGAACTCAGCAGGTTAATTGCACCACGGGCCGTGCGCTGCCGACTGTGGTCCTCCATCCGGAGACGACCGGAGACGACCGCAGGAGGGGGCACCGTAGTGCGAGTCGAACGAGAGCTGCCATCCCGTGAGGCACATGACCTGCTGGAACTGGTCACGGACATCGCGGACAGGGAACTGGCGCCGCGGGTCGCCGAGTTCGAGGACCAGGGAAGGTTTCCTCGCGAGGTCTTCGAGCTCCTGGGCGAGACAGGGCTGCTGACCCTGCCGTTCGGCGAGGACATCGGCGGCGGGGGACAGCCGTACACGGTCTACCTCCAGGTCCTGGAGGAGATCGCCGCGCGTTGGGCCGCGGTGGCCGTGGGCATGAGCGTGCACACGCTGGCCTGTCTGCCGGTGACCACGTTCGGCACCGCGGCACAGCAGGCCGAGCTCCTCCCCCGGATGCTGGGCGGACGGCTGCTGGGCGCGTACTCCCTGTCGGAGGCCCACGCGGGTTCCGATCCCGCGGCGCTGCGCGCGTCGGCGTCCGAAGGCCCGCGGGGCTGGACGGCCCGCGGTACCAAGGCCTGGGTCACACACGGTGGCGAGGCCGACTTCTACACCGTCTTCCTGCGGACCTCCCCCGACACCCGGTCGGGCATCTCCTGCTTCCACGTCGACGCCGACACGGCGGGACTCGTCGCGGGGACACCCGAGCGCAAGATGGGGCTGCGCAGCTCGACCACCGCCGAGCTGCACTTCGAGGACGCGGTGCTGCCCGCCGACCGGCTCGTCGGAACCCCGGGTCAGGGACTGCCGATCGCGCTGGCCGCGCTGGACGCCGGCCGGCTCGGGATCGCCGCGGTCGCCGTCGGCATCGCCCGGGCCGCGCTGGACCACGCGGTCGGCTACGCCCGGGACCGGCAGGCGTTCGGGCGGTCCATCATCGAGCACCAGGGCGTCGGATTCCTGCTGGCCGACATGGCGGCGAGAACCGAGGCGGCCCGCGCGACCTACCTGGTGGCCGCGCGCCGCAAGGACGCCGGCCTGCCGTACACCCGGCAGGCCAGCGTGGCCAAGCTGATCGCCAGCGACACGGCGATGGCCGTCACGACCGATGCCGTCCAGGTCCTCGGCGGCGCGGGATACGTGCTGGACCACCCCGTGGAACGGCTGATGAGGGAAGCCAAGATCACCCAGATCTTCGAGGGCACCAACCAGATCCAGCGTCTGGTGATCAGCCGTCAACTCGCCGGTCCCGCACGGTGACCGGTGTCCGTCCGACCCCTGCCCACGAGATACCCGTGAGGAGCACGTGCCGTGCAGTTGCGTGATGCCGTAGCCGTCGTGTCCGGTGGGGCCTCCGGCCTCGGGCGCGCCGTGGCCGAGAGGCTGCACCGGCAGGGGGCCACCGTCGTGGTCCTGGACCTGCCCACCGGAGCGGGCCCCGACGTCGTCGGCCGCCTGGGCGAGCGCGCCCACTTCGTCCCGGCCGACGTCACCGACGAGTCCCAGGTGAAGGCCGCCTTCGCCGAGGCCGCCGGCCTCGGCACGCTGCGGGCCGCCGTCAACTGCGCCGGGGGTGGCCACCCCCGGACGGATCATCGGCAGCAGGGGAGTGCTCCCGCTCGACCGGTTCCGCCGCGTGGTGGACATCAACCTCGTGGGCACCTTCAACGTCCTCAGCCACGCTGCCTCGCTGATGGCGGACAACGATCCGGAGGACGGCGACCGCGGGATCGTCGTCTGCACCGCGTCCATCGCCGCGTACGACGGCCAGATCGGTCAGGCCGCCTACGCCGCGAGCAAGGGCGGCGTCGTCTCCCTCACCCTGTCCGCGGCACGGGACCTGGCGGACAAGGCCGTCCGGGTGGTGACCGTGGCCCCCGGACTGTTCGACACCCCGCTGATGGCCGGTCTCCCGGAGAAGGCGCGCACGGCACTGGAGGCCTCCGTGCCGCACCCCTCCCGGCTGGGCGCGCCGGACGAGTTCGCGGCGCTGGTCGAGCACGCCATCGGCAACCCCATGCTCAACGGCTGTGTGATCCGCCTCGACGGATCCCTCCGCATGGCACCGCGCTGACCCGCGCCGGTACCTGCCGCACCCACCTCCGCCGGTGCCCGCACCGGCGCCCTCGAGAACGAGAGCCGTGATGCCACGAAAGCCGTCCACCCCGACCGCGGACCCCCAAAACCCAGACGGACCGATCCAGTTCCTCACACCCGAGGGGGTGTTGGCGCCGGACAGCCGGCTCGGCCTGCCCGCCGCACCCGATCTGCCCGCGCTCTACCGGGACATGGCCCTGGTACGCCGCCTGGACTCCGAGGCGATCGCGCTCCAGCGCCAGGGCGAGCTGGGCCTGTGGCCCTCGCTGCGCGGTCAGGAGGCCGCCCAGGTCGGGGCCGCCCACGCGCTGAGCGCCCAGGACATGGTGTTCCCCACCTACCGCGAACACGGCGTGGCCTGGTGCCGGGGCCTGGATCCGGTGTCGCTCCTCGGCCTCTTCCGCGGCTCGACGCTGGGCGGCTGGAACCCGTACGAGAGCCGCTTCCAGCTCTACACCCTCGTCATCGGCGCACAGACGTTGCACGCCGTCGGCTATGCCATGGGACTGGTCCGCGACGACCTGATCGGCTCGGGGGACGAGGGCCGCGACACCGCGGTGCTGGTCTTCCTCGGCGACGGCGCGCTGAGCGAGGGCGAGACCAACGAGGCGTTCGTCTGGGCGGCCGCCCAGAACCTGCCCGTGGTCTTCTTCTGCCAGAACAACCAGTGGGCCATCTCCGCCCCCTACAGCGTGCAGAGCCGGGTCCCCGTCGCCCGGCGCGCCGCCGGCTTCGGCTTCCCCGGTCTCTCCGTCGACGGCAACGACGTGCTGGCCTGTCTCGCGGCGACGGGCGACGCCCTCGCCCGGGCCCGGTCCGGCGGCGGGCCCACCCTGATCGAGGCGGTGACCTACCGCGTCAACGCACACACCACCGCCGACGACGACGGCCGCTACCGGCCCGCCGCCGTGACCGACGAGTGGATCGCCAGGGATCCCCTGGAGCGGCTGCGCCGCCACCTCACCGCGAGCGGCGCGGTCGACGAGGAGTACTTCGCCGGCATCGAGCGACGGGAGAAGGAACTGGCCGACCACCTGAGGGCGGGCTGCCGTTCGCTCCCCGCGCCGGACCCCGCCGCGTCCTTCCGGCACACCTACGCCACGATGCCCGCCGACCTCGGGCACCAGCTGGCCGAACACCTGGAGTTCACGGCCGCCGGCCAGGAGAACGGGGCCACGCGATGAGCAGCTCGGGCATCTCCATGGTCAAGGCCCTCAACAACGGCCTGCGCAGAGCCCTCCAGGACGATCCCAAGGTCCTGCTGATGGGTGAGGACATCGGACGTCTGGGCGGGGTCTTCCGCGTCACCGACGGCCTTCAGAAGGAGTTCGGCAGCCTGCGGGTCGTCGACACCCCGCTCGGCGAGGCCGGCATCGTCGGCGCCGCCATCGGTCTCGCCCTGCGCGGCTACCGCCCGGTCTGCGAGATCCAGTTCGACGGCTTCGTCTATCCCGCCGCCAACCAGATCATCAGCCAGCTCGCGAAACTCCGGCACCGCTCGGCCGGCACGATCACGCTGCCGGTCGTCATCCGCATCCCCTACGGCGGCGGCATCGGCTCCATCGAACACCACTCGGAGTCACCCGAGGTCTACTTCGCCCACACGGCCGGACTGAAGGTCGTCACCTGTTCCCACCCGCAGGACGCCTACGACATGATCCGCCAAGCCGTCGCCGACGACGATCCCGTGGTCTTCCTCGAACCCAAGCGGCACTACTGGAGCAAGGGCGACGTCACCGACGCGCCCCCGGCCCCGATCGAGCGGGCCCGCGTGAGGCGCCCCGGCACCGACGCCACCCTCATCGCCTACGGCCCGACGGTCCCCGTCGCCCTGGAGGCGGCCGGCGTCGCCGCCGAGGAGGGCCACAGCGTCGAGGTCGTCGACCTGCGCAGCCTGTCGCCGCTGGACATGGACACCGTACGGGAGTCCGTCCACCGCACCGGTCGCGCCCTCGTCGCCCACGAGGCCTCCCTGTCGCACGGGTTCGGAGCCGAACTCGCGGCGAGGATCCAGCAGGAGGAGTTCCACTTCCTCGAAGCGCCGGTGCTCCGCATCACCGGATACGACACCCCCTACCCGCCGAGCCGCCTCGAGTCGGACTGGCTTCCCGGTGTCGACCGGATCCTCGATGCCCTCGACCGCAGCCTGAGCTACTAGAGGGGGCACCGTGTCACAAGAACAGGTATTCCTGCTGCCCGACGTCGGCGAGGGGCTCACCGAGGCCGAGATCCTCCAGTGGGCGGTGAAGGCCGGCGACACCGTGGAGATCAACCAGATCCTCGTCGAGGTCGAGACCGCCAAGGCCGCGGTCGAACTCCCCTCTCCTTACGCGGGAGTTGTCGGAACCCTGCACGCGCGGGAGGGGGAGACCCTGCCCGTGGGGCAGCCCCTCATCACCATCCTCGGCGATGCCGATGGCGGAACGAGCCCCGGGGCGGCCGATGAGACCGGCGAGACCGGCGGTGCCGGCGGGGCGGGCGGGGCCGCGGAGGATTCCGGCAGGGCGGCCCTGCTGGTCGGATACGGGCCGCAGGAGTCCGCAGGGCGTCGCCGACGCCGTCGTACCGCCGCCGCGTCCCCTCGCACCTCGGTTGCGGAACCGCCGGTCCCGGCCACCGAGCGGACGGCGGCGAAACCGCCCGTCCGCAAACTCGCCAAGGACCTGGGCGTCGACATCACCACCGTCACACCGACGGGCCCGGGAGCCACCGTCACCCGCGCCGACGTCCACCGGGCAGCGGGCACAAGTCCCGTCGCGGCGAAGGCGATTGCCCCGGCGGTGGTCCCGGAACCCGCCGCCGAGACCCGTGTCCCGATCCGCGGTGTACGCAAGCACACCGCCGCCGCCATGGTCGCCTCGGCGTTCACCGCGCCGCACGTCACCGAGTTCACGACGGTCGACATCACCGCGACCATGCGGCTACGGGACACGGTGGCCGCCCGCCGCGAGTTCCGCGACCTGCGCGTCACGCCGCTGCTCCTCGTCGCCCGGGCGCTGCTGCTGGCCCTGCGCAGAACCCCCGAGGCGAACGCCAGCTGGGACGAGGACGCCCAGGAGATCGTGCTCAAGCACTACGTCCATCTCGGCATCGCGGCCGCGACCGAACGCGGGCTGATCGTCCCCAACATCAAGCATGCCGACCGGATGTCCCTGCGTGAGCTGGCCGAGGCGCTCGCCGAGCTGACCGGCACGGCCCGGGCCGGGAGGACGACGCCCGGGTCGATGACCGGCGGGAGCATCACCATCACGAACGTCGGCGTGTTCGGCGTGGACACCGGAACCCCGATCCTGAACCCGGGGGAAGCGGCCATCCTCGCCGTGGGTGCCATCCGACGCATGCCCTGGGTCGTGACGGACGCGTCGGGGGCGGAGACGATCGAGCCCCGCTGGGTCACCCAGCTGGCCCTGTCCTTCGACCACCGGCTCATCGACGGCCAACAGGGCTCCGAGCTGCTGGCCGACATCGCCGCCGTCCTGCACGATCCCGGGCTGGCGATGCTCTGACGGGGCAGTGCCCCGAGTGCGTGCCCGGAACGGACCGGTCCGGGGCTGCGGACGGCAGCCCCGGACCGGTCCTACGGTCTTGCCGAGGACACGTGCCCGGCCTGATCAGGCCTCGGCGCCGAGAAGACGCACACCCCGCGGAACCGTCGTCCGCAGCTCTCTCACCAGGGCGCGTACGACAGCGGATCCGGCCAGTTCGGTGCTGGTGACATAGCCGACCCGGCGTGTCGGGCGATCGGCGCCGAGATCGGTGATCCCGACCGAGTGCGCTGCTCCGGTCAGGGAGAGCGCCGGCATGATCGCCATTCCGTGACCGCCGCTCACCAAGGAGAGCACCGCTCCGTCGTCCTCGGCCTCGACGGTCGCCCTGGGGATCCAGTCCTGCGCCGCCCACCAGCCGCGGGTGTACGAGCCGCAGTTCTCGGCCCAGTCGACCAGCGGCAGCGAGCGCGGGGCGGCGTGGCCCGCCGGGTGTACCAGGGCATACGGCTCTTCGAGGAGCCCGTTCGCGACCAGACCCGGTGGCAGCGGCGCCGAGCCGCCCAGGGTGGCGATGGCGATGTCGGCCTTCCCGTCGGCCACTTCGCCGGCGGTGCCGCGCCCCACCTCGCGGACGATCCGCACCCGAGGCTCGATCTCGGGGTGGCGAACGCGCAGTTGCCGCAGCACGGGCGGCAGCAGATGGAGAGCCGCACTGCGGAAGGCCGCGATCCGCAGCGGCCCCGCCGCGGCATCGGGCCGGGCCGCGTCGCGCGCCTCGGCGGTCAGGACGTCCAGCAGGCGCAGCACACGGCGGGCGTGCCCGACGGCCTTCTCCCCGGCAGGGGTGGGGCGGGCGCCGGTGCGTCCGCGCTCGAAGAGGACGGCACCGATCTTCCGCTCGCTGCCGCGGACCGAGTGGGAGACCGCGGACTGGGTCAGACCGAGCGCCCCGGCCGCGGCCGAGAACCCGCCGGTGTCCGCGACCGCGACCAGGACGCGCAGTTCCTGCGGGGTGAGATCGGAGTCGGTCGTACGGGCCACGGGGCGTTCACCTCAGGACATGAGAGCTGCTCATGGAACGGACTGTCGCATGAGCCCAACGGGCTGCCCGGGTGGCACATTCCCGCCCTACGGTCCGGGCATGAACGAGACCGCGCTCACCGTCCACCAGACCGGCCGCCCGCACGGCTTCCCCACCGCCGGGCACTTCGCCTTCGTCGAGTCCCCGCTTCCCGAGCCCGCGGCCGGGACTGCGCTGGTGGAGAACCTCTACTGGTCCGTCGACCCGTACCACCGCGAGATGATGGACGACGTGCCCGGCGGCTTCGCGCTCGACGCGCCGCTGGAGGGCCGCGCCATCGGGCGGGTCATCGCCTCGCGCACGCCGCGGCTGACCGAGGGCGAGACGGTGTTCCACCGGCAGGGCTGGCGCACCCACGCGGTGGTCACGCCCGAGGAGATCCGACGGCTGCCCCGCTTCGACGGGGTGCCCCTGGCCGCTTACCTGAGCACCCTCGGCGGCACCGGCCTGACCGCCTACGTGGGCCTCACCCGGATCGCCCGGCTCCGGGAGGGCGACGATCTGTTCGTGTCGGCCGCGGCGGGCGGGGTCGGCACGGCGACCGGACGGTTCGCCAGACTGCTCGGCGCCGGACGGCTCGTGGGCAGCGCGGGCTCGGCGGCGAAGGCCGGCCACCTCACGAAGGAGGTGGGATACGACGCCGCCTTCGACTACCACGACGGCCCCGCCGCCGACCTGCTGGGCGAGGCCGCACCGGGCGGCATCGACGTGTTCGTCGACAACGTCGGCGGCGAGCAACTGGCCGCCGCGGTGGGGGCGCTGCGCGAGTTCGGGCGCATCGTCCGGATCGGCACGATCAGCCAGTACAACACCCCCGACACACCGTCGCCGCGCTTCGACTACGCGGACATCGTGGAGAAGAGCCTCCGCATGGAGGGCTTCCTGGTCAGCAACTACCGCGGTCTGCAAGAGGAGTTGTACGACTTCGCGGTGCCGCATCTGCAGAGCGGCCGGCTCGCCCTGGACGAGACGGTGGTCGACGGTTTCGAGCACATCGTGGACGCGTTCCTCGGCATGCTGCGCGGCGCGAACACCGGCAAGACCATCGTGCGGGCCGTGCAGGGCGACCGAGGCCGGTCCCCGGAGGGACCGGCGTGAAGCCGGGCTCGCCCGTGGTCGGTCGACGGAGATCTCGGTGAGGTCGACGGAGATCAGGACCGGCTCGCTGGGCTTGTCTTTTGACCTCGGCTGCGTCCCGATCACGTGAAACGGACGCGTTGCTCGCGCACCCATGCGGGATCGGGGGTGGTGTGCGGCCGGCCCGCCACGATGAGGGTCGGCCCGGTCTCGTCGACGATCAGGGTCACCCAGGAGAACCGCCTCTCTTGGAGCGGCGGCCACACGATTGCGCACGACGTCGGCGTAGGACGGGGATCCGAAGCCGAGGACCACCAAGACGGGGATGCCCGCGTCGTCGAGCCGATCGGTCAGCTGCCGGCGCAGGGTGTCCTTCTCGGCCGCGACGTACAGGACGTGTTCCTGGGTGTCTGCCCCGCCCCTCCCCAGCCCGCCGGGCTACCACCCCCGGCGCCGCGGTCACCCGGTTCCTCAGCCACGGACCGTTGCAGCGCATGGGGCGGGCTGCTTCACCTCGTTCGGTTGTGCTCGCGCCGCGCCGCGGTGTCGCTGCCGTCCCACTGGTAACGGTCCGTGCCGGGCAGGCCCACGAATTGCAGGACCCGTTCCACGAACTCGTCCCGCAGCTGGGCGAGTGTCTCCGGCACGTTGTAGTACGTGGGGATCATGGGGTACACGGTGGCTCCCGCCTCGGTGACGGCCACCATGTTGCGCAGGTGGATGAGGTTCAGCGGCGCTTCCCGCAGGCAGAGGACGAGCTGGCGCCGCTGCTTCAGCATCACGTCCGCAGCCCGCTCGACGAGGCTCTCCGCCTGCCCGTGAGCGATGCGCCCGAGGACGCCGGCCGCACACGGCAGGATGATCATTGCGTCGCTCGGATAGCTGCCGCTGGTCACCGGCCCGGACATGTCGGCCGGATCCAGGAAGCGCACTTTCGGCGACGTCGCCTCCAGTGCGTGGACCACCGCGTCCGGGTCTTCTCCGGTCTGGAATTCGAAGGCGACGAGTTTGCGCCCGTTGGCCGACACCAGAAGGTCGACATGGCCGACCCGGTCATCCCGCTGAAGTGCGGCGAGCAAGGCCTTGGCCACGCCGGTGCCACCCGCGCCCGTGACGGCGACCGTCACGTTCTGCTGGGTCACGATGATCCCCTTTCGTGGCACGCCGGATGGGCAGTCGCCTGTGACTCACCGGGCCGGCGTTGTCCCGCCCGCAGAGGCCGAGGACCGGCACAGTGCCCAGGTCCGGCACACACGGTCATCGGTACCTCGCCCGGTGACCGCCAAATCCTGGTGGTCACTCGACCGGCGGCTTCTCGTCCCGCACCGATCACCCTGGTGGCGTGCGCCGCCTGCCCACGGCTTCTCCGGGCGAAAGCCTGTCCTGCCAGGTTCCCGATGCCGTGGTCTCCGCACGAGCGGAGGTGGTCCGAACCTGCCCGTCGTCAGCGACGCGCGGACCGTGACCCCTTGTTCAGGGCTGCCGGAGCGGGGGGATGACGGGAAGCTCGACCGCGTTGCGGATGTCGTCGATGGTCATCTTGAAGCTGTCCGGGTAGGCGTCGC
>NZ_JBSHBL010000038.1:0-111425 GCF_053611985.1 Streptomyces sp. NPDC054770
GTGCGGGCCGGTGGGGGCTTGACGCGCAGTACCCCGCGCCCCCAAAAGAAAGGGCGCTGGAGCGAGCGCCCCTTTAGGGGCGCGGGGAACTGCGCGAGCAACCACCACGCACCCGCAGACTCGAACGGCGCTACTCCACCGTCACCGACTTGGCCAGGTTCCGCGGCTTGTCGATGTCGCGGCCCAGTGCCTTCGCCGTGTGGTATGCGAGGAGTTGGAGCGGGATGCCCATCAGGATCGGGTCCAGTTCGTCCTCGTTCTTGGGGACGACGATCGTGCGGTCCGCCTTCTCCTGGTGCTGGTGGGCCACCGCCAGGATCTTGCCGCTGCGGGCCTTGATCTCCTCCAGGGCCGCGCGGTTCTTCTCCAGGAGGTCGTCGTCGGGGACGATCGCCACCGTGGGGAGGGCCGGCTCGATCAACGCCAGCGGGCCGTGCTTCAGTTCGGACGCCGGGTAGGCCTCCGCGTGGATGTAGGAGACCTCCTTGAGCTTCAGGGACGCCTCGCGGGCCACCGGGTAGCCCCGGACGCGGCCGATGAAGAGCATCGAGCGGGCCTCGGCGTACTCCGCGGCCATCTTCTCGATCTCCGCCTCCTGGGCGAGGATCTCCGAGATCTGGGCCGGCAGCTTGCGCAGGCCGTCGATGATGCGCTTGCCGTCGCGGACCGACAGGTCGCGGATGCGGCCCAGGTGCAGGGCGAGCAGGGCGAAGGCCACCGTCGTGTTGGTGAAGCACTTCGTCGAGACCACGCAGACCTCCGGGCCCGCGTGCACGTACGTGCCGCCGTCCGCCTCCCGCGCGATCGCCGAGCCCACCACGTTCACCACGCCCAGCACCCGTGCGCCCTTGCGCTTCAGCTCCTGGACGGCGGCGAGCACGTCGTACGTCTCACCGGACTGGGAGACCGCGATGTACAGGGTGTCGGGGTCGACCACCGGGTTGCGGTAGCGGAACTCCGAGGCCGGCTCGGCGTCCGCGGGGATGCGGGCCAGCTCCTCGATCATCTGGGCGCCGATCATGCCCGCGTGGTACGACGTGCCGCAGCCGAGGATCTTCACCCGGCGCACGGCACGCGCGTCGCGGGCGTCCAGGTTGAGGCCGCCGAGGTGCACGGTGGAGAAGCGGTCGTCGATCCGGCCGCGCAGCACGCGGTCGACCGCGTCGGGCTGCTCGAAGATCTCCTTGTGCATGTAGGTGTCGTGGCCGCCCATGTCGTACGACTCGGCCTCCCACTCCACGGTGGTCGGCTCGGCCGTCGTGCGGGTGCCCTCGGTGGTGTAGGTGCGGAAGTCGTCGGCCTTGAGGGTGGCCATCTCGCCGTCGTCGAGGGTCACTATCTGCCGGGTGTGGGTGACCAGGGCCGCGATGTCCGAGGCGACGAACATCTCCTTGTCGCCGATGCCGAGGACGACCGGGGAGCCGTTGCGGGCGACGACGATCCGCTCAGGGAAGTCGGCGTGCATCACCGCGATGCCGTAGGTGCCCTCGATCATGCGCAGCGCCTGGCGGACCCTCTCCTCCAGGGTCTCCGCCTGGGAGCGGGCGATCAGGTGGGTGAGGACCTCGGTGTCGGTCTCGGAGAGGAACACCACGCCGTCCGCCTCCAGCTTGCGGCGCAGCTCGGAGGCGTTGTCGATGATGCCGTTGTGGACGACGGCGACCTTCTGGTCGGCCGACATGTGCGGGTGGGCGTTCAGGTCGGAGGGGGCGCCGTGGGTGGCCCAGCGGGTGTGGGCGATGCCGGTGGTGCCCTTGAAGCGCGCCGGTACCTTGGCCTCCAGGTCCCGGACCCGGCCCTTGGCCTTCACCATCTTCAGGCCGGCCGTCTTCGGGGCGGAGACGACGATGCCCGCCGAGTCGTAGCCGCGGTATTCCAGCCGCTGCAGACCTTCGAGGAGGAGGGGGGCGACGTCGCGCCTACCGATGTATCCGACAATTCCGCACATATATAGGTGTTCCGTATCCCTAAGTCGTAGTCACCCGTAGACCATGCGGCGCAGCTGCCGGAGGGTGAGCTCCGGCGGAGCGACCGCCCTGTACTTCAGATCCGCCGCGATCCGGTCGAAGATCTCCGCGTTGACCAGGCCTTCGGTCTGGAGCTCGCGGTGGCGGCGCCGGACGTAGTCCCCGGTCGTCTCGTCGAAGTAGGCGAGCACGTCCTGGATCACCCGCAGCGCCTCGCCCCTGCTCAGGGGCGTGGACCGGGTCAGATGATCAACGAGTTCGTCGTGCACCCGGTTGATCCTGGAGTACCGGCGTGAGTTTCGCAAGAATCCTGCCCGATTCCGGGCAGCAGACTGTTCAATCGCTTATGGGGCTCTGTTCGTAAGCTGTCCATCCTGTGTCTTGCGCCACGTCGCTTGTGGAGACGATTTTCAGACGCCATGGACATTCCTCGTATGGGCGTACCCGATGAGCTCGCCGAACGCATGAGCATGGCTGAGCAGCACGAGTACCTCCGCGCCAAGTTCTCCCGGCGCTCCATGATCAGAGGCGGCGCCGTCACCCTCGGCGCCGTCACGGGCGGCTCGTTCGTCCTGGGCGGCACCGCCCAGGCCGCCGTCCCCACCCAGTCCTCCGCTCCCGCCACCCAGTACGTCGACGGCGCGTTCGTCGCCCCGTTCGGCCGCCACCTGGCCTTCGGCAACGACGCCGCCACGGAGATGACGATCTCCTGGCAGGTCCCGGTCGCGGTGAAGAAGCCCTTCGTCCGCATCGGCACCCACGCCTCGCACCTCTCGGTCAAGATCGACGCCGAGATCCGCACCCTCTACACCCCGGCCGGCATCGGCGCCAGCGGCGACCACACCCAGTACTACGTGCACGCCAAGCTGGCCAACCTCAAGCCGGGCCGGACGTACTTCTACGGCGTCGGCCACCAGGGCTTCGACCCGGCCTCGCCGCAGTTCGCCAGCACCATCGGCACCTTCACCACCGCGCCCTCGCACAAGGAGCCGTTCACCTTCACGGCCTTCGGCGACCAGGGCGTCAGCTACCACGGCCTGGCCAACGACAGCCTGATCCTCGGCCAGAACCCCAGCTTCCACCTGCACGCCGGCGACATCGCCTACGCCGACCCGTCCGGCGCCGGCAAGACCGCCGACACCGGCTTCGACTCCCGCGTCTGGGACCAGTTCCTGGCCCAGACCGAGTCGGTCGCCAAGTCCGTGCCGTGGATGGTGTCGTACGGCAACCACGACATGGAGGCCTGGTACTCGCCCAACGGCTACGGCGGCGAGGAGGCCCGCTTCTCCCTGCCCGACAACGGGCCGGACAAGAAGAACCTGCCGGGCGTCTACTCCTTCGTCCACGGCAACACGGCGATCATCTCGCTCGACCCGAACGACGTCTCCTTCGAGATACCGGCCAACCTCGGCATCTCGGGCGGCACCCAGACCACGTGGTTCGAGGCGCAGCTGAAGAAGTTCCGCGCCTCGAAGGACATCGACTTCATCGTCGTGTTCTTCCACCACTGCGCCTACTGCACCTCCACGGCGCACGCCTCGGAGGGGGGCGTGCGACAGGAGTGGGTGCCGCTGTTCGAGAAGTACACGGTGGACCTGGTCATCAACGGCCACAACCACCAGTACGAGCGCACCGACGTCATCAAGGGCAACACGGTCGTCAAGAAGCTCCCGATCGGCGAGACGGCCTACTCCGAGACCGAGGGCGTCGTCTACGTCACCGCGGGCGCGGCCGGCCGCAGCCTGTACGCGTTCACCGCCCCGGACTCCTACGAGGGCCACCTGAACGAGGTCGACTCCGTCGCCTCCTTCATCAACACCAAGGACGGCAAGGTCAACGAGACCGTCGCCTGGTCCCGGGTGCGCTACCTCAACTACTCCTTCCTGCGCGTGGACGTCGAGCCCGCCCCGCGCGGCCAGTACGCCAAGCTGAAGGTGTCGGGCATCGCCGAGACCGGCGACCGCATCGACCACTTCACGGTGGCGCGCAAGGCCAAGTAAGGCCCGGCGACACCCGGTAAGTCCGTACGCCCCGAAGGCAGGGCGCACGGCGGCAACGCACCCGCAGGCGGTCCTCACAAGCGTTTGAGGACCGCCTGTTTGGCCATCGTGAACTCCTCGTCGGTGAGCACCCCCTCGCGGTGCAGCTCACCCAGCTCCCGCAGCCGGCGCAGCAGCGCGTCGTGATCGGCCCCCGTCGCTCCTGTCGTCTCCGTCGCCCGCGCCGTCTCCGTCGCCTCCGGCTTCCCGGGCGGCTCCGGTGCGTCGGCCGTCGACGGATGCGGCAGCCGCGCCTGTACCGCCGCCGCGACCAGTGCCATCAGCGGATCCCGCTTGAACCCCCACAACTCCACCGCGTGCGGGTCGTACTTGGCCCGTGTCCCGGCCGGTGCGCCGGTCACCCGGAACCGCAGATGGCCGTTCTCGAGACCGGCGGACGGCTGCCACTCCACGCCGAGGATGTCCGCCAGGGCGAGCGTGCGCGGACCCGCGGCGGCCTTGGTGTCCTCCGTCTTCCAGTTCCACTCCAGGCGCACCCGCTCCCCGTCGAACGACGCCGTGCCGTCCCCGGCGGACACCGACAGCGGCAGCGGCGGCCCCGGCAGCAGGTACGCGCCCACCGGCGTGCCCGGCACCTGCGCAAGGAGCAGCGCGTCGCGCACCTCGTCCGTGAAGTACTCGGCGACCCCGTACCGGTCCGACTCGACGGCCAGCCGATAGGGGTCGTGGGGTTCGGTCAGGCGGCCCCCGGTGGCGTGCAGCAGCGGATCGGCGCCGTCCCGCAGCCGCAGCCTCAGCCGCCCCTGCCTGCGGCCCTGCTCGAACGAGATCCCGGCCAACGCGTCCAGCGGGAGCGCCAGTTCACCCAGTGCCCGGCGCAGCACACTCACGTTCTTGTCCCGCCCGGGAGTCAGCCGCAGGGTGTCTCCGTCGAAGGCCCAGATGCCGTCCTTCTGGATGATTTCCGCCATGCGGGGATTGTTCCACCGCGAGTGCGGGAGAGTGGTCTCGACCAATCCTGGTCGGTCTCGACCCCCCACTGAAGGGAGCGCACGTGCGAACGCACCTCAGAACGACTCCCCGAACCCCCCGAGCCCCTCGAACTCCCCGGACTTCCCATACGCCTCGGACTTCCCGGCCGCGCCGTACGGCCCGCGTCCTCGGGTCCCTGCTGCTCGTCGCGGCGGGCGGCGCCTTCACGGCCGGCGCCACCCCGGCGGCGCCCGCGCCCGCGCCGACCCCGCTCGGCCGGGTGGTCCCGGCGCCCGCCTCGGTCACGCCCGGCGGAGCGCCGTACCGCATCACCCGCGACACCGCCGTCCGCGTCGACGGCTCCCCTCGGGCCCGCCGGGTCGCCGAGTACCTCGCGGACCTGCTGCGCCCGTCGACCGGCTACCGGCTGCCCCTGACCACCCACGGCACGGCGGGCATCCGGCTCGTCCTGTCCCACGGCCCGTTCGGCGCCGAGGGCTACCGTCTCGACAGCGGCCGCGACGGCGTCACCATCACCGCCGCCCAGCCCGCCGGCCTCTTCCACGGCGTCCAGACCCTGCGCCAGCTGCTCCCGGCGGCCGTCGAGAAGGACACCGTCCAGCCCGGACCCTGGCTGGTCGCCGGCGGCACCGTCAGCGACCGCCCGCGCTATGCCTACCGGGGCGCGATGCTCGACGTCTCCCGGCACTTCTTCACCGTGGCCCAGGTCGAGCGTTACATCGACCAGCTGGCCCTCTACAAGATCAACGAGCTGCATCTGCATCTGAGCGACGACCAGGGCTGGCGCCTCGCGATCGACTCCTGGCCGCGCCTGGCGGCCTACGGCGGCTCGACCCAGGTCGGCGGCGGCCGGGGCGGCTTCTACACCAAGGCCCAGTACGAGGAGATCGTCCGGTACGCCGCCTCCCGCTACCTCGAAGTCGTCCCCGAGATCGACATGCCGGGCCACACCGACGCGGCCCTCGCCTCCTACGCCGACCTCAACTGCGACGGCACCGCGCCGCCGCTGTACACGGGCACGGAGGTCGGCTTCAGCTCGCTGTGCGCCGGCAAGCAGGTGACGTACGACTTCGCCGCCGACGTCATCCGCGAACTGGCCGCCCTCACCCCCGGCCGCTACCTCCACATCGGCGGCGACGAGGCGCACTCCACCAGCCACGAGGACTACGTCACGTTCATGGACCGGGTGCAGCCGATCGTCGCGAAGTACGGCAAGACGGTGATCGGCTGGCACCAGCTGACCGGCGCCCACCCGGCCAAGGGGGCGATCGCCCAGTACTGGGGGCAGGAAGACACGAGCGCGGACGAGAAGGCCCAGGTGGTCGCGGCCGCTCGGAACGGCACCGGGCTGATCCTCTCGCCCGCCGACCGGGTGTACCTGGACATGAAGTACACCGAGGACACCCCGCTGGGCCAGGACTGGGCCGGACTGGTGGAGGTGAAGCGGTCGTACGACTGGGACCCGGGCGACTACCTCGCCGGCGCCCCGGGTTCGGCCGTCAAGGGCGTCGAGGCGCCGCTGTGGACCGAGACCATCGTGACGGACGCCGACATCGACTACATGGCCTTCCCGCGGCTGCCGGGAGTCGCGGAGCTCGGCTGGTCGCCGGCCGCCACCCACTCCTGGGACGCCTACAAGGTGCGGCTCGCCGCCCAGGCCCCGCGCTGGGACGCCCTCGGCATCGCCTACTACCGCTCGCCGCAGGTGCCCTGGCCCGCACCCTAGGGTGAAACCAGGGTGAAACGACCGACGGGCTCCCCCGAGGACCGTACTCGGGGGAGCCCGCCTGCCCGGATCAGAACCCCGCGACGGGATTTCTCAGGGTTCCGACCAGCTGGAGGGCGCCCGACGGGTCGGCCAGGTCCACCATCTGCCGGTTGTCGCGCAGCTGGAGCCGGTTGAGGCAGGACAGCGCGAACTCGGGCGCGAACATGTCGTACCGCGCGAACCTGTCGGCGAGTTCGGGCGCCGACTCCTGGTACTCACGGGTGATCTCGGCGACCGTCCGCCAGAAGTCGTCCTCCGTCAGGACCCCCTCGGTCGCGAGGTGCGCGGCGAGGAAGCGGAAGAAGCAGTCGAAGACGTCCGTGAAGATGGAAAGCAGCTTCTTGTCCTCGGGGACCTCGACGCGCAGCCGCTCGACCGTCGGCGGCAGCACCGCGTCCGGGTCCATGACCGCGATCTCCTCGGCGATGTCCTTGTACACCGCCCGCCGCACCACCCCGTCCTCCAGCACCAGGATGACGTTCTCGCCGTGCGGCATGAACACCAGGTCGTAGGCGTAGAAGCTGTGCAGGAGCGGCGTGAAGTAGGCCCGGAGGTAGGCGCGCAGCCACTCCTTGGCCGGCAGCCCGCTCTGCTCGATGAGCGCGGCCGCGAAGGAGGCGCCCTCGTGGTCCACGTGCAGCAGGGAGGCCATGGTCGCCAGGGACTCGCCCTCCCGCAGGGACGGGACCGGGCTCTCCCGCCACAGCGCGGCCAGCATCTTCCGGTACGGCGAGTAGCGGTCGGTCGCCTTCTCGTACTCCAGGTGCCGGTAGCCGACGGCCGCCCGCTCCCGGATGATCGACAGGCCGGTGGACTTGAGCACCGGGTCGTTGTCGATGAGCTGGGCCAGCCAGTCGTTGATGGCCGGGGTGGCCTCCATGTAGGCGGCGGAAAGCCCGCGCATGAAGCCCATGTTGAGGACCGAGAGCGCGGTCTTGACGTAGTGCTTCTGCGGATGCGAGCTGTTGAAGAAGGTCCGGATGGACTGCTGGGCCAGGTACTCGTCGTCGCCCTCGCCCAGGCAGACCAGGTACCCGCGGGCGACCTCGGCGGCGAAGGTGACGGTGAGTTTGTTCCACCACTGCCAGGGGTGGACCGGGATGAGGAGGTAGTCGGCGGGGTCCAGGCCCCGCTCGCGCAGCACGCCGTCGAACCGCTCGACGGTCGCCGCGCCCAGCTCGTCCCGTACGAAGGCCTCGTACTCGATCCCGACCCCCGCCGTGAACGCGGCCCGCGACCGGTGCGCCGCCAGCCACACCAGCCGGACCGGGCTCGCGGTCTCGGGGGCGTACGACAGGTACTCGTGGACGCCGAAGCCGAGCCGCCCGTTGTTCGCGACGAAGCAGGGGTGGCCCTCGGTCATCCCGGTCTCGATCGCCTGGAAGCCGGAGCGTGCCAGCTCGGCGACCGGGACCTGGGGCTTGGTGAGCTTGTAGCAGGTGCCGGAGAGCGTGGAGGAGATCTCCTCCAGGTAGACCGGCAGGACCTCCTCGCTGAGCCCCAGGGCGTCCTTCAGCTCGATGAAGAAGTCCAGGGCGGCGAGGGGGAGTTCGGCGCCGTCGCGGGTACGGGTGATCGAGTCGGCGTCCACCTGCCAGTGGTCGAGGGCGCGGCGGACGGCGGTGAAGCGGTAGCGGGTGAGCCCGTCGTCGCTGCGGACGACGTACGACGGCCCGTCCGCCTCCGGGGTGATCAGGCGCTCGTGGGCGAACTCTGCGAGCGCCTTGCGTATCAGGAGCCGGTTGGCCTTCTCCCAGCGTTCGGGGGAGAGGTGGGCCACGGCGTCGGCGAGGGTCATACGGCGGCCACCGCCCTCTCGAACCGCTCCCGGGTGCAGTAGCTCAGCAACGCCTTCTTCTCCGGCTTCTGGATCTCCCGTACGGGCACGAACCCGACGGCCTCGTTCAGTGCGTGTACGGCCGTGTTGTGCACGTCCGGCTCGACGACGATCCGGCGGGCCGCCGGGTCCTCGAAGAGGCGGGCCACCACGGCCGTGATGACGGCCTTCGTGAAGCCGTGCACGGGCGTGTCGGTGGCGGGGGTGAGGAAGTGCATCCCGACGTCACCGGGTTCGGGCTCGTAGAGCCCGACCAGCTCGCGGTGGGCCGGGTCGTAGTACTCCATGAGGAAGGCCGGCTCACCGTCCTCGCCGATGCCCAGCAGGGCGTGGTGGTGCTCGTCGGCCGCGATCTCCAGGTACGCCCGCTCGACGTCCGCCGGCCGGGCGTCCTGCATCATCCAGTAGGCCGCCTTGGGGTGGGTGACCCAGTGGTGCAGCAGCTCGGCGTCCTGGAGGGGGTCGAGGGGCCGGAACGTGAAGGTCGTCGTCATCGTGCTCATACGGCGAACTCCTGGAAGGCGATCGTCTTCTCCACCGGGTAGTACTCCGAGCCGAGCAGCTCGCGGATGATGTACGCGTTCCGGTAGGGGCCCATGCCCAGGTCGGGGCTGGTGATGCTGTGGGTGTGGACGCCGGCGTTCTGGAGGAAGACGCCCCGGCCGGTGACGTCGATCGCGTAGTTGCGGGCCACGTCGAAGTTGCCGTGCGTGTCGTAGCGCAGCCGGTCCCGGACGGGCTTCAGGAACTCGGGCTCGGCGTACTTGTAGCCGGTGGCCAGGACCAGGCCCTGGGTCTCGATCTCGTAGTCCTTGTCCTGCTCCTCCTGGCGGAGGGAGAGGGTGTAGGTGCCGTTGTCGTAAGCGGCCGCGTTCAGGGACGAGTTGGTCAGCAGTCTGGTCGGCACCGGGCCGCCGAGGTTCTTCTGGTAGAGCAGGTCGAAGATCTCGTTGATCAGGTCGCCGTCGATGCCCTTGAAGAGGCCCTTCTGCTCGGCGGTGAGCCGGTAGCGGGTCGCCTCGGGCAGGGCGTGGTAGTAGTCGATGTACTCGGGGCTGGTCATCTCCAGCGTGAGCTTGGTGTATTCGAGCGGGAAGAAGCGCGGGGAGCGGGTCACCCAGTTCAGCCGGTAGCCGTGGACGTCGATCTCGCCGAGCAGGTCGTAGTAGATCTCGGCGGCGGACTGGCCGCTGCCGACCAGCGTGATCGACTCCTTGGACTGGAGCTCCTGCTTGTGCCGCAGGTAGCGCGAGTTGTGGATGAAGTCGCCGCCCAGGCCCTGGCAGGCCTCGGGGATGTGGGGCGGGGTGCCGGTGCCGAGGACCAGGCGACGGGCGCGGTACGTCTGGCACGTCTCGCCCGTCCCACCGGCGGCCGTCGTGACGACGTAGACCTCGTCCGTGTCGTCGTACCGGACCTCCGTCACCGTCGTGTCGAAGCGGACGTTGGTCAGCCGGTTCGCCGCCCAGCGGCAGTAGTCGTCGTACTCCACCCGCAGGGGATAGAAGTTCTCCCGGATGTAGAACGGGTACAGCCGGCCCTTCTCCTTCAGGTAGTTGAGGAAGGAGTACGGCGAGGTGGGGTCGGCGAGGGTGACCAGGTCCGACATGAACGGGGTCTGGAGGTGGGCACCGTCCAGGAACATGCCGGCGTGCCACTCGAAGTCGGGCTTCGAGTCCAGGAAGACGCCGTCCAGTTCGGCGATCGGCTCGGTCAGGCAGGCGAGGCCGAGGTTGAACGGGCCGAGCCCGATCCCCACGAAGTCGTAGGTCTTGCTCGGGGCTTCAGGACGCGCGGTCAAGGGACTCTCCCAGGTACTGCTCGGCGTGGCCGGCGATCAGGTCGAGGACGGCGGCGATGTCGGCCGTCGTGGTCTCGGGGTTGAGCAGGGTGAACTTGAGGTAGTGGCGGCCGCCGACCTTGGTGCCCGCGACCACGGCGTCGCCGGAGGCGAACAGGGCCTTGCGGGCGTACAGGTTGGCCCGGTCGATCTCGGCCGGGTCGGTGACGGCCGCCGGGATGTAGCGGAAGACGAGGGTGGACAGGGACGGCTCGACGACGACGTCGTAGCGCGGGTCGGCCGCCAGGAGCCGCCAGCCCTCCGCCGCCAGCTCGCAGACCTGGTCGAAGAGTTCGCCGATGCCGTCGGCGCCCATGGTGCGCAGGGTCATCCACAGCTTGAGGGCGTCGAAGCGGCGGGTGGTCTGGAGGGACTTGTCGACCTGGTTGGGGATGCGTTCGGTGACCATGCGGCGGGGGTTGAGGTAGTCCGCGTGATATGTGACATGGCACAGGGTCGAGGCGTCCCGGACCAGCACCGCGGAGGAACTCACCGGCTGGAAGAAGGACTTGTGGTAGTCGACGGTGACCGAGTCGGCGCGCTCGATGCCGGCGATCCGGTCCCGGTGCTTCAGGGAGGCGAGCAGCCCGCAGCCGTAGGCCGCGTCGACGTGCATCCAGACGCCGTACTGCTCGCACAGCTCGGCGATCTCCGGCAGCGGGTCGATGGAGCCGAAGTCGGTGGTGCCGGCGGTGGCGACGACGGCCATGGGCACAAAACCGTCCTGCTTGCAGCGCTCCAGCTCGCGGGCGAGGGCCACGGTCTGCATCCGCTTGTCGGCGCCGACGGGGACGGAGACCACCGCGTCCTGGCCGAGGCCGAGCAGTTTCGCCGACTTCTTCACGCTGAAGTGGCTGACCTCGGAGGCGAAGATCCGCAGTTCGGCGAGGCTGTCGCTCTTCGCTTCCTCCCGCGCCAGCAGCAGCGCCTGGAGGTTGGACTGGGTGCCGCCGGAGGTGAACACGCCGTCGGCGGCCTCGCCGAAGCCGATCCGCTCGGCGGTCCAGTCGATCAGTTTCCGCTCGATGAGGGTGCCGCCGGCCGACTGGTCCCAGGTGTCCAGGGAGGAGTTGACGGCGGAGAGCACCGCCTCGCCGAGCACCGCCGGGATGACCACCGGGCAGTTGAGGTGGGCGAGGTAGCGGGGGTGGTGGAAGTAGACGGCGTCTCGGAGGTAGACGTCCTCCAGCTCGTCCAGGACCGCGGTGGTGTCGTGCAGCGGCCGGTCGAGGTCGATGCCGTCGATGAGGGGGGACAGGGCGTCGACGGTGACACCCGTGAACGGACGGTCGGTGGTGGCGAGTTTGGCCGCCACCCGCTCTACTCCTTCGGTCACGGAGCGGCGGTAGTGCTCCGCGGTGAGGTCATTGAGCAGGTGCGAGCGCATGAGGGGGTCCTCCGGGACGATCCGTGCGGGGGAGGGGAGTGATCGGCTCCACTTAGGTTAGCCTAACCTAAGTAACGCGAGTGAAACGCTGCCCCTCCCGTGACAGCCGTCACGTCGGCGGCCGTAACTACTCGCCTGTCGCCCGGAGCTGCTCCTCCGTCAGACCCCGCCGCCAGTACCCGACGAAGGTGACCCGGCGCCGGTCGATCCCGCGCTCGCCGACGAGATGCCGGCGCAGCTCCTTCACCCGCCCCGACTCCCCGGCGATCCAGACGTACGGATGTGCGTGGGAGGGGAGTTGAGCGGCGCGGATCTCCTGCGTGGCATCGCGGCCGCCCACCAGCCAGGTGATCTCCGCCTCCGCCTCGGTGGCCACGTCCTGGACGTCCCCGGCGCACGGCACCTCCAGCCAGGCGCGCACGCGCGCGCCGGCGGGAAGGGATTCGAGGATGGCGGTCGCGGCGGGTACGGCGGTCTCGTCACCCCACACCAGCACCAGATCGGTGTCCTCGGGCGGCCGGAACCGGATCGCCCGGTTGTCGGCGATCGCGGGTCCGAGCAGGATCACCCGGTCACCGGCGGCGGCCCGGGAGGCCCACCGGGAGGCGGGCCCGGCCGCGACGGCCGCGCCCGGCTCGACTCCGTGCAGCACGAAGTCGATGTCGATCTCGTCCGGGTCCCGGCGCAGCGCCCGCAGCGTGTACGACCGCATCACGGCCCGTACGCCGTCCGGGAGTTCACGCCAGCCCTGCCACCACCCTCCCCCACTCTCGGCTTCGCTCGAGCGGGGGGACCCCCATCCCAGCTCGACGGGTACGACGGGCTCGGTGTGCCCCTCGGCCGGGATGAACAGGGAGAGGGACTGGTCGCGTCCATGGGAGTGGAAGTGCGTCAGGTCGGCGCCGGCGAAGGTGACCCGGACCAGAGACGGACCGAGCCGCCTCGTCCGTACGACCTGGAGGGAGAAGAAACGGAACGGGGCGGCTACGGCCGTCGTCATATGAGCTCCTGAGACTCAGGAAGTTGTACGGGTTGCCTGGGTGGGGTCAGCTGACCTTCTTCGCCGTCTCCAGCGCCTTGGCGAGGTTCTCCACCATCGCGACGCACTTGTCGTAGGAGAAGATCGGCTCGGGGGAGCGGGCGATGACCTGGCCGGCCTTGACCGCGGGGAGCTTCTTCCAGGTGGCCTGGGTGATGTCGGCGGGCTGGATGGTCGCCGTACGGTCGTCCATCATGATGATGTCGGCCTGGTACTTGTCGACGTTCTCCCAGCTCAGCGACTCGTACCAGCCGCCGCTCGCCTTCAGTACGGACGCCGACGGCTCGACGAAGTTCACGCCGAGGGCCTTGAAGTACTCCAGGTCCACCGAGAGGTTGGTGCCGGAGACGTAGAACAGGTCCTGGGCGGCGGAACCGGCCAGCACCTTGATGTCGGGGTGCGCCTTGGCGGCGGCGCGCAGCCGGGAGGACGCCTCCTCGAACCGCTTCTTCGCGTCGGTCACCTTGCTCGCCGTCAGGTCCGCGCCGAGCGACTCGGCGAGCGCCCAGATGCGCTGGAGCGGGACGGTCAGCTGACGGTCGTAGGCCGAGATGCCGACGCTCGGGGCGAGCTTGGCGATCTTGTCCTTTGACTCGTCCGGGACGTACCAGAGGGTGCCGGCGGCGTCGAACATCGTGGTGATGAGGACGTCCGGGGCGAGCGCCGCGTACTTCTCGACATTGAACTGCCCCCACTCGTTGCCGAGGACGGTCAGCTTGCTCACGTCCATGTCGCCGGCCTGGACATCGGCCTTGCCGGCCTTGGTCGTGGTCGGCCCGAAGACGCCCTTCACGCCGATGCCGTAGTCGTACAGCGCGGCGGCGACCCCGACGAACGCGACGATGTTTGCCGGGGCCTTGTCCAGCTTCACCGTGGTCCCGCGGTCGTCCTTGAAGGTCCAGGGACCGGACTCGGCGGCCGTCGTCTCCTTGCCGGAGGAGCCGCTTTTCGCGTCGCCGTCACCGCAGGCCGCGAGCGCGGCGCCGAGACCGAGGGCGCCGCCGGCAGCGAGGATGCCACGGCGAGTGAGGTGGGCTGCTCTGACGTTGGACATAGGTGTGGCTGCTTTCGGACGTGCGGAAACACCGCCGGACGGGATGGAGATTAGGTTAGCCTAACCTCAGATCTTGTCCAGATCCGGGCCTCTGTCGCGTCCCTGCCGCGTCCCTGTCGAGCCCCGTCGCGGTCACCGGGGCCGGTAGGCGGTGGCCAGCACGGAGACGGTGATCCGGCCGGGCAGGATGCCGTCATCGCTCAGGTCCGCATGACTCAAGTGCCGTGCGCTCGGGGTCATTTCCAGCAGGTCCAGGGCCTCCTTCGGGGTCAGGAGCGCGCGGTACTCCACGCGTTCGGTGCCGGCGACGGCGAAGAAGGGATCCAGCGCCCGGTGCAGGCGCTGTTCCTTGGCCGGGTCGATCGTCACCATCGCGGGCAGCCGGTCGCGCAGTTCGGCCAGGTGCCGCCCGGTGGGGCGGACCACGATCAGCCGGCCGGTCGGGCGGAGCACCCGGTGGAACTCGGCCGGGTTGCGCGGCGCGAACACGTCCAGGACGACATCGGCGACCCCGGTGGCCAGCGGAAAGGGCCGGAAGACGTCCCAGGCCGCGGCGGCGGCGCGGTCATGGGCCCGGGCCGCCGAGCGCAGCGCCCGCACCGACGTGTCCAGACCGAGGCCCCGGGCGCCGGGCAACTGGTCGAGCACACCGGCCAGGTAGTAGCCGGTGCCGCAGCCCACGTCCACAACCGTGGCCTGCTCGCGCAGGGCTCCGGCCACCAGACGGGCCACGACCCCGCGGATGGGCGCGTAGCCGCCGGTGGCCAGGAACCGTTCCCGGGCCTGGACCATGGCCGCCTCGTCGCCGCTGGTGGCACGGGTGCCGGTCAGCAGGCCGACGTAGCCGTGGCGGCCGATGTCGAAACTGTGCCCCGCGGGGCAGCGAAGTGCGTTGCGGCCGGGGTGCAGGCGGCGCGTGCGGCACGTGGGGCAGCGCAGCAGATCGAGGGAGAGTTCGAGGGCAGGGGGAAGCGGAACGGGCACGAGGCACTCCTGGCAGCGAGGGAAGGAGAAGGGCAGTGCCTGCGTGAACGTGGCTCACACCGCAGGCACACCAAGGAGGGCGACGCCGACCGGCCTCGCCCTCAACGCCTTCCGGTCACAGGAAGCAGCAGTGCGGGGTGCTCATGAATGCCACGCGGTGAGTCTACGAGCCGCGACGGGACGCTGCCCTCAACGCGTCTGCTGCTCGGGGGCGAGGAATCCCCGGACGATGGCGTTGAACGCGTGCGGCGCCGTCATGGGCATGAGATGACCGGTATGCGGAACCACGAGCAGCTGGGCTCCCGGGACGGCCGCCGCGGACCGTCGGGCGTCCGCCAGAACGGCACGATCCCGTTTCCCGCACAGCACAAGCGTGGGCGCGGCGATCTGCGGAAGCGCACCGGAGACATCGCTGGTCTCCAGAGCGTCCAGCAGGTCGATCCACCCGGCACGGTCGGGGAGGTCGGAGATCGCGCGCACCAGCCGGCCGGGGCGGTGCCGTTCGATCCGGAGCCGCCGTGCTGACGTCCTGCCAGGTGCGATCTCGGGTCCACCGGACAGAACCAACCGGGCAACGAGGTCCGGGCTCTCAGCCGCGACCCGTGCCGCCACGATCGCCCCGAGAGAATGGCCGCACAGGTGAACCCGCTCCAGCTCCCGGGCGACCTCGGTCACGGACTCCACGGCCGCCGCGAGGCTGAACCGGCCGGGCCTGCCGCCGAACCCCGGCAGATCAGGGGCCACCACGTGAAAGTCGTCGGACAACGCCCTCAGTTGACGTCGCCACATCCGCGCACCTTGCCCGGCGCCGTGCACCAGGACCAGCGCCGGACGACCAACCTCGCCGTCTTCCAGAGCATGCCTCCTCATCATCCCAAGATGGCAGCTCCACAGCGGATCGGCAGCCACCCGGCGCTGTACCCGACGTTCGTATCGTCGCTTCCTCAGCGCAGTTGCTCGGCCAGTCCGACGATGATGCCCTCGGGGCCGCGGAGGTAGCAGAGCAGATAGCTGTCCTCGAACCGGGCGATCTCGCCGACGAGTTCGGCGCCGTGAGGGCGCAGGCGGGCAACGGTGTCCTCGATGTCGTCCACGGCGAACATGACGCGGTGCGTGCCCAGGATGTTGTGCGGCCGGTTGCGCGGCCCGGCGTCGATCACCGCGGGGCTGCGGTACTTCGCCAGCTCGATCCGGCTGTGTCCGTCCGGGGTCCGGACCATCGCGATGTCACAGCGGACGCCGTCGAGTCCGGTGCACCGGTCGGCGAAGAGGCCCTCGACCTCCGCCCTGCCCTCCAGCTCCATACCGAGTTCCACGAAGAACGCGATGGCGGCGTCCATGTCCTCGACGACGATGCCGACGTTGTCCATCCGCTGAATCGCCATGCTGGTCTCTCCTTCTTCCCCGCGCGGCCGGTGGTGGCCGCTGATGTTCCTGGGACGGAGCCGGTGGCACGTTCTCGACATCAAACAGCGATCCGTGAACCCGACCTCCAGGGCTCATGACGATCACCTGCCACACGGCTTGCCCACTCGTCCATACGACTAAGAGTGTTGGGGTGTGCGGGTTCGGGGTCGCTACGCTCGGACTCGTGAGCGATGCCGCCCGACTCATAGCGAACCACCGAGTCCACGCCGTACCCGTTGTGTTGGCTCTGGCCAATCCACCATGGCAGCGGGATGTGTGGCTCGACCCGTCGGCGTTCGAAGACCTGGCCCATGTCTTCCACACACTCTTCGACGACTTCTGCGACGCCGACGAGCCAGAGCGGTACCTCGGCGTCAGCCTACGAAGTGACGAAGAGGTCGTCCTGATGAGAGAACTCGGTGCCGCGCTCAACGCCGCGGCGGCCGAGGCGCCCCACGACACCGACGCGGAGTCGGTCGGTTCGGCAACCTCCCGTAAATGCCCTTGGCTTCCCAAGCTGCAGGCTCTCGGCAACGGGTGAAATTCAGTCGTTACCGACCACTTCGACGTTGCTGCGGTCGCCACCGCGTGACTCTGCGACGACAGCGCTCCCTCGGCAAAGTTCACGCCGGGGAATACTGCTGTGAGCCCTGCCGGAGTCGACTATTCCCCTGAAGCCGCGGGCAGACCTGCCGCATGTCGACGCCAGAGAACGACGAACAGCGGCGAGACGCAGACGCCCGTCTGTGGGAGCACCACCTCCACACCGACACCATGCTCTTCCAGCGCGGCAACCTGTTCCTGGTCGCGCAATCTCTGCTGGCGGTGGCCTACAGCAGCACTGCCGCATCGGGCACCACGCACGCGGCAGCACGTGTCTTGGCCAGCTTCGGGCTCGCTCTCACCGTCATCTGGGCATACGTGGGACACCGATATCACCGCTACAACCGGGCCATCCAACGACGTACTGCCGAGCGTCTGACGGACTACGCGGAAACCTACACAGTTAGCCGCATCTCTGGTCCCAGCGCGATGCCGCTGATCGCATATGCGCTTCCGGTTCTCGCCGCGGTCATGTGGATCGTTCTGCTCATCGTCACGTAGTCGGCGCTGCTGCTCCGCTGCTGCAGGGCCCCGCGAGATTCTCCGCCACCATCCGCCACGATGACGTCCTCCCGTCGGGGATCGTCCCGCTGATGGACCGGGGACGCGCGATGTGGGCGCTGATCGACTTCCGGACGACCGACGGCCAGACGTGGGACTGGGACCCCACCTGTGCTGTATCCGGCATGCCCCTGCGCTCTGCGCCGATCGGGCAATCATTCGCGCAGTGACTCACCGACTGGTTGCGCGGAGAGGCGCACGAGGGCCCCTACCGGAATCGCGTATCGGCCGGCTCTGACTGTCGCCACCCGTGAGGTCGAAGGGGCCTCGTCTCGGTTTCCGTCTCAGTCATAGGAGTTCACGGCCGTTCAGACGAGATCACGGGCCCGGTGGGAAACGGATCCAGGCCATTTGTGAACGCAGGTGAACGACCATGTTCACGGCCTCAGGAAGCACCACCACAATTGGAAAGCGTGTTGGTCACCACTGACGCTGGGACCGGCAGTACCACCAGACCTCTACGGCGATGCCGACGGACCAGCGGCGTCAGGCAGGAACGCGGAAGCCGCACCACCAGCGCACCGGATAGAGCGGGGAACAGCGGGGAATCACGGTGAAGGCAACTGAGCCGGGCGAGGCCCCGACCCAGCCATTGGCCCAGGTCAGCGCCCAGACCTGCTCCAAATGGTCGCAGCTTCCCAAGCTGATGGCCCGACAGCTCAGTACGGCCGCGGAATATCGTGCTCGGCCAACGCAGCCTCGTACCGTGTGAGCAGAGCATCCAGGTTCGTAAGAAGCAGGTCTGCGGACTCCCGCGCTTCATCCAGGTTGCCCCGTTCGCACGCGTCCGCCACCTCGGCCGCGTCGCTGCGGAGGATGCGAAGGGAGTCGCCCTGTACCAAGACCCCGGGGAACCGTCTGCCGGGCAGGCGCACCACGGCGTTGTTGCCGCCGTCCGTGAACAGTTCGGCCTCAATACGCTCCATCGGGTCATCCAACCTGACATCACCATCTGACATCAACGACAGCGAACGCAGGCGGCCTTGAGCAATCATGCGCGCCATGGCGGTGGGAGCGCGAGGGCCGTATGGCAGCCACCCGATCGAACTCCTGATGCGGTGCTCACGCGTGAGTGCTCTCCCGGGCCCTCCTGGCGTGAAAGGGCTCGATGGTGACCGATGTCGACAGCTGTCGACAGCTCGACAGCAGGCCAGGGCGTT
This sequence comes from Streptomyces sp. NPDC054770, assembly GCF_053611985.1. NCBI lineage: Bacteria > Bacillati > Actinomycetota > Actinomycetes > Kitasatosporales > Streptomycetaceae > Streptomyces > Streptomyces sp. NPDC054770. The sequence goes on from NZ_JBSHBL010000038.1 coordinate 18,601, forward strand.
GATCGGTTAGGTGGCCGCAGGTCACGGTAGCCGGTGATCAGTTGGCGGCGCGCTGATCGCGCCGCCGCCTACGGCCTGCCGTCGAAGAAGCCGGATTTCAGGTCTCCGATGACGGCGTCGAGCGGATGTCCACTGACGATGAACGGCCCGCTCCAGGGTGCGCTGAGTGCGAAGAGCAGCGCCAGGCTCAGGCCGACCACACTCGCAACCCCTACGATGAGCAGCGACGTTCGCAGACTGCTGCGGAAGACCAGTGCGCCGGAGTTCACGATCAAGGCCAGTCCGCTGACCACAAGCGTGACGACGTAGAGCGCGGGAACGTCGCGTGAGGCAGCCGCAACGCGGGCGCGACGACTACTGGTGACAGCGTCCAGGGAGGCCACCAGCTCCGTGCCTGTCGGGGTTCCCACATCGGGCCGGGCCGCCTCGGCGCGCACACCGCGCTCCAACCGGGCGATCGCACGAGCGGTGGCCGGGTCGTCACCGGACGCCGCTGCTGTACCTTCCCACTCCCTGGCACGCGTGGTCTGCAAGTAGTCCAGCAGTGCCGCATGGATCGGCTCCGACTGGACTTGCGGACTTGTCGCCGCCCATGCGAGGCGGGAGGACGCTGCCGCCTCATCGCTGACCAACCCCTCGGCTGCCCGCAGGTAGCCGGCCTCGCTGGCCAGTGAGAGTGCCGCAAAGATCGCGAAGGCAGCGCCGAGTGTCGGCATCAGGGGCGTCGCGATCTGCGGCACCCGATCCCGTTCATCGACCGGTACGAGCGCCCGGACGCCGACCCGCGCCACTGCCGCAACCAGCAAGGCAAGCAGGAGTCCGCCCACAACCAGCACCGCCGCCGGCAGCGAGGTCAACCAGTTCACCACATCACCTACAGCGCGTTCCCGCGAGCGCCCCACGACGGCGGCACATCGGGCCCGAGACGTGAAGCTCCTCGTCGATCACTTCCAATGAACGCTCCATGATCACAGGTCGAGGACCTTTGACCCTCGCGACGCCCGGCACGGCCTCTCTTTTCGTTTGCCAAACAGCCGAACAAGGCCCAGCACGAGGCCGTCTCCACAGACCTACGGATCAGAAGGAGATCGGCCCAGGGCGCGTGACAGCAGGTCAACTGCCTTCGCGGTAGTGGGTGAAGAGAGCCTGCTGCTCGTCGTGCCGGCTCCATTCGTCCGAACGGGAGAAGGGGAGGCCGCGGACAAGGTCGGAGAACTGTTCCGATGGCTCGCGGCCGGCCTTGTTCACCACGATTGCCGAAAGCATCGGCGCTCGTCCGTTCTCGTTGTCGTCAGAGGAGGTCCCGCCAGAAGGGAGCCGTTGCCCGCGGGCTCCAGCTCTCGTCGACGTCACCCCGTGCCTCGTCGAACTCCCGGTGGATGTAGTCGACCAGGTCCAGCCCGTAGTAGATGACGTCGGTCTGCCACATCGAGAGCACCGGATGCCCGAAGCTTCCCCGGCCGGCGGGCAGGTACCGGTGGGCGTACACGGGCACCAGTACCGGCACCGCGAGCAGATGATGCCGCGCCGCGTCCAGTGCCGCCGCGCCGTCAGCCGGACGTTCGCCCCAGCCCTCGTACCAGAACGCGTTGTGCTCGACATCGAGCAGAACACCCTCCACCGGCCAGTCGAGCTGTCGGCGCACGCTGTCCAGATCGCCGCCGCGCCATTCCGGCCAGGGCCTGGACCAGGTCTGCCCGTCCTCGGGAGGGACGTTGACCGGAAGACCGGCGGCGAGGAACGCCCGGTGGTCGTCGGCGAACTCGAAGCCGTAGTCGCGTTCGATGCGCTCGAACTCGGCGTCCGTCAGCCCCGGTTCGACCTCGTAGAGGCCGGTCTCCGCCAGGCGGCGTGCGGCCTGTGCACCCAGACGTGTTCCCTCACCGCTGATCACCGCCGCACGCTAGCGCCGACCGAAGCCCGCGGTCATCCGAGTTTCCGGTATCCCTCTCGTGCCCGGGCGCGTTCGCGGGGTGCGGGACCCGGGCGATCGGCTCAGCTCACCAGACCCAGCTCCCGTGCGATCAGCATCCGCTGCACCTCGCTCGTGCCCTCCCCGATCTCCAGGATCTTGGAGTCGCGCCACATGCGGGCCACCGGGTACTCGTTCATGAAGCCGTAGCCGCCGTGGACCTGGGTCGCGTCGCGGGCGTTGTCCACGGCGATGGTGGAGGAGTACAGCTTGGCGAGGGCCGCCTCCTTCTTGAAGGGTTCGCCGGCCACCAGGCGGGAGGCCGCGTCGCGCCAGGCGAGGCGGGCCGTGTGGGCCTTCATCTCCATGTCGGCGATCTTGAACTGGATGGCCTGGTTGGCGCCGATGGGGCGGCCGAAGGCGTGGCGCTCCTTGGCGTACTTGACGGACTCGTCGACGCAGCCCTGGGCGAGGCCCGTGGCCAGGGCGGCGATGGCGATACGGCCCTCGTCCAGGATGCGCAGGAACTGGGCGTAGCCGCGGCCCTCCTCGCCCAGCAGGTTGGCGGCGGGGACCCGGACGTCGGCGAAGGACAGCTCGCGGGTGTCGGAGGCGTTCCAGCCGACCTTGGAGTAGGGGGCGGCGACCGTGAAGCCGGGGGTGCCGGACGGGACGATGATCGAGGAGATCTGCGGCTTGCCGTCGGGCTTGCGGCCGGTTACCGCGGTGACGGTGACCAACCCGGTGATGTCCGTGCCCGAGTTGGTGATGAAGCACTTGCTGCCGTTGATCACCCACTCGTCGGTGGCGGGGTCGAGGCGGGCCGTGGTGCGGGTGGCGCCGGCGTCGCTGCCGCCGTCCGGCTCGGTGAGGCCGAAGGCGCCCAGGAGCTCGCCGGAGCACAGGCGCGGCAGCCATTCGCGCTTCTGGTCCTCCGTGCCGAAGAGGTGGATCGGCATGGCTCCGAGGGAGACCCCGGCTTCGAGCGTGATCGCCACCGACGAGTCGACGCGGGCCAGCTCCTCCAGGGCGAGGCCGAGCGCCAGGTAGTCGCCGCCCATGCCGCCGTACTCCTCGGGGAACGGCAGGCCGAACAGGCCCATGCGGCCCATCTCGCGGACGATCTCGTACGGGAACTCGTGCCGCTCGTAGAAGTCGCCGATCTTCGGCGCCACGACGTCGTGCGCGAACTCCTCCACCGTACGGCGGAGTTCTTCCAGTTCGGGGGAGAGGCGGTGGTCCATGGTCGTCACTCCTGGTGGGAGAGGGCGCGGACGGTACGGGACGGGCTGGGTCGGCCCAGTTGTTCGGCCATCCACACGCTGGTGGCGGTCAGGCGGCCGAGGTCGACTCCGGTCTCGATGCCGAGGCCCTGGAGCATCCAGACCAGGTCCTCGGTGGCGAGGTTGCCGGTGGCGGACTTGGCGTACGGGCAGCCGCCGAGCCCGCCGGCGGACGCGTCGATCGTCGTCACGCCGTGTTCCAGGGCCGCGTAGGTGTTGGCGAGCGCCTGGCCGTAGGTGTCGTGGAAGTGCACGCCGAGGACGTTCGTCGGCACGCCCTCCTCGTTCAGGAGGGACAGCAACTCCAGGACGTGGCCGGGGGTGGCCACGCCGATGGTGTCGCCGAGGCTCAGCTCGTCGCAGCCCATGTCGCGCAGTGCCCTGCAGACCCGGACCACCTGGTGGAACGGGACGGCGCCCTCCCAGGGGTCGCCGAAGCACATCGAGACATAGCCGCGGACGTGCGCGTTCGCGTCCTTCGCCTGCCGGACGACCGGGTCGAACACCGCCAGCGACTCGTCGACCGTGCGGTTGAGGTTGGCCTTGGCGAAGGACTCGGTGGCGCTGGCGAAGACGGCGACCCGGGAGGCCCCGAGGGCGAGCGCGCGGTCCAGGCCGCGCCGGTTGGGGACCAGGACGGGGAGGGCGACGCCCCGGAGATCGGCCAGCCGGGGGAACAGGTCCTCCGCGTCGGCCAGTTGGGGCACCCACTCCGGGTGGACGAAGCTGGTCGCCTCGATCGTCCTCAGGCCGGCGTCGGCCAGGCGGTGGACGAACTCGGCCTTCACCGCCGTCGGCACGGCCGTCTTCTCGTTCTGCAGGCCGTCGCGGGCGCCGACCTCGTGGATCCGGACCCGGGCGGGCAGATCCGTGGCCGGTACGACCATGGGAAGGGCGCTCTCCGGGGTGGTCATGCCGTCTCCTCCTCGTGCGGGGCGATCACGGCCAGCACCTGGTCCATGGCGACCGTGGCACCGGGCTGCACGTCGAGTTCGGCGACCGTGCCGGCGTGCGGGGCGGAGATGACGTGCTCCATCTTCATCGCCTCCACCACCAGCAGGCTCTGCCCGGCGGTGACGTCGTCGCCGACGGCGACCTTCACGACGGTCACCGTGCCGGGCATGGGCGCGGTGAGGGAGTCGGCGCCGGAGCGGACGGTACGGCTCAGCGAGGCGGCGACCGTGTCGTGGTCACGGACCTGCCAGGCGTCTCCGTCGCGGCCGATCCAGTCGGCGGCGCGGTGGAAGGTGTGGCGGACGCCGTCCAGGGTCACGGACACGCGGTCGGCGGTGACCGTGTGGGTGCCGCGCGGGGCGTACTCCACCGGGTCCTGCACCCGGAGGTGGAAGGTGACGGGCCTGGGGGTGCCGCCGAGCCGCCAGCCGCCGGGCACCGAGAAGGGGTCGGTCCACGCCTGGCCGGCGGCGGGCTTCAGCGCCTCCAGCCGTACGGCCGCGGCCGCCTCGTACACCTCGTCCGGTACGTCCGTGGAGACCAGGTCGTCGACGACCCGCTCGACCAGGCCGGTGTCCAACTCGCCCGCCACCACCGCGGGATGGGCGAGGAGCCGGCGCAGGAACCCGGCGTTGGTCTGCACGCCCAGGGTGACCGTCTCCGCGAGGGCCCGGCGGAGCTTGCGGAGCGCGGTCGCGCGGTCCGGGCCGTACGCGATCACCTTGGACAGCATCGGGTCGTACCGGCTGCCGACCTCGGTGCCCTCGCCGAGCCCGGAGTCGGTGCGGACGCCGTCCCCCGAGGGCTCGTCGAGGAGGAGGACCGTGCCGCCGGTGGGCAGGAAGCCCCGCGCCGGGTCTTCGGCGCAGATCCGGGCCTCGACCGCGTGCCCGGTCAGCCGGACGTCCTCCTGCGCGAACCCGAGCCGCTCCCCGGCCGCCACCCGCAGCTGCCACTCCACCAGGTCCAGGCCGGTGACCAGCTCGGTGACCGGGTGCTCCACCTGGAGGCGGGTGTTCATCTCCATGAAGTAGTACGACGAGGGGTCGGCGCCCGGCACGATGAACTCCACCGTGCCCGCCCCGACGTACCCGCACGAGCGCGCCGCCTGCACCGCAGCCTCGCCCATCGCCGCCCGGGTGTCCTCGTCCAGCAGGACCGAGGGCGCCTCCTCGATCACCTTCTGGTGCCGGCGCTGGAGCGAGCACTCGCGCTCGCCGAGGTGGACGACGTTGCCGTGGCCGTCGGCCAGGACCTGGATCTCGATGTGCCGGGGGCGGTCGATCCAGCGCTCGACGAGGAGGGTGTCGTCGCCGAAGGAGGCGCGGGCCTCGCGGCGGGCGGCGGCGATCTCGTCTTCCAGGTCCCGCAGGTCCCGTACCAGCCGCATGCCCTTGCCACCGCCGCCGGCGGACGGCTTGAGGAGCACGGGGGCGCCCAGTTCGCGGGCGGCGTCGGCCAGTTCGGGGTCACGGCCGCCGGGCACCACCGGCACCCCGGCCGCCGCCACCGTCTCCTTGGCGCGGATCTTGTCGCCCATCAGCGCGATCGCCTCGGCCGGCGGGCCGATGAAGACCAGGCCGGCTTCCGCGCAGGCCTGTGCGAAGGCCGCGTTCTCGGCGAGGAAGCCGTAGCCAGGGTGGACCGCCTGGGCGCCGCTCACGGCGGCCGCCGCCAGCAGCCGCTCCACCGACAGGTAACTCTCGCCCGCCGGCGCCGGACCGATCCGGACCGCGGTGTCGGCCTCCCGGACGTGCCGCGCGTCCGCGTCGGCGTCGGAGTACACGGCCACCGAGCGGACGCCCAGCGAGCGCAGGGTGCGGATGACCCGGACGGCGATCTCGCCCCGGTTGGCCACGAGTACGGTGTCGAACACGAGTCCCCTCCTCACATCCGGAAGACGCCGAACTGGGGCTCACCCAGCGGCGCGTTGCCACAGGCCGTCAGGGCCAGTCCCAGCACCTGCCGGGTGTCGAGCGGGTCGATGACCCCGTCGTCCCAGAGCCGGGCGGTCGCGTAGTAGGCGCTGCCCTGGCGCTCGTACTGGGCGCGGACCGGCGCCTTGAAGGCCTCTTCCTCGTCGGCCGGCCACGACTCCCCGCGGGCTTCCAGCTGGTCCCGCTTGACCGTGGCCAGCACGCTGGCGGCCTGCTCGCCGCCCATCACGGAGATCTTGGCGTTGGGCCACATCCACAGGAAGCGGGGGGAGTAGGCCCTGCCGCACATGGAGTAGTTGCCCGCGCCGTACGAACCGCCCACGACGACGGTCAGTTTCGGGACCCTCGTGCAGGCCACCGCCGTGACCATCTTCGCGCCGTGCTTGGCGATGCCGCCCGCCTCGTAGTCCTTGCCCACCATGAAGCCGGAGATGTTCTGGAGGAAGACGAGCGGGATCCCGCGCTGGTCGCACAGCTCGATGAAGTGGGCGCCCTTCTGGGCGGACTCGGAGAAGAGGATGCCGTTGTTGGCGACGATGCCGACCGGGTGGCCGTGGATGCGGGCGAAGCCGGTGACGAGGGTCTGCCCGAACTCGGCCTTGAACTCGGCGAACCGGGAGCCGTCGACGACCCGGGCGATGATCTCGCGGACGTCGTAGGGGGTGCGGGAGTCGACGGGGACGGCGCCGTACAGGCCGTAGGGGTCGGTCTTGGGCTCGACGACCGGGGCGACCTCCCAGGGCAGGGAGCGCCGGGCGGGGAGCGTGGCGGCGATGTTCCGGACGATCCTGAGCGCGTGCGCGTCGTTCTCGGCGAGGTGGTCGGTGACGCCGGAGACCCGGGAGTGGACCTCGCCGCCGCCCAGTTCCTCGGCGGTGACGACCTCGCCGGTGGCGGCCTTCACCAGCGGGGGGCCGCCGAGGAAGATCGTGCCCTGGTTGCGGACGATGACCGCCTCGTCGCTCATGGCCGGGACGTAGGCGCCGCCGGCGGTGCAGGACCCGAGCACGGCCGCGATCTGCGGGATGCCCGCCCCCGACATCCGGGCCTGGTTGTAGAAGATCCGCCCGAAGTGGTCGCGGTCCGGGAAGACCTCGTCCTGCATGGGGAGGAAGGCGCCGCCGGAGTCGACCAGGTACACGCACGGCAGCCGGTTGTCGAGGGCCACCTCCTGGGCGCGCAGGTGCTTCTTCACGGTCATCGGGTAGTACGTGCCGCCCTTGACGGTGGCGTCGTTGGCGACGATCACGCACTCGCGCCCGCTGACCCGGCCGATCCCGGCGATCACGCCGGCCGCCGGGGCCGCCCCGTCGTACATCCCGTCGGCGGCCAGCGGGGCCAGCTCCAGGAAGGGGGAGCCGGGGTCGAGGAGGGTGTCCACCCGGTCCCGGGGCAGCAGCTTGCCGCGCGCGGTGTGCCGGGCCCGCGCCTTCTCGCCGCCGCCCAGTGCGGCCGCGGCGAGCTTGCCGCGCAGCTCCGCCACGAGGACGCGGTGCGCCTCCTCGTTGGCCCGAAAGGCCTCCGACGCGGGGTCCGCCGCGCTCGTCAGCTCCGGTGCCTGGTCCATGCCGCGATCCCCTCATTCTTGTTAATGAGCGTTAACGCATTTCCTTCAGGTTAACGACCGCTAACCTCCCTGTCTAGAATTGCCTTCATGGTCACGAGAACCGACGCCCCGACCCGCCGCGAGCAGATCCTCAAGGAGGCCGCCCGGCTGTTCGCCGAGCGCGGCTTCCACGGTGTCGGCGTGGACGAGATAGGTGCCGCGGTCGGCATCAGCGGGCCCGGTCTCTACCGGCACTTCGCGGGCAAGGACGCGATGCTCGCGGAGCTGCTGGTGGGGATCAGCGGGCAGCTGCTGACGGGGGCCAGGCGCCGCCTGGCGGAGGCCGACGGGGGCACCGCGTCGCCGGAGGTCCTGGACTCCCTCATCGAGGGCCACATCGACTTCGCCCTCGACGACCGCCCACTGATCACCCTGCACGACCGTGAGCTGGACCGCTTGCGCGACAGCGACCGGAAACTGGTGCGGCAGCTCCAGCGGCAGTACGTCGAACTGTGGGTGGACGTGCTCCGCGGCGTCTACCCGGCGCTCCCCGAGCCCGCGGCCCGCTCGGCGGTCCACTCGGTCTTCGGCCTCCTGAACTCGACCCCGCACTTGGGCCGACCGGGTTCCCTGCCGGGCCGCGGCGCGACCGCGGTCCTGCTGCACCGGATGGCGCGGGGGGCGTTCGAGGCGGCGGCGGGGGAGTGACGAGCGTTACCCCCCTCGCTCGTCCGTTCGCCCTGGACCCGTCGCCTACCCGCCGGTACCTTGGAGTCTGAGCAAGCGCTTAGACATGCCGAAGTCCGTGGAGGTGGCGGCCGTGCGCCGTACGTTGTTCGACGAGGATCACGAGGCGTTCCGGGAGACCATCCGCGCCTTCATCGAGGCCGAGGTCGTACCCGTCTACGACGAGTGGTTCGCCGCTGGCCAGGCTCCCCGCGAGTTCTACTACAAGCTCGCCGAGCTCGGCGTCTTCGGTATCCGCGTCGACGAGGAGTACGGCGGCGCCGGCATCGACTCCTACAAGTTCGAGGCCGTCCTGTACGAGGAGACCGCCCGTGCGGGCGTCGCCTTCGGCGGCTCCGGTGTGCACGTGCTGCTCGGCCTGCCGTACATAAAGCTGCTCGCCACCGACGAGCAGAAGAAGCGGTACCTGCCGAAGTTCGTCTCCGGCGAGGAGATGTGGGCGATCGCGATGACCGAGCCGGGCACCGGCTCCGACCTCGCGGGCATGAAGACCACCGCCAAGCTCAGCGAGGACGGCACGCACTACGTCCTCAACGGCGCCAAGACCTTCATCACCGGCGGTGTGCACGCCGACCGCATGATCGTCTGCGCCCGCACCTCGGCGCCCACCAAGGAGGACCGCCGGCACGGCATCTCCCTCTTCGTGGTGGACACGAAGGCGGAGGGCTACTCCGTCGGCCGCAAGCTCGACAAGCTGGGCCTCAAGACCTCCGACACCGCCGAGCTCGCGTTCGTCGACGTCAAGGTCCCCGTCGAGGACCTCCTCGGCGAGGAGAACAAGGGCTTCTACTACCTCGGCCACAACCTCGCCTCCGAGCGCTGGGGCATCGCCTTCGGCGCCTACGCACAGGCCAAGGCCGCCGTCCGGTTCGCCAAGCAGTACGTGCAGGAGCGGGTCGTCTTCGGCCAGCCCGTCGCCGCCTTCCAGAACACCAAGTTCGAGCTGGCCGCCTGCCAGGCCGAGGTGGACGCGGCCGAGGCCGTCGTCGACCGGGCCACGGAGGCTCTCGACGCCGGTGAGCTGACCCCGGCCGAGGCCGCCAGCGCCAAGCTGTTCACCACCGAGGTCGCGCACCGCGTGATCGACCGCTGCCTCCAGCTGCACGGCGGCTACGGCTTCATGAACGAGTACCCGATCGCCCGCCTGTACGCGGACAACCGCGTCAACCGCATCTACGGCGGCACCAGCGAGATCATGAAGACGATCATCGCGAAGGACATGGGCCTGTAGGGCTGCCGCAACAACCCGCCAGTAGAAAAGGTGCCATGAACCAGGCACTAAACGATCTCCTCGACCTGCTCGACCTGGAGCAGATCGAGGAGAACATCTTCCGCGGCCAGTCCCGGTCCGCCGTCGTCCCGCGCGTCTTCGGCGGGCAGGTCGCGGCCCAGGCGCTGGTCGCCGCCGGACGCACCGTCCCGGCGGACCGGCACGCCCACTCCCTGCACGCGTACTTCCTGCGGGCCGGCGACCCGGGCGCGCCCATCGTCTACACCGTCGAGCGCATCCGCGACGGCCGCTCCTTCACCACCCGGCGCGCGGTCGCCGTCCAGCACGGCCGGCCGATCTTCGCCCTGTCGGCCTCGTTCCAGCTGGACGAGGAGGGCCTCGACCACCAGGCCCCGATGCCCGCCGCACCCGACCCGGCGACCCTGCCCACCTCGGCGGAACGCTTCCGCGACTACCGCCACCTCGACCCGGCCGTCGTGGAGAAGTTTCTCGAGGCCCGCGAGGCGATCGACCTGCGCTACGTCGAGGAGCCGCCGTTCGGGAAGTACGGCGAGCCGCGCGAACCGCACAGCCAGGTCTGGTTCCGCACCAACGGCAAGCTCGACGACGACCCCCTGCTGCACGTCGTCCTCGCGACGTACGTCTCCGACATGACCCTCCTCGACTCCGTCCTGCTCGCGCACGGCCGCGGCGGCTGGGCGGTCGGGGACGTGGTGGGCGCCTCGCTCGACCACGCCATGTGGTTCCACCGGCCGTTCCGCGCCGACGAGTGGCTGCTCTACGACCAGGAGTCGCCGTCCGCGCACGGCGGCCGCGGGCTCGGCCAGGCCCGGATCTACACCCAGGACGGTTCACTCGCCATTTCCGTGATCCAGGAGGGTGTGGTCCGCGTCCCTCGGGCAGACTGACGGGCGTGACGCAAGCGGAGACGCAGGAGACGCCGAAGACACCCGAGACGCCGCAGACGCAGAACGGCGGCGGCGAGAGCACCGGCACGGTGATCGTCGCCGCCGTCGCCAATCTCGGGATCGCGCTCGCCAAGGCGGTCGCCGGAGTCATCAGCGGCTCCGGCGCGATGCTCTCCGAGGCGGCGCACTCGGTCGCCGACACCGTCACCGAACTGCTGCTGCTCACCGCCCTCAAGCGCAGCGAGAAGCCCGCCGACGAGGAGCACCCCCTCGGCTACGGCCCCGAGCGGTACATCTGGGCCATGCTCGCCGCCGTCGCCACCTTCGTCGGCGGCGCGGTCTTCTCCCTCTACGACGGCATCCACACCCTGGCCGTGGGGGAGAAGCCGGGCGACCCGCTGGTGTCGTACGTCGTGCTCGCCGTCGCCTTCGCGCTGGAGGGCTTCTCGCTGCGCACCGGGCTGCGGCAGGCGCGCGGGGAGGCGGCCCGCTTCAAGGCCCCGTTCAAGCTGTACCTCCGGAACACCCCGGACACCGCCGTGAAGGCCGTGGTGATGGAGGACTCGGCCGCGCTCGTCGGGCTGGTGCTCGCGGCCGGCGGCCTGCTCGGCGGCCAGCTCACCGGCTCCGGCGTCTGGGACGGCCTCGCCTCCCTCCTCATCGGCCTGCTCCTGCTGTACGTGGCCTGGGTGCTGGGCCGGTCCAACGCCGAGCTCCTCATCGGGCGGCCGCTGCCCAAGCCCGTGCGGGAGCGGATCCGCGCCGAGCTGCTGGAGTCCGAGCACATCGTGGCCGTACTGGAGCTGACCACCCTGGTGCAGGGCCCGCACGAGGCGCTGGTCGCGGCCAAGGTGGACTTCCGGGACGTGTCGACGGCGGCCGAGATCGAGTGGGCCTGCGAGCGGGCCGAACAGCGGCTGCGCGCCGCGTTCCCCGCGATCGGCAGGGTGTACCTGGACCCCACTCCCGGGCCGGTGAGCTCGGCGGATCACGGCAGGTGATCGTCCGGCGTGCCATCCGCCTTGTTCGGAATTAAGCTCGTATGAGTGAAATGCCGCACAGTGCATGTGCCGCATAGCGGACGTGCCGCGTAGCGGACGTAAGTCCGGCAGAAAGGTATTTCCCATGCGAGTACAGCGCGCGAGGCGTCTCGCCGCGATGTCCGCCGCCGGCCTGTTGCTGGCCGGTGGCGCCGCGGTCGGCGCCGCGGGTACCGCCTCGGCGGCCCCCGCCTCCACTCACCAGTCCGTCGTCACCGGCGGCTTCGGTTGCAACGGCTTCCGGGGCGGCGGGTTCAACAACGGCTGCCGCTTCAGCAACTTCGGGTTCGTCCCCGTCGTCCCCGTGGTCCCCGTCGTGGTCGTCCCCACCGTCGGGTTCGGCGGCTTCGGTGGCTTCGGTGGCTTCAACGGTTTCGGTGGCTTCAACGGTTTCGGTTTCGGCTGAACCGACCGGGCGTCACCGGATCAGGAACTGAGGGTCTAGGACCAGGCCACGATGTGCGGCTCCCGCTCCCGGGGGCCGCACATCGGTCTGCCGGACGTCAGACCAGTCCCGCCGCGGCCAGCAGATACGCGGTCAGCGGGTCGTAGTACCGCGGGCTGAGCACATGGTCGTCCAGCGGTACGGCCACCTGGAGGGTGCCCTCCGACTCGGCGAGGAACAGCGCCGGGTCGTTGCAGTCTGCGTACCCGACCGAGTCCAGGCCCGCCTGCGCCGCGTAGCCGGCCCAGCCGTGGTCGGCGACGACCAGGTCGGGCAGCGGGCGCCCCGCGCGCTCCAGGCCGCCCAGAATCGCCTTCATCGGCTCCCCGGAGTGGGTGTGCCACAGCGTCGCGCCGTGTTCGAGGACGGCCACGTCGGCGAACTGCATGACGTAGCCCTCGTCCGTCTGCAGCCCGTCCGGGATGACCACGATCTCGCAGCCGGCGGTGCGCAGCGCGGCCGCGGTGGCCCGGTGCACGTCCAGCAGACCGCCCGGGTGACCGGTCGCGAACAGCACCCGCTGCCGTCCCTCGGCCGCCTTGCGCAGCCGTGCCGCCAGCCGGTCCAGGCCGTCGACGGTCAGCTCGGGGTCGATGGTGTCCTGGCCGTACCGGTGCTCGGGGTCGTCGTTCACCCCGACCCGCTCGGCCATCACGGCCAGCACGTCCTGCTCGTCGGTCCAGCGGTCGCCGAGTTCCAGTCCGAGCCACCAGTTGCGCTCGCCGTTGGCCAGCTTGCGGTAGTGGAGCAGGTTGTTCTCGCGGGGCGTGGCGACATCGCCCGCGATACGGGTCTTCACAAGGTGCTCGACGAGCTCGGCGCGGCTGGGTGTCCCGGGTATCGGCATGGCCCCATTGTGAGGCAGCGCGCTGTGCGGTTTCCCTGCGTATTGCCCGCTGGGACGTGCGTCACTCACTCCTGACGGAGCGCGAACCACAGCTCCATCCGGACGTCAGGATCGTCGAGTTCGGCGCGCAGGAGCTCCGCGGAACGGGTGATGCGCTGCCGCACGGTGTTGCGGTGGACGGACAGGGCGACCGCGGTGCGGTCCCAGCTGCCGTGCAGCGACAGCCAGGTGCGCAGGGTCTCGACGAGGGCGGGCTGTCCGGCGAGGGGGGCGAGCAGGGCCCGGGCGTGGGCCCGGGCCTCCCGGCGGGGGACCAGGTCGCCGAGGGCGGGGCGGGTGCTGTGCCTCAGGAGCGGGGTGCGGGTCGCTCGGGCGCGGGCCAGTGCGCGGGCCGCTTGCGCGGCGGCGGCCGGGAGTTGCTGCGGGGGGACTGCGTCGCTTACGCCGAGGGTCCAGCCGGGCTGTGGCTGAGGGGCTCGGTCGGCGGGGACGAGGATGCGTACGTTTTCCCCTACGGGGTCGATGAGGGTCGAGCCCAGTGAGGCGCCCAGTGCGGTGGCGGCCAGGAGGTCCGGCGGGTGCGGGTGGGCGGGGGCTTGTCGCGCCCCGCGGCGGAGCCGCATGTCGACAGGGTCCCGCGCCCCTGGAAGAAGGTAGGGGCGGTCGCGTTGGCCATGAGGACAGGCATCTACGACGAACCAGGTGTCGCGCCCGCCCAGCAGTGGCGCTACCTCCTCCGGACTGCTTCCCAGCAGCAGTCTGACGAGTGCCGAGGTGCGGGTCGCGCCTGAGTTGCTCTGTTGTTCTGTGGTGAGGAGGGTGAGGAGGACCGTGGCCACCGAGGCGATGGTGTGGTCGCCCGGTTCGCGGGACGGGGTGGCCACGCCGAGTACGAAGTCGGTGCTGAGGGTGTAGGCCGCGAGGTGGGTGCCCGCCGTGGCGTGGGTCGCCGAGGCGGGGGTGCCCGGGCCCGAGGGGCGTACGACGTCGGTCAGCTCGGCCAGTGCGGCGCGTACCGGTGCCTCCGGCTCGCGGCCCGCCGACGCGATCTCCGCTCCCTCCGGGCCGTACAGGGCGGTCCAGCCGCCCACCCGCTGGGCCAGCTGCCGCAGGACCGACGGGACCGGGTCGGGGCGGGCCGCGGCGGCCGCGAGGCTCTGCTGGGCCTCGGTGACGCGGCGCAGCTCGGCCAGGCGGGCCTGGGCCAGCAGCTGCCAGACCGCGCGGGCGACGGCGGTGAAGGGGGTCTGCGGCGGGACCTCCAGGAGCGGGAGGCCGTGGGTGTCGCAGGCCTCGACCAGGGCGCGCGGGACGGTGTCGTGCACGGGGGCCAGCCCGAAGCCGAGGGCGGCGCCGCCCGCCGCGACGATCCGGGAGACGTAGTCGTCGAAGTAGGTGCCCGAGCCCGCCGCGTCCGGGATGTGCACCCCGGCCGACAGCAGCAGCTCGCCGCCCAGCAGGTACGGGTACGGGTCGGCCATCTCCGAGGTGTGCGCCGCGTGGACCACGGGGGGCGGGTCGGTCGGCCCGGCGATCTGGCGCAGTGCGAGGTCCTCGCGGGCCAGGAGGGCGGCGAGGGGCACGGCGGGCGTGGGAGGGGCGGGGGGAACCGTGGGGTCCGGCATGGTGTGCGTTTCCTTCATCCCGTACGCCTCGAATGGATGAAACGTACACTTCGCAGCCGCTGTCCGGCCACCTAGTGTCGATGACCGTCACCCCCCGGCGACTCCGATTCCGACCCCGATTCATCCGAGTGAGGGAGGTCCTATGGCCGTCGACTACACCGTGATCGTCCTCTATCTGGCCGGCATGCTGGCCATGGGCTGGTGGGGGATGCGGCGCGCCAGGTCGAAGAGCGACTTCCTGGTGGCCGGGCGCCGGCTCGGGCCGGTCATGTACTCCGGCACCATGGCCGCGATCGTCCTCGGCGGCGCGTCCACCATCGGCGGGGTCGGACTGGGGTACCGGTACGGGCTGTCCGGTGCCTGGATGGTCTTCACCATCGGCCTGGGCCTGCTCGCCCTCTCCGTCTTCTTCTCGGCCCGGATCGCCCGCCTCAAGGTGTACACGGTCTCCGAGATGCTCGATCTCCGGTACGGCGGCCGGGCCGGGGTCGTCTCCGGCGTGGTCATGTGGGCGTACACCCTGATGCTCGCCGTCACCTCGACCATCGCGTACGCCACGATCTTCGACGTTCTCTTCGACCTGAACCGGACCGTCGCGATCGTCATCGGCGGCTCGATCGTCGTCGCCTACTCGACGCTGGGCGGCATGTGGTCGATCACGCTGACGGACATGGTCCAGTTCGTGGTGAAGACGATCGGCGTGCTGCTGCTCCTGCTCCCCATCGCCGTCGTGAAGGCGGGCGGCTTCGGCGCGATGAGGGCGAAGCTGCCGACGGCGTACTTCGACCCGCTGGGCATCGGCGGCGAGACGATCTTCACCTACGTGCTGATCTACACCTTCGGCATGCTCATCGGGCAGGACATCTGGCAGCGGGTCTTCACGGCGCGCGGTGACCGCACGGCGAAGTGGGGCGGCACGGTCGCCGGCACGTACTGCCTGGCGTACGCCCTCGCCGGTGCCGTCATCGGTACGGCCGCCAAGGTGCTGTACCCGAAGCTGGGCAGCCCCGACGACGCCTTCGCCACCATCGTCAAGGACGAACTGCCCGTCGGGGTGCGCGGGCTGGTGCTGGCCGCCGCCCTCGCCGCCGTGATGTCGACCTCCTCCGGCGCGCTGATCGCCTGCGCGACCGTCGCCAACAACGACATCTGGTCGCGGCTGCGGGGGCGGACGAGGGCCGGCGACCATGACGAAGTGCGGGGCAACCGGGTCTTCATCCTGGTCATGGGGATCGGGGTGATCGGCACGGCCATCGCCCTCGACGACGTCGTGCAGGCGCTGACCGTGGCGTACAACCTGCTCGTCGGCGGCCTCCTCGTGCCGATCCTCGGCGGGCTGCTGTGGAAGCGCGGCACCGTCCAGGGCGCCCTCGCCGCCGTGACCGTCGGCGGCCTCGCGGTGATCGGCCTGATGGCGGGCTACGGCATCCTCGCCAACGAGCCGGTCTACTACGGCCTCCTCTCCTCCCTCGTCGCGTATGTCGCCGTCTCCCTGGCGACGGAGCCGACCGACGCGGCCGTGCTGGCGAACTGGCGCGAGCGGCTCGCGGGCCGGGGCGTTCCCGAACTCGTGTCCGAGCCGGTTCCGGCCCACCAGTAGAGTCGAAGCAGAAGCAGTGCATAGCGGTACGTACGCGATGAAGCGTAGGAAAGAAGGCAGCACCCGATGAGCAGCAACGAGACCCCCCGCGGCCCCGTCGACTCCTCCCGCATCCCGCGGTACGCCGGTCCCGCCACCTTCGCCCGGCTGCCCCGCCTCGACGAGGTCGGCCGCGCCGACGTCGCGGTGGTGGGCGTGCCGTTCGACTCGGGCGTCTCCTACCGGCCGGGCGCCCGCTTCGGCGGCAACGCCATCCGCGAGGCGTCCCGGCTGCTGCGCCCCTACAACCCGGCGCAGGACGCCTCCCCCTTCGCACTGGCGCAGGTGGCGGACGGCGGCGACATCGCGGTGAACCCCTTCGACATCAACGAGGCCGTCGAGACCATCGAGGCGGCCGCGGACGAGCTCCTGGGCACCGGCGCCCGGCTGATGACCCTCGGCGGCGACCACACCATCGCGCTGCCGCTGCTGCGGAGCGTCGCCAAGCAGCACGGGCCGGTCGCGCTCCTCCACTTCGACGCCCACCTCGACACCTGGGACACCTACTTCGGCGCCGAGTACACGCACGGCACCCCGTTCCGGCGGGCGGTGGAGGAGGGCATCCTGGACACCTCCGCCCTCTCGCACGTGGGCACCCGCGGGCCGTTGTACGGCAAGCAGGACCTCACCGACGACGAGAAGATGGGCTTCGGCATCGTGACCTCGGCGGACATCTACCGCCGGGGCGCCGACGAGGTGGCCGACCAGCTGCGCCAGCGCATCGGCGACCGCCCGCTGTACATCTCGATCGACATCGACTGCCTGGACCCCGCACACGCCCCGGGCACCGGCACGCCCGAGGCCGGTGGTATGACGTCCAGGGAACTGCTGGAGATCCTGCGCGGTCTCTCCGCATGCCACCTCGTCTCGGCGGACGTCGTCGAGGTGGCCCCCGCGTACGACCACGCCGAGATCACCTCGGTGGCGGCCTCGCACACGGCGTACGAACTGACCACGATCATGACCCGACAGATTGCCGAGGCGCGCGCGAAGTGACCCACGACCACGACCTGGTGCTCCGCCCGACCGAGGCGCAGACGGCCGCAGCCCTGAACCCGCCCGCCGGCCGACGCGGCGGGGACCTGGTCGTGGAGACCCTGGCCGGGCTCGGCGCGACCACCGTCTTCGGGCTGCCCGGCCAGCACGCCCTCGGCATGTTCGACGCCCTGCGCCGCTCCTCGCTGCGCTATGTCGGCCTGCGGGTGGAGAACAACGCGGGCTTCGCGGCGGACGCCTACGGCCGGATCACCGGCGAGGCGGCCCCGCTGCTCCTGTCGACCGGCCCCGGCGCGCTGACCTCGCTGGCCGCGCTGCACGAGGCGGCGTCCGCCTCCGCGCCCGTGCTGGCGATCAGCAGCCAGATCCCCACCGCGGGCCTGGGCGGCGGCCGCCACGGCTATCTGCACGAACTCCCGGACCAGGCGGCCTCGTTCCGGGGCGTGGTGAAGTCGGTGCACACCGTCCGCACCCAGTCGCAGATCCCGTCCGCGCTCGCGGCGGCCTGGAAGTCGGCACTGACCGCCCCGCACGGCCCGGTGTGGGTGGAGATCCCGCAGGACGTGCTCCTCGCACCGACCGCGCTGCCCGTGGTGACGGCGGTGGACGCGAGCCCGGACGAACTCCCCCCGCGCCCCGAACTGACCGCGGTGGCGGCCGACCTGCTCTCGCACGCCGCCCGCCCGGCGATCATCGCGGGCGGCGGGGTGGTACGGGCGGACGCCTCCGGCAAGCTGCGGCAGCTGGCCGAGACGCTGAACGCCCCGGTCGTCACCACCTTCGGCGGCAAGGGCGCGTTCCCGTGGACGCACCCCCTCTCCCTCCAGTCCTGGCTGGAGGACCGGCACACCACCGACTTCCTGGAGGACGCGGACGTCCTTCTCGTCGTCGGCTCGGGGCTCGGCGAACTCTCCTCGAACTACCACACGTTCAAACCGCGCGGCCGGGTCGTCCAGATCGAGGCGGACCTCGGCAAACTGGAGTCCAACCACCCGGCCCTCGGCATCCACGCGGACGCCCGCCTCGCCCTCCAGGCCCTCCTGGAGACGGTGACCCCGCGCGAGGACCCGTCGGCCCCGGACCGGGTACGGACCGTGCTCGACCGGGTCGCCGGCCGCATCGCCGCCCAGGAACTCACCCTGGAACAGGACGTGCTGGCATCGGTCCGCCGGGCCCTCCCGGCCGGCTCACCGTCCTTCTGGGACATGACGATCCTGGCGTACTGGGCCTGGTCCGCCTTCGACGCCCAGACACCGAACCTCATGCACTCCGCCCAAGGCGCGGGCGGCCTCGGCTACGGCTTCCCTGCGGCACTGGGCGCGGCGGCCGCCGACCCGACCCGCCCGGTGCTCGCGGTGTCGGGCGACGGCGGCGCCCTCTACTCCATTGCGGAACTGGCGACGGCACGGCAGCACGACCTCCCGGTCACCTGGCTGATCGTCGACGACGGCGGCTACGGCATCCTGCGCGAGTACATGACCGGCGCGTTCGGCGAGGCCACGGCGACGGAACTGGCCCGCCCCGACTACGTGGCCCTGGCCGAGTCCTTCGGCGTCCCGGGCGTCCGCACCACTCCGGAGACCCTGGAGACGGACCTGGCGAAGGCGCTGGCCGCGCCCGGCCCCTCGGTGGTCGTGCTCCCGGCCCTGCTGAGGATGTTCGCGCCGACGCACCTGGAGGACTAACAGGCCCCCGCCCCCACCCCGTCGATGCGGCCGCCGAAGTCGCCGCGGTACTGGGAGCGCCAGTCTCCGTTGAAGACGTCGCGCTTCTCGGTCGGTGACCAGTTGACGAAGCAGGCGCGGGTGGAGGCGACGAAGGAGCCCACGTTGTCGTGGAGGTTGGGCGGCATGTCGCGGTAGCCGCTGCGGGCCGTCCACTCCCAGTAGTCGCCGCCGAAGCCCTCGCCGCTCCAGAAGCACACCGAGCCGTCGGGACAGGAGGGAGCGGCCGCGTGTGCGGAGGCGCTCTGGGCGGGGGCGACGAGCGCGGTCAGGGCGAGGGCGGCGGCGAGGGACCAGGTGCGAAGCTTCACGGGGCTCTCCGGAAACGGGAGTTGGGGATGCCCCGGCGGGACTGCCGGGACATCCCCATGCTCGGCCGTGATCACCTGGACACGCCCGAGTCCAAGATCGACTTCACCTGTGTGAGGTAAGTAGTACGACCGGCTCGCCTACCAGATCGCGTCCACCCACTCCGGGTGGTCGATGAACGGGTTCCGGTTGTGCTGGTAGGTGTTGTAGATGACGTCGTTGCGGTTCTCCTCGAAGGAGTCCGGCGGGTCCTCGTCGTTCCACTGCTTGAGGACGGACAGCTTGCCGATGTACGGGTTGGAGCCGTTGCCGACCTTGTCGTCGGGCTCCAGGTCCGCGAACCCGTCGTCGCCCTCGTAGCGGACGGCCATGTAGAGGATCATGCGGGCCACGTCGCCCTTGACCGCGTCGCGGGGCTCGAAGGAGTCCGAGTCGACCTTGCTGCCGCCGCTGTTGGTGAAGGTGGAGCCGCCCTCGTCGAAGTCGAGGTTGCCGCGCTTGCCGTTGACCGCCACGTCCTCGGGACGGATGTGGTGCAGGTCCGTGCCGGGGCCGGTGGACGTGGTGAGGTCGCCGTGCGAGATCGCCCACACGTGCTCGCGGTTCCAGTCGCCGCTGTCACCGCCGTTGAGGGACTTGCTGCGCGAGATGCCCGAGTACAGCAGGATCACGTTGTTGCTGTTGTTCGGGTCCTGGTCGGTCTTCTTCAGGGCGTCCCAGAGGGCCGAGTACGACAGCTTGGTGACGTTCGCGCTGATGATCGTGTGCAGGGACGACTTGAGGCTCGTACCCGTCTTGCCGATCGCGTTCTTGTAGTACGTCGAGTCGTACGCGGTCGTGGTGGCGGCGGCCGGAGTCGCCGTCAGCGCCGGGGCGGTGAGGCCCACCAGGACGGCGGCGGTCGTCAGGGCCACCGACTTCCAGCGCCGGATGTGTGTCGCCAGCATAAAGAGTTTCCCATCTACGCGGGTTGACGAGGCGGCAAGAAGGAGGGTGACATGAACATGAGGACGCGCAGGTGAACGGGACGTAAAAAGAGACCCCCGACCGTGTGGTCGGGGGCCTCTTGGGGACCGGGTCGCGTCAGCTGACGTCCGAGGGGTCCAGCCGGTAGAGCGTCGAGGTGTTCGTCGTCTGCGTCGAAGAAGTCGACTTCGACGACGAGTTGGACGACGAGTTGGACGACGAGCTCGACGAACTGCTCGAAGTGGAGCTCTTGCTGTACGCGCTCTCCTTCACCGCGGTGCCGTTCTTCTCCACCCAGGAGGTGACCGCGGAGCTGAGGGAGTTGTTGCCGCCCATGCCCATGCCGCCGCTGCCGACCTGGATGTAGTGCAGCTTGCCCGCCTTCACCAGTTCCTTCAGCTTGGCGACGGTCATCGCGTTGTCGGATCCGGTGAAGCCCCACATCGAGATGACGGGTTCGTTCGAGCTCAGCTCGATCTGCGACGAGGACTGCGAGTTGGAGACCGCGAGCAGCCAGGTGGCGCCGTCCATGTGCTTCTTCAGGTAGGCGATCAGGTCGCTGCTCACGGTGCCGCCCATGCCGCCGCCACCGCCGCCGAAGCCGCCGCCACCCGCACGACCGGTGCCGGTGCCGGTCCCGGTGCCGCCGGGAGCCTCGCCGCCTGTGCCGCCCGGCAGTTCACCGGTGCCGCCGCCGGGCGTCATCTGACCGGTGCCGCCACCGGGAGCCTGGCCGTTCGTGCCGCCGGTCGGGGCCCCGCCGTTCGTGCCGCCCGGGAAGCCGCCGCCGGCCTCGGCGTTCTGGCCGCCCTGCTGGGTGCCGCCCGGCAGCTCGCCGCCGCCCGGGAAGCCGCCCCGGTTGCCGCCGCCACCGCCGGGTCCGCCGCCGAAGCCGCTGCCGGTGGAGGGGCCGGCGGTCGGGTTGGTTCCGCCGCGCATGCCGCCGCCGCTGCCGCTGCCGAACGGCAGGGTCGTCGCGTACGCCGTCGGACCCGCGAGCGCCGCGATCACGGCCGCCGCCAGGGAGGCCGCCAGCAGCCGGGTCTTGGTGCCCGAGCGGAAGAAGATCATGCCCACGATGCCGGCCACGGTCAGCACGCCGATCACCGGCCACAGCCAGGTGTTCCAGCCGGAGGCGCGGCGCAGCAGCACGATCGCCCAGATGCCGGTGACGCCGAAGGCGGCCGGGAGGACCCAGATCCAGCGCTTGTCGGTGCGGAAGGCCTGCAGCAGCATCGCGCCACCGCCGCCGCACAGCACCGCGATGCCCGGGGCGAGCGCGGTCGTGTAGTACGGGTGCATGGTGCCCTGCGCGGTCGCGAAGATCAGGTAGTGCAGCAGGGTCCAGCCGCCCCAGAGGACCAGGGCCATCCGCCTCAGGTCGGTGCGCGGGGCACGGCCGCACAGCACCAGGCCGCCGATCAGGGCGATCGCCGAGAAGGGGAGCAGCCAGGAGATCTGGCCGCCGAGGATGGAGTTGAACATCCGGCCGAGGCCCGCGGAGCCGGAGAAGCCGCCGCCTCCGCCACCGCCGCCCCCGCCGTTGCCCTCGCCGCCGAAGACGCGGCCGAGACCGTCGTATCCCATGATCAGGTTCCAGGCGGAGCCGTCCGTGGAACCGCCGATGTACGGCCGGTCGGAGGTCGGGACCAGGGAGACGGCGACCGCCCACCAGAAGCTGGAGACGGCCAGCACGACCGCTGCAAGGGCCAGGTTGACGGCGCGCTTCGCCCAGGTGGCCTTCGACGCGTAGAGGTAGAGCGCGAAGACGGCCGGGAGCGCGATCCAGCCCGCGAGCAGCTTGGTGTTGAAGGCGAGACCGAAGCACGCCGCCGAGCCGAGCAGCGGGAGCAGCTTCTCGTCACGGGTGGCGCGGAAGGCGAGCGCCGCACCCGACACCATGAGGAAGACGAGGATGGTGTCCGGGTTGTTGTCGCGGTTGATGGCGACGGTGATCGGGGTCAGCGCCAGCACCAGTGCGGCGACGGTCGCCGCCCCGTGCCCCCACACCCGCTTCACGGTGGAGTGCAGGATCCAGATCGTGGCGAGCGCGACCACGACCTCGGGTGCCATCATCTGCCAGGTGCCGAAGCCGAAGATGCGGCAGGACAGGCCCATGACCATGAGCGCGAACGGCGGTTTGTCGACGGTCAGGAAGTTGCCGGGGTCCAGCGAACCGAAGAACCAGGCCTTCCAGCTCTTCGTGCCGGCCCAGATCGCGCCGCTGTAGAAGGTGTTCATGTCGGAACCGGAGAGGTTCCAGGAGTAGAGCACCGCCGCCAGGATCAGGATCGCGATCAGCGCGGGGAGGGACCAGCGTGGCGCCTTGTCCGGCAGGGGAGCCGCCGGGGCGGCCGTGGGGGGTGCCGTGGCGGTCGCCGTGGGCGGGCCCCAGTCGGGGGACACGGGCGTGTGGGGGACGGGATCGGTGGCAGATGTCACCATCCCACCATGCGGGCGGCCGATGGGCGCGGGCTGTGCCGATCCTGGGCGCAGCCTGTGGGTGGATGAGATGTCGGTAAGAGGGCGGCCGGTGCGGCCGCCCTCCCCGACCGCTGTGCGGCCGGGTCAGCGCACCCGGACCGACAGGCGGTAGAACCGCGTCGTCTGGGCGGTGTTCTGGTTGTCGTCGCTGACCAGGAGGACCTTGTACGCGCCCTTCGCGCGGCCGGTGACGACCATGCCCTCGATGTTGTCGAGGAGCGGGTTGGGCTGCGGCTGCTTGGCGGTGGCGCCGAGCGACGGGCAGCTCGCGATGTCCGTGAGCAGGGTCTTCTTGATCAGCCTTACGCCCGGCTGCCCGGTGAGGTTCTCGATGCCGCTGGTGTCGGTGGCGTGCCGCGGGTCGGCCAGGAAGAGGCGGACGGTGTTGCCGACTCCGGCGGTGAAGCCGCGCTCCAGGACGAGGAGCCGGCCGTCGGGGAGCGCCTGCACCTCGGGGACGCCGAGGATCGGGTCGTCGGTGCGGTAGGCGTACTGGGCGGACAGCTTGAAGTGGTCGCCCTTCGTCCGGGTCCAGGTCTGGAAGCGGACGATCCCGGCGGTGTCGCCGGAGAGGGCGTCCTCCATGGAGGCCAGCAGGGTGCGGCCGCCGTTCAGGAGGGTCAGGCCCTCGAAGGTCTGGTTGGAGGTGGCCCGCCCGGCCGGGGACACGAGCAGCGACGACGGTACGGGGAGGCGGTCCAGGATCTTGCCGTCCACCGAGTAGCGGCGGATGGACGGCTCGGTCTCCGAGGTGATCAGGCGGGTGCCGTCCCGGTCCACGACCAGGCCCTCGGAGTCGAGCGCGGCGCCGTTCTCGTCCGCGAGTCCGACGACCGACTTCGGCGCGAGTGTCTTCGCGTCGAGGTCGAAGAGGTAGGACCGGTCGGCGAGGGCGGCCAGGGAGCCGTTCCTGTCCACGGCGAGCGCGGAGAGGTTGCCGACGAAATAGCCGCCGAAGGTCGTCTTGTCGAGGGCATCGGAGAAGCCGTCGAGGGAGACCGAGGACGAACACGCGTGGGCGGCGGCGGTGTCGGCCGCGCCGGTGCCGGGGGTGACGGCGTTGGCGGACCCGGCGGCGGACAGGCAGGTGGCCGCCGCCAGGCCGGCGGTGACGGTGGCGATGATGGTTCGCAGGCGCATGGCGGTCACCGTAGGGGGGATCGGTGACGGGGTGGAGACCGCCCCGTGAAGGAAAGGGTCGATTTCCGGCCGCCGATGGCTCTTCGCCACGAGAGCCGCCGCCGTGACCGCCTCAGGAGGCCGCGAGATCCTTGTGGACGGCCTTCGCGACGGCCTGGATGGTGTTGATGCCGTAGCTCATGGTGCTGTTGTCCTGGGTCAGCACGGTCATCTGGTAGTCGTGGCCGCCGCCGGTGAACGTGCCGAGGCTGTGCACCCGCCAGCCGTGCGTGGCGCGCTGCAACCAGCCGTTCTTGACGTGCACGGAGACGCCGGACGGTGCGCCGTACGGGGTGCCCCACCGCTGGGACGAGATGACCTGCCCCATCAGCTTCAGGATGTAGGCGCGCGAATTGTCGCTCAGCACGGTGTTCTTGGCGGTGACGAGCGCGAGCAGCCGCTGCTCGTCGTGCACGTCGATCTGGGTCAGGCCCCAGTAGCCGTCTGCGCCCGGGGTGGTCTGCGTCATCCCGGCGGCGCTCAGGAAGCCCTTGATCTTCGTCATGCCGAGCTGCTTCCACAGCTTGGTGGTCGCGTCGTTGTCCGACTTGGTGATCATGGCCTTGGTGAGCGACTGCTCGGTGGCCGTCAGATACCGGTTGTGCTTCTTCGCGTCCCACAGCAGCGTGGCGAGGACGGTCACCTTGACCGTGCTGGCCGAGTCGTAGTGCGTGGTCGAGCGGAGGGTGCACGTCGTCTTCGTCGAGCGGTCGTACAGCCCGACGGCGATCGTGCCCTTGCGGTTCGCGATGGCCGCGGTGATGTCCTTCTTCAGCTTCGTGGCGAGGGCCGCCTTGGTGGACGTACAGCTGACGGTGGGCGTGGCGGCCGAGGCGGGCGCTGCGACAGCCACGCCGGCTATGAGAAACCCGGTGCCGAGAGCAGTGGCGACCAGCCCTCTCCTTCGTCTGTGAGTCATACCCGTCTTGACACACGGGTTCGCGCGAATGGTTGTACGAGCGCCCCGGCCTTTAACCAAACGTCACCTGCGCCGACCGCCGCCTGCGGGCGAGGATGGCGCCCATGAGAAAGCTGAGAGCGCCGGCAACGGCGGTGTCCACGGTCACGGTTGTGCTGTTCGCCGTCGGGTGCAGCAGCGGTGGCGGCCCCGGCCACGCCGCACCCGCCCGCGCGACTTCCTCGCCCGCTCCGGTGACGAGGACGCCGGCCTCCGCAGCCAAGACGCCGGCCTCCGTCCTCAAGGCGCCCGCGTTCCCCGACGGCGAGGTCGTCGCCCAGGCGGCGAACGCGACCGGAGGCCGGGAGATGGACATCAAGGGCGGCATCGGGAGCGGCACCCTGTCCGTCCAGGTGCTCTGCGAGGGCAAGGGCGAGCTGACCGTCGCCGTCGAACCGGTCGGCGTGAACTTTCCGTTCGCCTGCACCGCCGGCGAGGTCAACAGCATCGACAACGAGTTCGACATGAAGCGCCCCGACAAGCCGGGCACGGTGCGGGTGACGGCGCCGGCGGGCGTGCGGTGGGCGATCACCGTCGGGCGCCAGGGCTAGTTTCGCAACTGGTCTTTGCGTTCCGGCATGGCGAGGAACACCCTGCGTCGCGACCGCTCGATCTCCGTGACGGCGACGGGTATCGCCTCACCGGCCCGGAACGCCTCCGGCGAACCGGCCGCAGGCCTGCCGTGGACCTCCCTGAAGGGCACCAGCCCGGTGATGCCGTCTCCGACGGTGACCAAGGCCCCGAAGAAGAGCACCTTTTCGACCGTTCCGGGCAGGATCTGGCCGACCTCCGTGCGGTCGGCGAAGAGCTGGAAGGGATCGGGTTGCAGTGCGCACAAGGACAGTCTGGCCTCGGCGTTGTGGGTGTCGAACTGAAGGAACTCGCAGGTGACGCGTTGCCCGACCGTGACGACGTCGGTGACGGCGTCGATGTGCCGCCAGGACAGTTCGGGGATCGTGATGAACCCGACGCCGGGCAGCGTGGGATGGGCGGGCCCGTCGTCCAGGGCCACGAAGACCCCGAACGGCTCGATCGCCGCGACGGTTCCCGACAGGATCTCGCCTCGGTGCAGTGACTCCAGGAACGCCCAGAGTTCCGGGCTCTCGAACTGCCAGTCCATGTCCGCCACCCTGACACGACCACCGGGCTGCACGCGGCGGTTCGTTGCCGCGCGGTTGAGGAGTCCGGCGGTCGTCTCCGGTCGCACGGACTCGACGGCGGGGCTCCCCACCACGCGTCGCGTCACGGATGGAACCGCCACCGGCCTTCGGAGATGACATCCGGCTTGCCGTCCCTGACGCGAACGGCCGTCTCGTCGTCGATGAAGTAGATCGGGAAGTCCGCCCGGGCGGCGATGCGATCGGCCCAGGCGTCGTCCCGCTCGGGGAAATCCGGCGAGTACAGGTGGGGCTTGAGATACCAGTCGAAGAGGCCGAACGGCGGCTCCACGGTCGTCGCGCCGAGCACGTGGAGGTCCGTGGTGTCCCCGATGACGTCGGCGGAGTGTCCGGTGAGATTGCGGCTGAAGATCATTGATCCGGCGCTGACGCCCACGTAGACCCGGCTCTCCAGGGCCTCCAGGAAGCCGTCGGCCAGGCCGTTGCCGGTGATGCTGCGCGCGAGGTGGTAGTGGTTGCCGCCCTCGACGTAGACGACGTCGGCGTGGAGCAGCCGGTCGAGCACCAGCTGCCGGGGCAGGCCGTTCAGCTCCAGGACGTCGAACTCGCGCCAGCCGAGGCCGTGCAGCCGGTTCAGGTCCGCGACGAACCACCCGTGGTCCCCGGGCTCGGCGACCGATGCCGTGGGAACGTACACGACGTTCGCCGATCCGAACGGCTTTCCCAGCATGTCCCGCAGCGCATCCCGCAGCGTCTCGTTGCGCAGGCCACTCGCCGTCAACAGAAGGTTCATCGGGCGAGCCAAGCACGGCCGACGGGCGCGCGCAACGAACCCGGGATCCGCCCGGACCGCGGTCGTCGGGTGGGCTAGAGATCGATGACCACCTCGGTGGCCGGTGTGCTGCAGCAGACCAGGACCGTGCCGGGCTCGGGGAGTTCGAGGGGCGGGGTGGTGTAGGTGACGTCGCCGGTCACCAGTGGGGTGACGCAGGTGTGGCAGACGCCGGTGCGGCAGGACCAGCGGGTGGGGATGTCGCAGGCTTCGGCGAGTTCGAGGAGCGAGGCACGGGCGGGGGACCACGGGGTGGTGATGCCGCTGCGGGTGAAGGTGACGAGGGGACCGGCGCCGGGGGGACCGGGTGGCCGGTGCGGGCGTACCGGGGCGGTGGTGGTGATGCCGGGGTTGACGGCGGCGAGCGCGCCGAACCGCTCCGTGCGGATCCGCTCGGGGCGCAGGCCGAGTGCGCGCAGGTGCCCGCCCAGGTCGTCCATGAAGGCGGTCGGTCCGCAGAGGTAGGCGTCGGCGTCGGCGGGGACGCCCAGGGCGGTGAGCGAGGCGGGGGTCGGGCGGCCGAGGGTGATGTGGTTCTCGTCGGGGCCGGGGGGCTCGGCGGTGTAGTGGATGTGCTCGTGCGGGTCGGGGAGCCGCGCCAGGAGGGCGTGGGCCTCGTCCGCGAAGGCGTGGTGGGCGCGGTCGTGGGCGGTGTGGATCCACCAGACGGGGCGTGGGTCCCGTACGGCCGCCAGCCGGTGGAGCATGGCGAGCACCGGCGTGACACCGATGCCCGCCGAGACGAGGACGACCGGACCGGTGCCCTCTTCGAGCACGAACGTTCCGCGCGGGCCGGCGACGTCCACCAGGTCCCCGGCGCGGAGCCGGGCGTGGATGTAGCCGCTGACCTTCCCGTGCGGCTCGTGCTTGACGCTGATGCGGTAGGTGCCGTCCGCGGGCGCCGCGGACAGGGAGTAGCTGCGTACGGCGCCGGCGAGGCGGAGGGAGAGGTACTGGCCGGGGCGGGCCCCGGGCGGGGGTGTGCCGTCGGTGGCGTCGAGGTGGACCGAGGAGACGTCGGCGGTCTCGGGGACGATACGGGCCACGCGCATCGGTCTGAAGCCCGGCGGTCCCGGTTCGGGAGCGGACGGCCCGGCGGCGAGTTCGCGGAAGGACTGCTGCCAGCCGGGGCTCAGGGCGGGGATCTCCAGCGCTGTGCGCAGCTTCGCGGGGTCGCGGCCGGGCAGATAGAGCAGCGCGTCGGTGTCGGCGACGCTGAGTTCTCCCGGGCCCCGGCGGGTGAGGGTGATCCCGTCACCGGCCTGGACGTGTCCCTCGGTGATCACCCGCAGGTAGAAGCCCGGGCGGTGGTGGGCGACCAGGAGGGAGGCCATCGCGGGTTCGCCCAGGCGCATGCCGACGCGGTAGCAGGTGACCCGGGGCTGGGTCACCTCGAACTCGGCCTCGCCGATGCGGTACCGGTCGCCGATGCACACCTCGTCGTCGGGCAGACCCTCGACGGTGAAGTTCTCCCCGAACATCCCGAAGGTCAGGTCGTCGCGTCCGAGCTGTTCGCGCCAGTACCGGTAGGAGTCCAGCTGGTACACGAGGACGGCCCGGATCTCGCCGCCGTGCCCCGCCAGGTCGCCCTGGCCGTCCCCCTCGACGTTCAACCGCCGCACCATACGGCGGCCCGGCACGGGAGACTTCCACGCCCCGGTACGCACGGTCCTGCCCTGCCAGGAGACGTCCTTGGGCAGTCCCGCGTTGACGGACAGCAACCTCGCCATGCGGACCTCCTGCGGTGGCCGGCGCCACCACGCTCCCCTGAGCACGCATCCTGGTGCCTTCGGGGGGAATCCGCGAACGGAGGGAGCCGTCAGACCTGGCGGGCGTAGGACGCGAGGCGGTCGGCCAGTGCGGTGACGAGGTCGCGCAGCTCGGCGGGGCGCTCGACGACGAACGGGCGGTCGAGTGCGGCGAGCAGCGGAGGCAGCCAGTCGAGCCGCTCCGCCCGCAGACCGACGCGGAACCAGCGCTCGGCCGTCAGCTCCCGGCCTGCGCCTGCCGCGGGCTCGTGTTCCTCCGGTTCCTCCGGTTCTTTCACGTCTTCCAGGGCTTCCAGTTCTTCCAGGGTCGCGACCCCGGCCGGCAGGCGGGCGCGGATCTGCTCGGCCGTCCCGTGGACCCGCAAGGTCACCTCGTGCCGGTACTCGGCCGCCGCGAACCCCGCCAGCACCCGCTCCGCCGGACCGGGACCCGCGGGTGCTTCGAAAGAGCCGGGCAGGGCCCTCGCGTCCGAGACGCGGTCGAGCCGGAAGGTCCGGTCCTCGCCGCTCTGGGCGTCCGCGCCGGTGACGTACCAGCGGCCCGCATGGGAGACGATCCCGTGCGCGTGCAGCGTGCGTTCGCTGCGCCGTCCGCCGCGGTCGGTGTAGCGGATCGAGACCGGCCGGCGGTGGCGCACCGCATCGGCGACGGTGAGCAGGACGCCGGCGTCCGGGGGATCGAACCCGCCGGGACGGTCCGTGAAGGCGAGAGCCTCCAGGAGGACGTCGAGCCGGCGGGCGACGTGCCTGGGCAGCACCCGCCGGATCTTCGCCGACGCCGTCTCGCCCGCCGTGTGCTCCGTCGTCGTCAGCCCCGCCCGGCGGCCGGCGACCAGGCCGAGCAGCACGGCCAGCGCCTCGTCGTCGCTGAGCATGAGCGGAGGCAGCCGGTACCCGGGGGCGAGCCGGTAGCCGCCGTAGCGGCCGCGCACCGATTCCACCGGCACGTCCAGGTCGATCAGCTGGTCCACGTACCGCCGCACGGTGCGCCCTTCGACGCCAAGCCGCCCGGCGAGTTCGGCCATGGTCCGGGTGCCGCCCGACTGGAGCAGCTCCAGGAGTGTCAGCACGCGGCCGGTGGGTCGGGACATGTGCACAATCTAGCGCCGAATACCGGACCGATTCTGTCCACTATTCCTCCTAGCCTGCGCAGTGCACGCCGTCGGCCAGTACGGCACTACCGCCAGGGAGATTCCATGGACTTCGTCTCGATCCGCATCATCACCGGCGACGTCGCGCGCCTCGTCGGGTTCTACGAGCGGGCCACGGGGGTGCGGGCGACATGGGCCACCGAGGACTTCGCCGAACTCAGGACCGCGGGCGCGACCCTCGCGATCGCCGGCACCCGCACCGTCCCGCTGTTCGCCCCGGGCTCCGCCCGCCCGGCGGACAACCACAGCGTGATCACCGAGTTCCTCGTCGACGACGTGGACCGTGTGTACCGGGACCTGACCGGCTTCGTCACCGACTTCGTCACCGAGCCCACCACGATGCCCTGGGGCAACCGGTCGCTGCTGTTCCGCGACCCCGACGGCAATCTCGTCAACTTCTTCACCCGGCCCGCCGGGAGGTAGACCGGCGATTCACCTGTTACCGAATGCGGACGGAACCCGATGAACACCCCCCCGCCCAGGTGCCATCTCACGGGGCGTAGGAAAAAGCGTCCGGAGGGAGCCTCCGGAAAGCGACCTGATGACTCATGGGGGATTTCGATGACGACCGCTCGCCGTGCTCGCCGTACCGCTCGTACCGTCCGTTCCGTCGGCCTGGTGGCGGTCGCCGCCGCCGCGGCGTTCTCGCTGACCGCCTGCCAGGGAGGAGGGGGCAAGGACGGTGCCGCCGGGCCGGAGAAACCGGCGAAGACGGTCTCCGGTTCTTCCGCGGCCCGCTCCGAGGCCCCGGCCGATGTGAGGACCGACACGCTCGGGGCGCGCCGCACCGCCGCACCGGCCGCCACGGCCACCGGTGGCACCGCCGGCGTCGCCACGGCCAAGGCGGCGGCCCCGGTCCGCACCCAGACCCTGGTGGACGGCAGCAAGGCCGAGATCTACCGGCTCGGTGCCGAGCACTACCGGCTCAAGATCGTCAGCCGCGGCTCGGTCCTGGCCACGATGGAGACCGGCCGGTCGGACGCCGGGCTCGACGCCAACGACATGTTCGTCGTGCTCACCCTCGGCGGCGAGGTCCACTCCTGGATGGGCGGCGGACACACCGGACCGGGCACCTTCGAGCTCGCGGGCGGCTGGACGGCCAAGGTCACCAAGGCAGGCGAGCTCCACTACCGCGCGCAGATCCTCGGCCGCGACGGCTCGGTGGACGGCACGCTGGAGGCGAACCAGCAGGACGCCGGCCTCGACGCCAACGGCGTGTACATCGTGCTCAGCGCCGGTGGTGTGATCAGCGCCCACGAGTAGACGCCGCAGCAAGCCCCCTCGGCCCCGCCTCCCCAATTGTTGCGGAGGGATGAAATCCGCTTCCTTTCGTGTTGTGAGCTGCGGAAGAGCAGGGCGAACGAAGGGCACCCGCGTGGCAGCGCAACAGGGGGAGCGGCGGCAGGGCGGCTGGGCGCACAGGCTGGCGGGGTATGCCTGGCGGCATCCCCGGGATGTCGTGCTGGCGCTCGGGTCCTCGCTGGCCGGTATGGCGGTGCTGGCCGTCGTACCGCTGATCACCAAGGTGATCATCGATGACGTCATCGATGATCACAGCCGGTCCATGGGGCCCTGGGCCGGTGCCCTGATCGGCGCCGCCGTCCTCGTCTACGCGACCACGTTCGTCCGCCGCTACTACGGCGGGCGGCTCGCTCTCGACGTCCAGCACGACCTGCGGACCGAGATGTACGGCACGCTCACCCGGCTCGACGGACGGCGCCAGGACGAGCTGTCCACGGGCCAGGTGGTGGGCAGGGCCACCAGCGACCTCCAGCTGATCCAGGGCCTCCTCTTCATGCTGCCGATGACCATCGGCAACGTCCTGCTCTTCGTGATCTCCCTCGCGATCATGGCCTGGCTGTCGCCGCCGCTCACCCTGGTCGCCCTGGCCGTCGCCCCGGCCCTGTACTGGATCGCCAAGCGCAGCCGCAGCAAGCTGCACCCCGCCACCTGGTACGCCCAGGCCCAGGCCGCCGCCGTGGCCGGGGTGGTGGACGGCGCGGTGAGCGGCGTACGCGTGGTCAAGGGCTTCGGGCAGGAGGAGCAGGAGACCGGGAAGCTCCGGGAGGTCGGGCGCCGGCTCTTCGCGGGACGCCTGCGCACCATCCGGCTGAACAGCAGGTTCACCCCGGCCCTCCAGGCCGTCCCGGCCCTCGGCCAGGTCGCCATGCTGGCGCTCGGCGGCTGGCTGGCCGTCCGCGGTCACATCACCCTCGGCACCTTCGTCGCCTTCTCCTCCTACCTCGCCCAGCTGGTCGGCCCGGTCCGGATGCTCGCCGTGGTCCTCACCGTCGGCCAGCAGGCCCGGGCCGGCACCGAGCGGGTGCTGGAGCTGATCGACACCGAGCCGACGCTGAAGGAGGGCACCAAGACCCTCCCCGCCGACGCGCCCGCGACCGTCGAGTTCGACGACGTGTCCTTCGGGTACGACCATGAGCGCCCGGTGCTGAACGGGCTCAGCTTCGAGATCCGGCCGGGCGAGACCCTCGCCGTCGTCGGCTCCTCCGGCTCCGGCAAGTCCACGGTCTCCCTGCTCCTGCCGCGCTTCTACGACGTCACCCACGGCGCCGTCCTGATCGGCGGCCACGACGTCCGCGAGCTGACCCTCGACTCGCTGCGGGCCGCGATCGGCCTGGTCCCGGAGGACTCGTTCCTCTTCTCCGACACGGTCCGCAGCAACATCGCGTACGGCCGTCCCGACGCGACCGAGGACGAGATCCTCGCCGCCGCCCGCGCCGCCCAGGCCGACCGGTTCATCGCCGAGCTGCCCGCCGGCTACGACACCAAGGTCGGCGAGCAGGGCCTGACCCTCTCCGGCGGCCAGCGCCAGCGCATCGCCCTCGCCCGTGCCCTGCTCACCGACCCCCGCCTGCTCGTCCTCGACGACGCCACCTCGGCCGTCGACGCCCGCGTGGAGCACGAGATCCACGAGGCCCTCGCCCACGTGATGCGGGGCCGCACCACCCTGCTCATCGCGCACCGCCGCTCCACCCTCAACCTCGCCGACCGCATCGCCGTCCTCGACGGCGGCCGGCTCGCCGACATCGGCACCGACGAGGAACTCCAGCAGCGCTCCGCCCTGTACCGCAGGCTCCTGACCGACCCCGACGAGCTGGGCGGGGTCTCCCCGGGACACGCCCTGCCCGTCGTCCCGCGCGAGGACATGTCCGTACGGGACGAGCTGGAGGCCGAGTTCGACGCCGAGCGCGGCGTGACCCCGCGGCTGTGGACCGGTGACCGTACGCCCCGCGACCTCGCCCTCGCCGGCACCCCCGCCACCCCCGAACTCCTCGCCCAGGTCGAGGCGCTGCCCCCGGCGACCGACGTCCCCGACATCGACGAGGCCGGTGCCGTACGCCCCGAGGACTCCTACGGCCTGCGCCGCCTGCTGCGCGGCTTCGGTGCGCCCCTGCTGGTCAGCCTCGGGCTGGTCGCCGTGGACGCCGGCATGGGCCTGCTGCTCCCGGTCCTGATCCGGCACGGCATCGACCAGGGCGTCAGCCGGATGGCGCTCGGCGCGGTCTGGGCGGCCGCGCTGCTCGGCCTGTTCGCGGTGCTCGCCCAGTGGGCGGCCCAGATCGGCGAGACCCGGATGACCGGCCGTACCGGCGAGCGGGTCCTCTACTCCCTGCGCCTGAAGATCTTCGCCCAGCTCCAGCGGCTCGGACTCGACTACTACGAGCGGGAGTTGACCGGCCGCATCATGACGCGGATGACGACCGACGTCGACGCCCTCTCCACCTTCCTCCAGACGGGCCTGGTCACCGCCTTCGTCTCGGTCGTCACCTTCTTCGGCATCATGGTCGTCCTGCTGGTGATCGACGTACAGCTCGCGCTCGTCGTCTTCATCACCCTGCCCCCGCTGATCGTCGCGACCTTCTTCTTCCGCCGGGCGAGCGTGAAGGCGTACGAACTCGCCCGGGAGCGGGTGTCGGTGGTCAACGCCGACCTCCAGGAGTCGGTGTCCGGGCTCCGGATCGTGCAGGCCTTCCGGCGCGAGCGGGACAGCGGCCGGCGTTTCACCGAGCGCAGCGAGAGCTACCGCAAGGCTCGTATCCGGGGCCAGTTGCTGATATCGGTCTACTTCCCGTTCGTCCAGCTGCTGTCGTCGGTGGCCGCGGCGAGCGTCCTGATGGAGGGCGCCCACCGGGTCGAGGCGGCGACCCTCACCACCGGCGCGCTGGTCGCGTACCTGCTCTACATCGACCTGTTCTTCGCCCCCGTCCAGCAGCTCTCCCAGGTCTTCGACGGCTACCAGCAGGCCACCGTCTCCCTCGGCCGCATCCAGGAACTCCTGCGCGAGCCGACGTCGACCCGGTCGGCGGCCAGGCCCCTCGACGTGGCCTCGCTGCACGGCGACATCGCCTTCGAGGACGTGCACTTCGCCTACGGCGACGACGAAGAAGCGCTGGGCGGCATCGACCTGACCGTCCCCGCCGGGCAGACCGTCGCCTTCGTCGGCGAGACCGGCGCCGGCAAGTCGACCCTGGTCAAGCTGGTGGCGCGGTTCTACGACCCGACGGGCGGCCGGGTGACGGTCGACGGCACGGATCTGCGCGACCTGGACCTCACCTCGTACCGGCACCGGCTCGGCGTCGTCCCGCAGGAGGCGTACCTCTTCCCGGGGACCGTCCGGGACGCCATCGCCTACGGCCGCCCGGACGCGACCGACGCCGAGGTGGAGGCGGCGGCCCGCGCGGTCGGCGCCCACGAGATGATCGCCACCCTCGACGGCGGCTACCTCCACGAGGTGGCCGAGCGCGGCCGCAACCTCTCCGCGGGCCAGCGCCAGCTGATCGCCCTGGCCCGCGCCGAGCTGGTCGACCCCGATGTGCTGCTCCTCGACGAGGCGACCGCGGCCCTGGACCTGGCGACGGAGGCCCAGGTCAACATGGCCACCGACCGCCTGACGGGCCGTCGTACCACCCTGGTGGTGGCGCACCGGCTGACCACCGCGGCGCGCGCCGACCGGGTGGTGGTCATGGACCACGGCCGGGTCGCCGAGGACGGCACCCACGACGAGCTGCTGGCCCTCGACGGCCGGTACGCCGAGCTGTGGCGCACCTTCATCGGCCAGCCCGAGGAACCGGAGGAGCCGGTGGGCGCGACCCGCTGACCTTTCTCGCGCCCCCGGCAGGGCCGGTCGCCCCGGCTCCCTGACGGTCGTGCAACCATCCGACACACGTCCCGCGTCCGTACATCAGTACGGTCATGGCTGGGGCAGAGCTGCGGTACGGGAGGGGACGACTGTGGACAGTGGTGCGATACGCCGGCGGCTGGCGCTCGGTGCGGCCGTGCTGACCGCCTCCGGAGCGCTCGCGCTCGCGGCACCGGCCGAGGCCCAGGCCGTGACGGCCGCGAACTGTGCCGGGCGCGAGGTGCGGACCCTGTCCTTCGCCACCGGCACGGTGCACGTCTACCGGCAGGGCGGCTACATCTGCGCCATCACCCTTCCCAGGACGTCCGGCGGCAAGCGGACGATGTCCGTCAGCGTCCAGGCCCGCGGCAACCGCCCGGTCGTCGACAAGGGCAAGTACAGCCACCGCGCGGGCCCGGTCACGGTCCACGCGGGTCACCGGTGCGTGTGGGTTAAGGGCACGGTGGGGCGGAGCTCGGTGAGTTCGGGCTGGATCCTCTGCTGAGGGGGGATGAACCGCCTGTGCGCATACGACGAGAGGTCCGCTGGGTCCTGTGGGGGCTGTGGGGTGCGTGTCTGGTGTTCTGTGTCTGGTTCTTCGCCGAGGCGATCACGCTGTTCCGGCAGGCCGAGTCATGGTGACGCGGGCATGGTGCGGGTGATGTCCGCCGGATGACCGCGATGCCTGCGGATTTGTTGACGCGTGCCCTGGACGCGCCGGGCGAGCCCCCGCTGCGGCCGCTGCCGCCCGTGGTGGCGGAACTGCTGCGTTCGCTGAGCGCCCCGCCTCGGCTGGCGGCGCACCTGCGTGCGGTTCACGACGTCGCGGTCGACCTGGTCGACTGGGTGCGGAGCCGGTACCCGGACCTGGCCGTGGACCGCGACGCCGTCCTCTTCGGTGCGGCGACCCACGACGTGGGCAAGGTCCGCCATCCCGAGGAACTCGCCGGGCCCGGCTCGGCCCACGAGGCCGCCGGTCGTGACCTGCTGCTGAGCCGCGGCTTCCGGCCCGCGCTGGCCCGGTTCGCCGCCACCCATGCGGACTGGGACGCCCCCGAGGTGACGATCGAGGACCTCCTGGTCGGCACGGCCGACAAGGTGTGGAAGGACAAGCGCGTCGCCGGCCTCGAGGACAGGGTCGTCAGGGCACTGGCGGACGCGACGGGACGGGAGCCCTGGGAGGAATACCTCGCGCTCGACGACCTGCTCACCCGGATCGGGGCGACCGCCGCCCCTCGCCTGGCCTTCCAGGCGGCCTTCCCCGTACACATTTGATCCGGCATCAGAATCCGCCGGACGTCGCGGACTTGCGCACCCTCGTCCCACCCTGCGAGATCCCCGTCTTGCCCGTAACCCCCGGTGTGTATAGTCCCGGCCCATGGAATCCGGCGTCGAGCTTGTGAAGCGCGCGCACGTCGACCTGCTCAGGGTCGCCGCGTCGCTGTGTAGCTGACCCCGCGCGCCCTTCTCCGGCGCTCCTTCCCCCGTTCCGGCACGCCCCGGCCCGACCGTCCCCGGCGTGATTCAACGTTGCATCTGCTCCTTTCCTGGAGACCTCCATGACCGTGCGTCTGCACTGGTTCCTGCCCACCACCGGCGACGACCGCGACGTGGTCGGGGTGACCGCCCGCGACTCCCTCCAGTCCCGGTC
Organism: Streptomyces sp. NPDC054770; assembly: GCF_053611985.1. Lineage (NCBI taxonomy): Bacteria > Bacillati > Actinomycetota > Actinomycetes > Kitasatosporales > Streptomycetaceae > Streptomyces > Streptomyces sp. NPDC054770. Next base: position 54,989 of record NZ_JBSHBL010000038.1, read on the forward strand.
CACCACCCGCCCGCCCACCCTCGACTACCTCGCCCAGGTCGCCCGCGCCGCCGAGTCCGCCGGGTTCGAGGCCGTGCTGACCCCGACCGGCAGCGACTGCGAGGACTCCTGGCTCACCACCGCCGCGCTGCTCCCGCACACCAGGCGGCTGAAGTTCCTGGTCGCCTTCCGTCCCGGCGTGATCGCACCCCCGCTCGCCGCCCAGATGACCGCCACCTACCAGCGGCTGTCGGAAGGACGGCTGCTCCTCAACGTCGTCACCGGCTCCGACGCCGACGAACAGCGCGGCTACGGCGACTTCCTGTCCCACGACGAGCGGTACGCGCGGACCGAGGAGTTCCTCGCACTGCTGCACCGGGCCTGGTCCGGGGAGCCGTACGACTTCGAGGGCGCCCACTACCGGGTCGCCGGGGGCCGGTTGCGCCGGCCGCCGCTGCAGCGCCCGCCCGTCTTCTTCGGTGGCTCCTCCGAGGCCGCCCTCCCCGTCGCCGCCCGCCATGCGGACACCTATCTCACCTGGGGCGAGCCGCCGGCGGCGGTCGCCAAGAAGATCGGGCGGGTACGGGAGCTGGCCGCCGCCGAGGGGCGTGAACTGTCCTACGGCATCCGGCTGCACGTCATCAGCCGGGACACCGCCGCCGAGGCCTGGGCCGAGGCCGACCGGATCCTCGACTCCCTCGACCCGGCCGCGATCAGCGCGGCCCACGAGCGGTTCAGCCGCTCCGACTCCGCCGGGCAGCGGGCCATGGCCGCGCTCAGCGGCGGGCGGACCGACCGGCTGGAGATCCACCCCAACCTGTGGGCCGGGTTCGGACTGGTGCGGCCCGGCGCCGGCACCGCCCTGGTCGGCAGCCATGAGCAGGTCGCCGAGCGCATCGAGGAGTACGCGGCCCTCGGCATCGAGCACTTCATCCTCTCCGGCCAGCCGCACCTGGAGGAGGCGATCCGGTTCGGCGAGTGCGTCCGGCCGCTTCTTGACCGTCAACTCACCACCGCCCACGCATAGAAAGAGGCTCAGCCATGTCCCCTGCGCTCGACAGGAGAGCAGCCCTCCGTCTCTTCGCCGCCTCCGGACTCGGACTCGGCCTCGCCGCCTGCGCCGGCCCCGGCGGCACCACCGCCTCCAGCGGCTCGAAGCCCTCCGCCCTCGCCACCTCCGGCACCGTCAAGGGCACCGTCTCCTTCGCCCACTGGCGGGCCGAGGACAAGGCGGTGCTCGCCGGGCTGATCAAGGCGTTCGTGGAGAAGTACCCGGACGCCGGCGTCGAACAGGACATCTCCCCGTCCGCCGACTACCAGTCCACCGCCCTGCGCCGCATCCAGGGCTCCAAGACCGGGGACCTGTTCACCGCCTTCCGGGGCGCCCAGTTCGAGCAGATCGTCAAGGCGGGTGTGTACAGCCCGCTCACCGGCACGGACGTCGTCGGCAAGTACCAGGCGAGCCTGATAACCCCGGGCGCGGCGAAGGGAGTCCAGTACGGCCTGCCGTACCAGCTCGTCTTCAACATGCCCCTCGCCAACGCCGACGCCCTCGACAAGGCCGGCCACACCACCGCCCCCGCCGACTGGGACGGCTTCCTCCAACTCCTCGACGACCTCAAGGCCAAGGGCTACACCCCGCTCGCCTGGCCGGGCGGCGACGCGGCCAACGCCGGGCAGCTGCTCAACACGATGGTCATGAACAACGCGCCCGGCGACGACATGTTCACGAAGATCGAGTCGGGCGAGTACCAGGCGACGGACGACTGGTTCGTGAAAACCCTTGAGCAGTACGGGGAGTTGAAGCCCTACTTCCAGGCCCGCGCCACCGGCTCCACCACCGACGCCGTCACCCAGCTCTTCGCCCAGGGCAAGGCCGGACTGCTGGCGGTCGGCTCCTTCCAGATGGCGGCGGTACGGGCACTGGGCGCGAAGTTCCCCTTCGACCTGGTCGCTCCGATCACCACCACCGCGGCCGAGGCCAAGTACCAGGGCGTCTTCAACACCACCTTCATCCTCGGCGTCAACAGCGCCTCCAAGGTCCAGCCGGCCGCCTACGCCTTCCTGGAGTTCCTCAGCGACCCGGCGAACGCGGGCAGCTACGCCAACGGCACCGGCCAGCACGTCACCGTGCAGGGCGTCGACTACACGAACAAGGACCTGAAGGCCATCGCCCCCTGGCTGACCAGGAAGAACCTGCTCGCCCCCCGCTTCCAGTTCTTGAACCTCGACATCCGCACGGCCGTCGAGAACGCGGCCGTCGCCGTCGTCGGCGGCAAGAAGCCGGCGCAGGCGGCCGAGGAGGCCCAGCGTGTCATCGACCAGAAGCGGTGAGCGCTCCGCTGGGAGGGCCGTGCGTACAGTGCGGGCCGGTGGGGGTTGTTCGCGCAGTTCCCCGCGCCCCTTTCGGGGCGCGGCAGCGCTGTGGCTCTTTCCGGTGCCCGCGCTCGTCCTCTACCTGTTCTTCTTCGCCTATCCGACCGTCCAGGCGATCCAGTACGCCCTCACGGACTGGGACGGCTACAGCGCGGCGTACCACAACGTCGGCCTGCACAACTTCACCCGACTCGCCACCGCCGACGACACCTTCGCCAACGCGGCCGAGAACAACCTGAAGCTGACGGTCACCGTCGTCCTCGCCCAGACCGCCCTCGCCCTCCTCCTGGCCCTCTACCTGGTACGGACCACCCGCGCCACCACCCTCCTCCGCGCCGTGTTCTTCCTCCCCACCGTCCTTTCCTCCGTCTCCGTCGCCTTCGTCTGGCGCTTCGTCTACGACCCCGACGGCGGCCTCCTCAACTCCGCCCTGCGCGCGGTCGGCCTGGACTCCTTCCAGTCCGTCTACCTCGGCAACCCGCACACGGCGGTCCTCTGGCTGGCGCTGACCCAGGTGTGGTTCCACGCCGGCCAGATGATGGTCGTCTTCATCGCCGGACTCCAGGCGATACCGAGGGAGTTGTACGAGGCGGCGGAGCTGGACGGCGCCGGTCGCGCGGCCCGCTTCCGGTACGTGACCTGGCCGCTGGTCGCGCCCGCGACCGGAATCGTCGTCGCCTACACCACCGTCCAGTCCTTCAAGGCCTTCGACCTGGTCCTCGGCCTCGGCGGCAACCCGCCGTCCCCCGCCCTGGACATCCTCGCCACCCGCGTCTACACGACCTTCTCCAACAACCAGTTCGGCTACGCGGCCGCCCAGTCCCTGGTGTTCATGGCGCTGATCGCGCTGCTCACCTGGGTGCAGCGGCGGGCGATACGGAGGGCGACCCGATGAGCAAGACCCTGCGGCCCGCCGTGCTCACGCTGGGCGCCGCCGCCGTCGTACTCCCGCTCCTGGTGGTGCTGTTCGGCACCTTCAAGACGCTGCCACAGCTCTTCGACTCCCCGCTGTCCCCGCCGGGTTCACTGCGGCTGGACAACTACCGGCGGGCGGTGGACGAGGGCGGCCTCGGCACGGCCTTCGTCAACAGCGCCGTCGTGACGGCCGGGGCGGTCGCGCTGACCCTGGTCGTGGCGAGCCTGGCCGCGTTCTTCTGCGCACGGGTGCCGGGCCGGGCGGGCTGGATCGTGTTCGGCGTGCTGGTGGCGGGCCTCGCGGTGCCCGCCCAGGCGGCGATCGTCCCCCAGTACGTCCTCTTCGACCGCCTCGGCCTCACCGACAGCCTGCTCGGCCTGATCCTCGTCGACACGACGATGACGCTGCCGACAGCGGTGTTCATCCTGGGCGGCTTCCTCCGGTCGATCCCCGAAGAGCTCTACGAGGCAGCCGAGTTGGACGGCGCCGGCCCCCTGCGGGCCTTGCGCTCGATAGCCCTCCCGCTCACCCGCCCGGCCCTCGCGACGACAGCGATCTTCCTCTTCGTCATGGACTGGAACGACCTGCTCTACCCACTCCTGTTCATCCGCTCCGAGGAACACCGCACCCTTCCCCTGGCCCTGCTGAACTTCCAGGGCGAGTTCCTCACCCAGTATCCACTGCTGTTCGCGGGGGTCGTCATCGCGTCGGCACCGGTGGTGATCGTGTACGTCCTGCTCCAGAAGCATTTCGTCTCGGGTCTGACGGCGGGGGCGGTACGGGGGTGAGAAGCGCCTGACGCAATGCGCCCCCGTACCGACTCCGGACAACGCATCACGCGGGGCATCCTGGGCCTGCCGGCCTTTTCCGCCCGTACCGTCGGACCGGCCGGGGAAGGGGGAACAGCATGGATGCCGACGACCCGGCGAGGACGCCCGAGTGGTCCACCACGTCACCCAAGGAACTCGACCGGCTGGCCCGTGGGGTGTTGGAGGCCGCTCGTGACGCGGCCCGGGAGCTGCGAGGGGAGCCGCCGGACCCGGAGCGACGGACCTGGGCCCTCGGCATGCTGGCTGGGCGGACGCAGGCGATGCTGGGGCCCGACCTGCCGGACCACCCGCCCGCCGGAGCCGAAGCTCAGGAGGGATTCGTCCGTACCGCTCTCGCTCTCGCCGTGCACGTACGGGCGCACAGCTGGGCGGATGCCGACCTCGGCGCGGCCGGCGTGCCGGGCCGGGGCGATGTGCCACATCCCGGGGACGACGGCGCACCACACCCCGGGGAAGTCCGGGCGGCCGATGCCTTCGACGTCCTCGGGCGGCTGATGCTCCCGCACTCCTCGCCCGCGGGCTGGACCGCCACGCTCGTCACCGACCTGGCCCGCGGCGACGCGACGCTGGAGGCGGCGGTCAAACTGGGCAAGTACGTTCTGCATCCCACCTTCCTGGCCCTCGTCGACGACACGACCCGCCTCATGGGTGAGGCCCTGCACAACATCAATGTGAAGCATCTGCGGGAGCTGAACCGCATGCTGCGGCACCACGCGTGCGCCGAACCGCCCGACCCGGCGGCGGAACGGTTGCCGTCCCCCACCACCGACCTGACGCCGCCTTTTTTCGAACGCCCGTCCGTCATGGAGGTGGAACCGACTCCCGATCCGGCCCCCCGGATCAGGCGGACACCCCGCTCACCGTCCAACCCCGGCTGCCCCCGAGCTGCTCCCACCGACCCTCCCGCACCGGCGTCTCCGCAGCGCCCGCACCAGCCGGACTCGCCGCGTTCTCGGCGTCCTTCCGGGCCGGGATCGCCGGGCGTCCCGGGACCGCACGGGTTCTCGTGCTCAGTCGAGCCGGCTTTCCCGGCCGACCCGGACCCCGTGTCCCCGGACGAGCCCGAAATCGAGCCCGAAATCGTTCTGGAGGACTGGCTGGCAGAGCAGTTCGGATGGCTGGAACCGTCCGACGAGCCGGTGGGCGACTCCGAACGTGGCCTGACCGTCATCACCGACGAGCGCGAGCCGGTGGTCTTGGACGATCTGTCTCCCCTGGACGGTGAGGAGAGGCGGTCCTGGAACGTGATGAGCGCGGACGAGCTGTCCTGCCCGGACGACCCGGATATCGACCCGCCGGGATTCGACGACTCTCCCTCGCGCGGCTTCGGTTCCTTCGGCCCGTGACCGGTTCAACCGCTCTCCCGCACCACCAGCCGATGCCCCGCGACAAGCACAGTCGGTCCTTCTCCCCCCACCCCGTCTATCCGCCGAAGCAGGGCAGCCACCGCCAGCCGCGCCAACTCCACTTTGTCCGGCGCCACAGTCGTCAGCGGCGGAGCCGCGTACCGGGCCGCCTCGACGTCGTCGAACCCGATCACCGCCACCTCCCTCGGCACGCTCACCCCCCGCTCCCGCAGCACCGCCAACGCCCCCTCCGCCATCGCATCGGCGAAACAGAACACCGCGTCCGGCGGCTCGCCCAGGCCGAGCAGCCCCCGCATCGCGGCGGCCCCGTCGGCCCGCCCGTAGGCGCCCACGGCGGGCGCGAGCGTCTCGTCGTACCGCAGGCCCGCCGCCTCCAGCGCCTCCCGGTACCCCGCGAGCCGCGTCGCCGAGGTCGCGGCGTACGGCACGGTCTGGCGTCCGATCACCGCGACCCGTCGGCGTCCCCTGGCCAGCAGACGAGCCGTCGCCTCCCGGGCGGCCGCCGTGTTGTCGATGGTGACGTGCGGGCACGGCAGATCGTGCACCCGCTCCCCCAGCAGCACCAGCGGCAGCTCGGTGCCCGCCGCCCCCGCGGCCTCGTCGTCCAGCGCGAGCGGGCTGAGGATCACCCCGTCGACCAGCGGGTCCGTCCGCCCCAGCGCGATGTCCAGTTCGGCGTCCGCCCGCCCGCCCGTCACCTCCACCAGGAGCGTGCAGCCGTGGCCGGCCGCCTCCCGGAGCAGGTGCCCGGCGAGTTCGGCGAAGTAGGGCATGGAGAGTTCGGGCACGGCGAGGAGCAGCACCCCGCTGCGGCCGGTGCGCAGGCGGCGGGCGGCCGTGTTGGGGCGGTAGCCCAGCTCCTCCACCGCGCGCAGCACCCGGACGCGGGTGGCCTCCGAGAAGCGCCCGGTGTCCCGGACCACGTTGGACACGGTCCGCATGGACACCCCGGCCCGCTCGGCCACCTCCTTGAGCCCGATCTCCGCACGCATCGGGCCACTTTAGGGCGAGAGACCCGGCTCCGGCCGACGCTGACATCGAGCGTTCACACGCGGCGGGCGCAGCCCACCGGATGCTCCCCGCCGAGCTGGACGTACAGGTCGGTGGCGGCCGGGCACGCGTCCCGTGCGGTCACCGCCCGCACCACCCGGTACTGCGGCTTCCGTTTCCCCGAGCCGTCGCAGGCGGTCTCCCGGACCTGGCCGTGGCCCGAGCCGTACACGCAGTCGCCGACGATCGTGCGCGGCCCGCCACCCCCGCCGGGGTCACCGGGATGCGGCGGCTCCAGGTTGCGCATGCAGGCGTAGCCCTGCGGGATCGTTCCGTCGCCGTCCTCGTCGCCGTTCGTGCGCTGGGCGCCGATGTGCAGCACGAAGTCGGTGGTGGCCGGGCACAGCGGGCCGTCGGCGACGGCGCCGTCGTACCGGGCGATCACCCGGGCCGCGGCCCGTTCGCTGGTGCAGGGCACCTCGGTGAAGCCGGCGGTCCCGAACGAGCTGCACTCGCCGACCGCGAGGAACTGCACGCCGTACCCGGACAGCGTCGGGCTCGCCGTCGACCGCGCGCTGCCCGCCGGCGCCCCGGACGACGACGTCCGGCAGCCGGCCGGCAGCAGCACGACGGCCAGCGCCACCAGAACCCCCACACAACGCCTGCTGCGCATACCGACCCCCCTGCCAGCGTGGCCCGCGATCACGGTCCACGTCAGCTGTATGGGAGGCTTTCCGCCTGTTGGGGGTGTTACGCCCGGATCCGTGACGTACGTCTAGTACGTCAGCCCATGGCCGATCGGGTACAGCACCTGCGCCGGATCGTCCGCCCGCTGCACCGGCACCGGCAGCCTGCCGCGCGGTGCCACCTCGCCCGCGATCACCCGTGCCGCGGCCCGCAGTTCGACGTCGGTCCACGAGTAGGTCGCCAAGCAGGCCTTGACGGAGGGGAGTTGGGCGACATCGTACGGATTGCGCATCGCCACCGCCACCACCGGGCGGCCGGTCGCTACCAGCCGTTCCACCAGCCGCTGCTGACCGCCGCCCGCCGTCACGTTGTACGTCCCGACGACCACCGCGTCCGCCCCCTGCGCCGCCGCGACCGCCTGGTCGACGGCGGCGTCGGAGGGTGCCGTACCCGTGGACAACGCGCTTGCCGTGAAGCCCAGTTCGGTGAGGGCGGCGGCGAGCACCTTGGTCGGCGGTCCCGTCGTACCGGACGGCGAGTCCGGGTCGGCGCCGACGACCAGCACCGTGCCGTGCGTATGGCGGGACAGCGGGAGCAGTCCGCCCGCGTTGACCAGCAGGGTGGTGGTGCGTTCGGCGATCCGGTCGGCGGCGGCGAGGTGCCGCGCCGTGCCGACCACCCGGTCGACGTCCTTGGTGTGCACGTACGGCCGGTCGAGCAGCCCCAGCCGGGACTTCAGCCGCAGGATCCGCAGGATCGACTCGTCCAGCCGGGACTCGGTCAGCTCGCCGTCCCGTACGGCCTTCAGGACGGCGTGCCAGGCGACGTCCGGGGTGGGCGGGTCCAGGAGCTGGTCGACGCCGGCCTTCAGGGCGAGCACCGGCACCCGGTCGTCGCCGTACTTCGTGCGGACCCCCGCCATGCGCAGGGAGTCGGTCACCACGACCCCGTCGTAGCCGAGCTCGCCGCGCAGGATGCCGGTGAGGACGGGGTGGGAGAGGGTGGCCGGATCGCCGGAGTCGTCCAGGGCCGGGAACTGGATGTGCGCGGTCATGACCGAGTCGATGCCGGCCGCGATCGCCGCCCGGAACGGGACCGCGTCCAGCTTCTCCCACAGCTCCCGGCTGTGCGTGATCACCGGGAAGCCGGTGTGGCTGTCGACGGCGGTGTCGCCGTGCCCGGGGAAGTGCTTGACGGCGGCCGCCACCCCCGCGTCCCGGTACCCCTGCACCTCGGCGGCGACCAGCGCCCCGACCGCGTCCGGACCGGCCCCGAAGGAGCGTACGCCGATGACCGGGTTGGCCGGGTTCACGTTGACGTCGGCGTCGGGGGAGTAGTCCTGCCGGACGCCCATCGCCCGCAGCTCCGCCCCCGAGATCCGGCCGAGGGTGCGGGCGTCGGCCCGGGAACCGCCCGCCCCCATCGCCATGGCACCCGGGAAGAGGGTGGCGGGCCTGCCGATCCGGCAGACGGCGCCGTGCTCCTGGTCGGTGGCGACGAGGACGGGCAGACCGCGCGGCTGCGCCAGCGAGGCCCGCTGGATCCCGTTCGACAGCTCGGCGACCTGCCGCGGGTCCCGGGTGTTGTGCGTCGACGTGAAGTAGATGATCCCGCCGACGCGGTACTTCGCGATCAGCTCGGCGGGGGTGCGGACGCCGATCTCCTTGAGGTTGGCGTCGATGTCGGCCTGGTCGGGCTCGGTGGCCGAGTGCCCGTAGACCCGCATCACGAACAGCTGGCCGACCTTCTCCTCGAGCGTCATCCGGGAGACGAGCGCCCGGAGCTTCTTGTCGTCGGGATTCCGGTCGTCGGCGTTCCTGCCGTCGTCGCCGAGGGCATGCGCGCCGGAGCCGACGGCCAGTCCCGCGGTGACACCCGCGGTCGCGGCGAGAACGCTGCGTCTGGAGGGCACGTGCGCTCCTTTTGGTGGGGAATGCACAGTAACCAGAAAGGGGCCGCCATCGGCGCATTGGAGGGGGGCACGTCGATGGCGGCGGGCCGACGGCCGTGGTGCGGCGGAGAGGGTAGGTCAGCGATCGCAGCCAGCAGCGAGGGCCGACACCACACCACGGAGACTCTTCCGGCAGCCTGCGCGTTGGACGGGCGGAGCGGGGACCGGGTTCCCGAGTTCCTGAAGTCGGGACCGGTGGGTTGCGAGCGACGGAAGTGAAGCGCCCCTGAAAGGGGCGCGGGGAACTGCGCGACAAGCCCCCACCGGCCGGCACGCTCCCCACCACCTGTTCCACCCCTTGGAAACACCCGCACCCGGACCTGCCGCCAGGCGATCATGGCCCCATGCCCGCTGTCGCGATCCCCGGTTCCAAGTCCGTCACCGCCCGCGCCCTCTTCCTCGCGGCCGCCGCCGACGGAGTCACCACCCTCGTCCGCCCCCTCCGCTCCGACGACACCGAGGGCTTCGCCGAGGGCCTGACCCGGCTCGGCTACCGCGTCGGCCGTACCCCCGACACCTGGCAGGTGGACGGCCGCCCGCAGGGCCCCGCGCTGTCCGAGGCCGAGGTCTACTGCCGGGACGGCGCCACCACCGCCCGCTTCCTGCCCACCCTCGCCGCGGCCGGCCACGGCAGCTACCGCTTCGACGCCTCCGCGCAGATGCGCCGCCGCCCCCTCGCCCCGCTCACCCGCGCCCTGCGCGACCTCGGTGTCGACCTGCGGCACGAAGAGGCGGAGGGCCACCACCCGCTGCGCATCGAGGCGGCCGGGGTCGATGGCGGCGAGGTGACGCTCGACGCCGGGCAGTCCTCGCAGTACCTCAGCGCCCTGCTCCTGCTCGGCCCGCTCACCCGCAAGGGCCTGCGGATCCGGGTGACGGACCTGGTGTCCGCGCCGTACGTGGAGATCACCATCGCGATGATGCGGTCGTTCGGGGTGGAGGTGGCGCGCGAGGGCGATGTGTTCGTCGTCCCGTCCGGCGGCTACCGGGCCACCGCCTACGCCGTCGAGCCCGACGCCTCCACCGCCAGTTACTTCTTCGCCGCGGCGGCCGTCACGGGCCGTGAGGTCACCGTGCCGGGGCTCGGGCAGGGCGCGCTCCAGGGCGACCTGGGCTTCGTGGACGTGCTGCGGCGGATGGGCGCGGACGTGGAGGTCGCCGCGGACCGCACGACCGTCCGGGGCACCGGCCGGCTCCGCGGCCTCACCGTCGCCATGCGGGACATCTCCGACACCATGCCCACCCTCGCGGCCGTCGCCCCCTTCGCCGACGGCCCGGTCCGCATCGAGGACGTGGCCAACACCCGGGTGAAGGAGTGCGACCGGCTCGACGCCTGCGCGGAGAACCTGCGCCGGCTCGGGATCGAGGTCGCCACGGGTCACGACTGGATCGAGATCCGGCCCGGCACCCCCGTCCCGGCCGAGATCAAGACCTTCGGCGACCACCGCATCGTGATGTCCTTCGCGGTGACCGGCCTGCGCACACCCGGCATCTCCTTCGACGACCCCGGGTGCGTGAGGAAGACGTTCCCGGGCTTCCACGAGGCGTTCGGGGAGCTGGCCGCGGGCTGGGGAATCCCGTTCGACGGCGCGTGATCGCGTCGGCGAGACTCCCGGCGTGACCCGTATCGGGCAAGGACCGCTGCTGGAGGGCGAGTTGGTACGGCTGCAGCCGCTGGAGCACCGGCACGCCGACGATCTGGCGGTGGCGGTGGCGGTGGCGGTGGCGGTGGCGGCGGAGGTGGGGGACCGGGGGCGCTACGGGTTCACCGCCGTGCGGTGAACCCGGCCGCCGTGGTCACGCCGAGTCGTTGAGCAGCCGGGCCAGGTGGTCCCGGCCCGCCGCCAGCAGGCCGGGCAGCGGGGGCGCGGCCTCGTACCAGCGCTTCTCGTACTCCCAGCACAGCCAGCCGTCCCAGCCGTGCCGGGAGAGCACCTCCACGCACTCGGACAGGGGCAGGACCCCGGCGCCGAGCGGCAGCGGGGTGGTGTCGTCGGCCGAGGCGATGTCCTTGACCTGGACGTAACCGAGGTGCGGGGCGAGTGCCGCGTAGGTCTCGGCGGGCTGCTCGCCGCCCAGCCAGGTGTGCATGACGTCCCAGAGCGAGCCGACCATGCGGTGGCCGACCGGGCCGAGGACGCGGATCGCGGCGGCGCCGGTGCGGTGCGAGTCGTGGGTCTCCAGCAGGACCCGTACGCCGAGCGCGGCGGCGTCCTCGGCGACGGTGCCGAGCCGCCGGGCGGCGATCGCGTCGGACTCGGCGGCCGGCAGGTCCGGGTCGGCGCCCGGGAAGACGCGGACGTAGGAGGCGCCCAGATCGTGGGCGAGCTGGAGGAGCCGGCGGGTCTCGTCGAGGACCGGGGCGTCCTCGCCGGGCGCCGCGACCCGCGCGTACCCGGCGACGCCCAGCACCTCCACCCCGGCCGCCTTGAACTCGGCGGCCACGTCGGCGCGCGCGGCCGGGCCGAGGCCGGGATGCACGGGCTCCTCCGGGTGGGCGCGCAGTTCCACGCCGTGGTAGCCGTGGGCGGTGGCGAGCGCCAGGACGTCCGGCACCGGCAGACCGGGAACACCGAGGGTGGAGAAGGCGAACTTCATGCTCACCAACCTACTTCTCACTCGCCGGTGCCGTGCAGGTCCAGCCGCCAGTCCTGGCCGACCAGGTCCTTGCCGAAGGAGCGGTGCGGTTTCTCGGCGGTGAGGACGAAGCCGTGCCGCTGGTAGATGCGGCGGGCGGCGGCCAGGATGTCGTTGGTCCACAGGACCAGCTCCCGGTAGCCGACCCCGCGGGCGAAGTCGGTCACGGCGGTGACCAGCCGGTCCCCGACGCCCAGCCCGCGCGCCTCCGGTTCGACGAGCAGCAGCCGCAGCCGTGCGGTGCCGGGGGCGTCGTCCCGTACGCACATCACGCAGCCCACCGGCCGCCCGGCCCACTCGGCGATCCAGGTCCGCTCCAGGTGCGGGTCGTGGTCCTCGGCGTAGTCGGCGACGATCCGGGCGACGAGGCCCTCGTAGTCGGCGTTCCAGCCGTACTCGGCGGCGTACAGGGCGGCGTTGCGCTGCACGATCCAGCCCAGGTCGCCGGGGTGCGGCTCGCGCAGCACGACCTCGCCGGGGCCGGCCGGGGGGTGCCCGTCGCCGAGGATGGTGCGGATGGTGCGCATGGCCTCGGCGAGACGCGGCCGCTCGCCGGGGCCGACGGTGCCCAGCAGCGAGCCGACCGAGTCCCGGGCCCGCTCGTCCAGCAGCTCGGCGGCGGCCCGCCCGCCCGGGGTGAGGGACACCCGCCGGCGCCGCGGGTCCTTCGCCGAGGGGGCGCGCTCGATCAGTCCGGCCTCCTCGAATTTGTTGAGGATCCGGCTCAAGTACCCGGCGTCCAGCGCGAGATCGGACCGCAGGTCGGCCGCGTCGGTGTCGGTGTCGTGCGCGAGCTCGTACAGCACGCGGGCCTCGGTGAGGGTGTACGGGGCGTAGAGGTGGCGGCCGTAGTCGAGGGCGCCGATGAGGTTGGTGTAGAAGCGGTTGAAGGCGCGGACGTCCTGGACGGTCATGGCTGGACTCCGATGGTTGACTCAGTCAGAGATACCGTGACCCGAGGCTATCCCGCCGCCCCGCCCGGCCGGAAGGTGTCGGCCCGAACGGCGGCCCCGCAGGCTTTACTTGTTCTTTTTGCCTGGGCGTGGTCCTGCTTTTGACTTCGTCGCGCCCGCGCCGTAGGTTTATACACGAACGTCACTTATGTCCGTTTCAACCAGGACGTGACGTGGTCCGCCGAAGAGCCCGGACGGGTACGGAGAAACCGGCATCGCGGGTGGCGGACGCGCTCAGGGCTGCGCGCAGGCTCTGGAGCGCACGCAGGGCGGTCGGCCCTTCCGATGCGGCGGCCGTCGTAAGACATCCACACCCTCGGAGAGGGGCGAACCATGCGCGCGCACACCACACGTATGAAGAGGGTTGCCATCGCTGCGATTTCGGCACCCATCCTGGCGCTCGCCGCCGGGGCCGGAGTCGCCAGCGCTGCCACCCACGCGGCGCCGGGCCACGTTGTCTCCTACCAGGACAACGGCGGTGGCGGCGGCGGTCACGGCGGAGGCGGCGGCCACGGCGGAGGCGGCGGCGGCCACGGTGGTGGCGGCTATGGCGGCGGCGGTCACGGCGGCGGCGGCTACGGCGGCGGCGGCTACGGCGGCGGCGGTCACGGCGGCTACGGCGGTGGCGGCTACGGCGGCCACGGCGGCTATGGCGGCTATGGCGGCGACCGCGGCGGCTGGGGCGGCTGGGGAGACGACTACGGCGGCTGGGGCGGCGGCGGCGGTGGCTGGGGCGGAGGTGGCTGGGGCGACTAGCCAGGTCACAGCGTTCGACGCGCCCTGACAGAACTGACAGCAAAGGATGGGTCCGGGTGCCCGACCCCTGGGGCACCCGGACCCGTGCATCCCGATCCCCGCGGGCCCCGGGCCCGCGGGGTCCGCGGCTGTGGAGGCGGTGACCGGATGAGGATCGTCTGCGTGGGCGGAGGCCCGGCCGGGCTGTACTTCTCGATCTCGGCGAAACTGCGGGACGCCGGCCACGAGATCATCGTCGTGGAGGCGGACCCGCCCGAGGCCACCTACGGCTGGGGCGTCGTCTACTGGAACAACCTGCTGGACATCCTGTACCGCAACGACCCCGAGAGCGCACGGGCGGTCAGTGCCGGCTCGGTGCTCTGGCAGCAGCAGGACATCCGGGTGCACGGCAACCGGTACGACGGCACCGCGCACTTCGGCGGCTACGGCTACAGCATGGGCCGCGCGGCCCTCCTCGGCATCCTGACCCGGCGTGCGAGGTCCCTCGGTGTGGACGTACGGCACGGGGAACGCCTCGCCGACCCCGCCGACCTGCCCGACGCCGACCTGGTGCTGGCCGCCGACGGCGCGAACAGCCGGATCCGGGCCAGTCGCGCCGAGCACTTCGGCACCCGCCTGGAGACCGGCCGCAACCCGTTCATCTGGCTCGGTACGGACCGGGAGTTCGACAGTTTCGTGTTCGCCTTCGAGGAGACCGGGGCGGGCTGGATCTGGTTCCACGCCTACCCGTCCTTCAAGGGCGTCAGCACCTGCATCGTGGAATGCTCCCCGGAGACCTGGCAGGGCCTCGGCCTCGCCACGCTCGACGAGGAGGACGCCGTACCCCTGCTGGAGAAGATCTTCCACCGGGCACTCGACGGCCACTCCCTGATCAGCAGGTCGCGCGGCGCACCGGCGAAGTGGCAGCGGTTCACGCACCTCAGCAACCGGACCTGGGTCGACGGCGGTGACGGCCGCCCCGTCGTGCTGGCCGGCGACGCCGCGCACACCACCCACTTCACGCTGGGCTCCGGCACCCGGCTGGCGATGATCGACGCGGTCGTGCTGTCCGAGGCCCTCAAGCGCTTCCCGGACCCGCGGGTCGCGCTGCGCGAGTACGACAGGCGCCGCCGCGCGGAACTGCACGCCGTCCAGGCGGCGGCACGCACCAGCATGGCGTGGTTCGAACGGCTGGACGACTACCTGGACCGCGGCCCGGTCGACTTCGCCTACGCGATGGCGGTCCGCCAGGGCGGCCACCAGTCCCCCTGGCGCTACCAGACCCACCTAGCCATGCAACTGACCCCGGTACGCCAGGCCCGCCGCGCCTACGACACGGGCAAGCGCTGGTACCGCGACCGCAAACGGGGCGAGGCCCCGCTGCCGCTGCTGGGCCGCACCCTGCCGGACGACCGCTGACGGCCGTCGGTCGGCTGCGGGCCGGTGGGGGCTTGTCGCGCAGTTCCCCGCGCCCCTGAAGGGGCGCTTTGCAACCCCCTGTCTTCAGGGGCGCGAGCAACCCCCACGCACCCGCAGCCGAAACACGACCGGGCCACGAGGGATGGTCGGGGGCACCTGAGCCGCGCCCCCCGGTGTCGGGTTCCTCGTGTCCGGCGTGCGGTCAGCTGCGGGGTACGCCCGACGAGCCCCGGACCATCAGCTCGCCCCGGACCGTCGCGATCCCGCCCGGCGGCGGCTCCTCGCGGCCCATGGCGATGCGGCCGGCCCGCGCCCCCGCCTCCGCCAGCGGCAGCCGCACCGTCGTCAGCGACGGCACCGCGTCGATGCTGAACGGCAGGTCGTCGAAGCCGGCCACCGACACGTCCGCCGGGATCCGCAGCCCCGACTCCCGCAGCGCCGCGCACGCGCCGAGCGCGACGGAGTCGTTCGCCGCCACCACCGCGGTGAGCGTCGGGTCCCGGCGCAGCAGTTCCAGCGTCGCCTCGTACCCCGCCCGGCGGTCGTAGCGGCCGTGCACGGTCCAGCGCGGGTCCTCCTCGATGCCCGCCTCGGCCAGCGCGGCCCGGTGGCCCTCCAGGCGGTGCCGGGTGGTGGTCCGCTCCTCGGGTCCCGCGATGTAGCCCAGCCGCCGGTGGCCGAGCCCGATGAGATGCTCGGTCAGCTCCTTGCCGCCGCCGCGGTTGTCGAAGGTCAGCGCCACCGCGTCGGTGTCCGGCGCCGGCGGCCGCCCGCACAGCACCACCCGGGTCCCCGCGTCCGCCAGCTTGCGCAGCTTCGCCGCCACCGCCGCCGCGTGCGGCGCGTTCTCCATCGCACCGCCGGTCAGGATCACCGCCGCCGCCCGCTGCCGCTGCAGCAGGGTCAGGTAGGTCAGTTCCCGCTCCGGCGACCCCCCGGTGTTGCAGGTCACCGCCAGCCGCTCGCCGCCCGCGCGCCCGCCCGGACCGCCGATCTCGGCCTGGATCGCGCTCGCCATGATCCCGAAGAACGGGTCGGCGATGTCGTTGACGAGGATGCCGACCAGGTCGGAGGTGGCCGCCGCGAGCGCGCTCGCCGGCCCGTTGAGGACGTAGTCCAGCTCGTCCACCGCCCGCAGCACCCGTTCCCGCGTGGTCGCCGCCACCGGGTAGTTGCCGTTCAGTACGCGCGACACCGTCGCGGGCGAGACCTGGGCGCGGGCCGCCACGTCCGCCAGGGTCACCGTCATCTCGTCGTCCTCCGGTCGCGCATCTCGTGGTGCGCCGTCGTACCCAGACTGATCAACAGCCAGCTCAAAGGAAGCCCCCTTGCCGTGCAGACCATAAGGCCATTCACTCCTGTCGTTCGCCCCCTCGAACAACTCGACCCCATCACGGTCTTGTACAGACCTGGGTTCAAAGGCTAACTTCTGACCATATAGAAAGCGCTTGCTGCGTTGCTGAGACGCACGCGGACGAAGGGAAACACGTGAACCGCAAGACGGTGCGTATCGCCATGAACGGCGTCACCGGGCGCATGGGCTACCGCCAGCACCTCGTCCGCTCGATCCTCGCCCTGCGCGAGCAGGGCGGACTCGACCTCGGCGACGGCACGGTGCTGTGGCCGGAACCGGTCCTGGTCGGCCGCCGCGAGTACGCGCTCCGCGAGATCGCCGACCGCCACGGCCTGTCCGACGAGCACATCTCGACGGACCTGTCGGCCGTGCTCGCCGACCCCACCATCGACATCTACTTCGACTCCCAGGTCACCTCGGCCCGCGAGGAGGCCCTCCAGCTGGCCATCGCGGCCGGAAAGCACATCTACACCGAGAAGCCGACGGCCACCGGCCTGGAGGGCGCCCTGGAGCTGGCCCGGCTGGCGCACGCCAAGGGCGTCAAGTCCGGTGTCGTCCAGGACAAGATCTTCCTGCCCGGCCTGCTGAAGCTGAAGCGGCTCATCGACGGCGGCTTCTTCGGCCGGATCCTGTCGATCCGCGGCGAGTTCGGCTACTGGGTCTTCGAGGGCGACTGGCAGGAGGCGCAGCGCCCGTCCTGGAACTACCGCGCGGAGGACGGCGGCGGCATCGTCGTCGACATGTTCCCGCACTGGGAGTACGTGCTGCACGAGCTGTTCGGCCGCGTGAAGTCCGTCCAGGCCCTCACCGCCACCCACATCCCGCAGCGCTGGGACGAGAACGGCAAGCCCTACGACGCGACGGCCGACGACGCCGCGTACGGCGTCTTCGAGCTCGACGGCGGCGCCGTCGCCCAGATCAACTCCTCCTGGGCGGTCCGCGTCAACCGGGACGAACTGGTCGAGTTCCAGGTGGACGGCACCGAAGGCTCAGCGGTCGCCGGCCTGCGCAACTGCCGTGTCCAGCACCGCAGCGCGACCCCCAAGCCGGTCTGGAACCCGGACATCCCGGCCACCTACGCCTTCCGCGAGCAGTGGCAGGAGATCCCCGACAACACCGAGTTCGACAACGGCTTCAAGGCCCAGTGGGAGCTGTTCCTCAAGCACGTCTACGCCGACGCGCCCTACCACTGGGACCTGCTGGCCGGCGCCCGCGGCGTGCAGCTCGCCGAGCTGGGTCTGAAGTCGTCGGCCGAGGGCCGCCGCATCGACGTCCCGGAGATCGAGCTGTGACCATCCACCTCCCGGCCGCGGACGGGTCGCTGCGGGCGTACGAGCCCCGCACCGACCCGTTCCCCCTCACTCCCGGCACCCCCTTCACCTCCCGTACGGTCTTCTCGGCGGCGCACGTCGTCGCCGACCCGTTCGCGGACACCAACCCCGACGCGCCCGCCGCCGTCGACTGGGACGCCACCCTCGCCTTCCGCCGCCACCTGTGGTCGCACGGCCTGGGCGTCGCCGAGGCCATGGACACCGCCCAGCGCGGGATGGGCCTGGACTGGGCGGGCGCGGCCGAGCTGATCCGGCGCAGCGCCGCCGAGGCCCGTGCCGTCGGCGGCAAGATCGCCTGCGGGGTCGGCACCGACCAGATCACCGGCGGCACGCTCGCCGAGATCCGGGCCGCGTACGAGGAGCAGCTCGCGCTCGTCGAGGAGTCGGGCGCCCAGGCCATCCTGATGGCCTCCCGGGCGCTCGCCGCCACGGCCGCCGGCCCCGAGGACTACCTCGAGGTCTACGGCCACCTGCTGCGCCAGGCCGCCGAGCCGGTGGTCCTGCACTGGCTGGGCCCGATGTTCGACCCGGCGCTGGCGGGCTACTGGGGCTCGGCCGACCTCGACACGGCCACCGACACCTTCCTGGAGGTCATCGCCGCCCACCCCGACAAGGTCGACGGCATCAAGGTCTCCCTGCTCGACGCGCAGCGCGAGGTCGACCTGCGCCGCCGCCTCCCGCAGGGCGTCCGCTGCTACACCGGCGACGACTTCAACTACCCCGAGCTGATCGCGGGCGACGAACAGGGCTTCAGCCACGCCCTGCTCGGCATCTTCGACCCGCTGGGGCCGCTGGCAGCGGAGGCGGTCCGGGTCCTGGACACCGGGGACACGGCGGGCTTCCGCGGCCTCCTGGACCCCACCGTGGAGCTGTCCCGGCACCTCTTCCAGACGCCCACCCGCTTCTACAAGACGGGCGTGGTGTTCCTGGCCTGGCTGGCCGGCCACCAGAGCCACTTCAGCATGGTCGGCGGCCTGCAGTCGGCCCGCTCGCTGCCGCACTTCGCGCGCGCCTACGAACTCGCCGACGGTCTGGGCCTGTTCCCGGCCCCGAAGCTGGCCGAGGACCGTATGAAGACCCTCCTCGCCCTGTACGGAGTCGACCAGTGACCGGCGATCTGTCCCGTTTCTCCATCAACCAGATGACCGTCAAGCAGCTGTCGCTGCCCGAACTGGCCGACGCCTGCACGCAACTGGGCGTGCCGGGCGTCGGCCTGTGGCGCGAGCCGGTCCAGGCGTACGGCGTCGAGGCGACCGCCAAGCTGGTCCGCGAGGCCGGCCTGACGGTCACCACCCTGTGCCGGGGCGGCTTCCTCACGGCCATCGACCCGGACGAGCGTGCCGCCGCGCTCGCCGACAACCGGCGGGCGGTCGACGAGGCCGCGGCCCTCGGCACGGACACCCTGGTCCTGGTCTCCGGCGGCCTGCCGGCCGGTTCCAAGGACCTGCACGGGGCCCGGGAGCGGATCGCCGACGCCCTCGCCGAACTCGGCCCCTACGCCGAACAGCACGGCGTCCGCCTGGCCATCGAGCCCCTCCACCCGATGTTCGCCTCCGAC
Source organism: Streptomyces sp. NPDC054770 (assembly GCF_053611985.1). Classification (NCBI taxonomy): domain Bacteria; kingdom Bacillati; phylum Actinomycetota; class Actinomycetes; order Kitasatosporales; family Streptomycetaceae; genus Streptomyces; species Streptomyces sp. NPDC054770. The sequence goes on from NZ_JBSHBL010000038.1 coordinate 74,072, forward strand.
CGCTGCGTGGTCTCCACCCTCACCCAGGCGCTGGACCTCGCGGAACGCTTCCCGGCCCACCAGGTCGGGGTCACGGTCGACACGTACCACATCTGGTGGGACGACCGGGCGCCCGCGCAGATCGCCCGGGCCGGCGCGGGCGGCCGCATCCACACCTTCCAACTCGCCGACTGGACCACCCCGTTGCCGGAGGGCGTCCTCAACGGCCGCGGCCAGATCGGCGACGGTGCGATCGACATGCGGGAGTGGAAGGGGTACGTGGAGGCGGCCGGTTACACCGGGCCCATCGAGGTCGAGCTGTTCAACGACGCGCTGTGGGCGAGGGACGGCCGCGAGGTGCTGGCGGAGACGGCCGGCCGGTTCCTGGAACACGCGGCGGACTGACGGGCCGCTGGCCTGCCCGCGTCTCGTGATGACGGGCAGGCCACGGGGGCGTCAGCTACGGATACGCCCGTCCCGCACGGCCCCGACGAACGCGGCCCAGCCGCCGGACGAGAAGACCAGCGCGGGGCCGGTGGAACCGGCCTTGCTGTCGCGGACGGGGACGGTGGCGTGGCCGCGAGCTACTTCGAGGCATTCGCCCTGGTCACCGCCGCTGTAGCTGGACTTGTACCACCCGGTGGCGGTGTGCTCACTGCTGGCCATGTACGTGTTCCTCTGCTGCCGCCCTGACAAGGGCCAATGACTCCTTGTGCGACAACGCGTCGCTCAGGGCCAGAGCGTAGGCGGTCTGACAGGTGCTCACCAGGGCCGGATCATCCATCAGGTTGCCGGTGAGGAAACCCTCGACGTAGGCGACCGGCGCGGAGTCCTCAAAGGTCATGAGGGTGAGCAGGCTTTGCATGAGAGCGTGTGCCCCCACGCCGTACGGCAGAACGTGCAGGCGTAGCCGCCCTGTCTCCGCCATGTCCGCGATCTTGTGCAGTTGCTCCGCCATGGCCTGCGATCCGCCGACACAGCGACGGAGGACGGCCTCGTCGAGCAAGGTCCAGACGACAGGTTGCGACGGCCCGTCGAGGATGCGGCGGCGTTTTGTTCGGATGACAACGAACTCGTCAAGTTCCTCACGGGTGTAGTTGGGCCGGTAGGCACAGAAGAGGGCGCGCGCGTAGTCGTCGGTCTGGAGTATGCCGGGAACCAGCGAGAGCGCGAACTGGTTGATCAGCGTGGCCTGTTGCTCCAGTTCGGCGACCGCGGCGAAGTGATCTGTGTACTTGGACTCCAGATCCTCCAGCCAACGCTCGAAGAACCCGTCCGTCTTGAGGGCCCGGTCGATCCGGCGCGCGTCATCCGGCTTCGGCAGCCGCCTTCCCGCCTCGAAGTGACTGATCAGCGTGGGCGAGCACACGACCAGCTCGCCCAGTCCCTCCTGGGTCAGACCGGCCGCAACGCGCCGCAGCCTCAGCTCCTCTCCGTACTTCTCCCGTTGCGTCCGAGGCTTCTGGCGCTCGCTCATGCGGCCAACTCCCGTTCCTGACAAAGGCTCTGTCAAGTCCCCGCCTCTGGAAGCGTAGCCACCCCGACCCCACTCTGTGAGGGAATCGCAACACAGCGAAGTCATCGCAGGTGAGAAAGCAGGTCGGCATGACGCATCTCCTGGCCCGGCTGGTCGAGCCGTTGCTCCGGTTCTTCCTGCCCGCTCGCGGACGGCGGCGCCGTGAGCCGGTCGTACCGGTCGCGTACCCGTACTCGTGCCCGTATGTCGGCCGCGAAGCCCCGCTGCGCGGCGAGGACAGCCCGCTCGTCCGTCCCTATCTCGACCACGTGGAGATCTACGTATGAGCGGGCGCCTGCTTCCGTGGACCGGTGCGGACGGCAAACCCGGTTATCTCGTGGGTGACGGGACGGGATACGTCTCCCGGCTCGCCGACCAGATCGAGAGCGTGCACCTCGGCATGGCGGGCGACCTGCTCGACCACGCGGCCGAACTCCTCGCCGAGCAGCGGCTGACTCGCGACGAACTCCGCTACCTGGCCCGGCGGCTGAGCGAATCGCTGCGGGACGTCAAGCGTGTCGCCGAGAGCAGGGGTGCGCGGTTGCCACGTGGTTGACCCTCGACCTTGTGCAGGGTCCAGAGTGCCGGGTGTGGAGAACGACATGCGCAGCATCGGGGAGACGGCCCGCGACAGCGGGCTGGGTGTGAGTGCCCTGCGGTTCTACGACCGGGCCGGTGTGCTGGTCCCTGCCTGGGTGGATCCGGTGAGCGGTTACCGGTGGTACGAGTCCGGGCAGTTGGAAGAGGCCCGGGTGCTGGCCTGCCTGCGCCGGGCCGGGATGCCGCTGGCGGACATCCGGCTGGTGCTGGCCGGCTGGTCCGGCCCGGACACCGATCTGGTCCGGCAGCTGCTCACGGCGCACCTGCGCCGTCTCGAACAGGGGCTGTCCGATGCCCGCGGCGAGTTCTCCGCGCTCCGAGCGCTACTCGATCACAGGGAGAACGCCATGACCTCGTTCCGCATCGCCGCCGTCAGTCTGTCCGTCGACGCGCCGGAGCTGGCAGCCGTGCTGGACACGGTTCGCTTCGCGGCGAGCACCGACCCCGAACTGCCGATGCTCGGCGGGGTGCTGTTCGACATCGAGGGCGAGAGCCTGCACGCGGTGGCCACCGACCGGTACCGGATGGCGGTCGCGCGGGCCGGTGTCGCCGGGCACGACGGGGGCCGGGTGCAGGTCATCGTGCCCACTCCGCTCGCCGACGCGATGCGTGCGCTGCTGGACGGCGAGGGACCTGCGCGACTCTCTCTCGACGGTGACCGCGTGACACTGGAGGCCGGGGACCGGCAGGCGGCCGGCCGGTGCCTCGACCACGACTTCCCCGACTACCGTCGGCTCCTGCCCCGGGCCGGCGGGCGCCGTGCCGTCGTCGAGGTGGCGGCCTTCCGGCAGGCTCTGGAGACGGGTCCGGTCCGCTCCGGCGAGGCAGGGGCGCCCGAACTCAGCGTGCTCAGGGTGGAGGACGGCGGCGCGGTGACCCTCTGCGCCGATGCCGACGGAGCCGATGCCGGCGAAGACCCGAACCTCGTCGCCGTCAACCGCGAGTTCCTGCTGGCCGCGCTGGCCGCCGGGGCCCGTGACCGGCTGATTCTGGAGTTCGGCACGCCCACCGCGCCGATCGCGATCCGCCGGCCCGAGGGCGAGGACGCCTTCTCGCTGCTGATGCCGGTCCGGCTGGAGAACTGACCGAACCTGTGTGAGGACTTCTTCACACAGGTCTTTTTTATGTTCCCTGTTCACGGTCTTCCGCCCTTTTCAATTTGCTGTGTTTCACCTGTCAGTTCAGGTTTTTTCCAATCGATCGGAACCGGGTCCGGCCAGGTCGTGTCTATAGGATTCGAGTCGGCCGCAAGGGGCGAGCAAAGGGCCTGGAATTGCGGTTGGAAAAGCTAATTGAAAACCAAGGAGTTCTCTGTGAACATGCGTATCGCCGCCGTTGCCGTGGCCTCCGCCGCGCTTGTCGCCGCCGGTGCCACCGCCGCCGTCGCCGCCCCGGCCCCGGCCCCCTCGATCACCCTCAAGGCGAGCGCCGCCAAGGTCAGGCTGGGCGATGTCGTCACCTTCACCGGCAAGGTCGACGGCATCAAGGAGGGCAGCAAGGTGACCCTCCAGGTCAAGGACGGCAAGAAGTGGGTCTCGCTGCCCGCGACGGCGAAGGTCTCCAAGGCGGCCTACAAGCTCACCGACAAGTTCGACAAGAAGGGCGTCGAGGTCCTGCGCGTCAAGGACGGCAGCACCGTCTCCAAGAACGTGTCCGTCACGGTCCGCTGACCGACGCCCCTGAGATCCTGCCCCACCCCGTCCGATCCGGGGTGGGGCAGGTGTCGTCGGGGCGCTCACGCGCTCGCCGAATCCTATGGATCCTATGGGTGGCCTGTCTTCGCGGCTCCCTTAGATTGTCGTTAATTGACGCGCTCACGGTTGTGGCGTGTCGTTTCGCGTGACAGTGGCGGTGGCCAGGATTTCGGTGGTCTGCTGGATCACGGTCGCGGTGGGGTTGTTGAGGCACGCATAGCCGGTGCGCGCCGCAGCCCCGTCCCCGGCCGGGGACGCGATGCGCATCAGTTCCTGTGAGCCGCCCGCCCGCTCGCACCAGGCGTCGACCCGGTCCAGCCGGCGTACGGCGGCACGCGGAGTTCCGGCCTCGGTCTGGACGTAGAACACCAGCGCCCCGCCCTCGGCGACGGGAGTCAGCGGTGCGGGCGAGGCTTTCGGGCTGAACGCGGCGACGACAGCCGTGCCCGGCTCTCCGTCCGGACGCAGCACGGTGTGCCACCCGGCGGGCGGGACCGCGGACCGGCCGGACAGGGGGAGTCCGGTGAAGCCGGGCGGCGCCCAGGACACCTCGCGCGTCGCCGCGGTCCGGTCCCCGGCGGGGGGCGAGTCCCAGACCCGCGTCGTGACGGCCGCCGCCAACGCGACAGCGGCGGCGCCCGTCAGCGCGACCCGGCGCCGGCGCCGGGCCACCACCCGCCGCCGGATCTCCTGCATGCGCCGGGGATTCGGGCCCGGCGGTGTGATCCGGCCCAGCACCACACGCAGCAGTTCCTCCTCCGCGCGCCGCTCCCCGTTCCCCTCCTCGTATTCCTCCGCGTCCTGGGTCGTACGTGTCACGGCTGCTCACCGCCCTCCCGTACGTGTGCCGGACCGAGGTGCCCGCGCAGGACCCGCAGCGCCTTGGCGGCCTGGCTCTTCACCGTGCCGGGGCGGCAGCCCAGCACCTGCGCGGTCTCCTCGACGCTGAGATCCTCGAAGTAGCGCAGGACGACGACCGCCCGCTGCCTCGGTGGCAGCCGCCGGACCGCGCCGGCCAGCGACTGCTCCAGGTCGACCTCGGCGAAGACGTCCCGGGCCGCGGTGACGTCCGGCAGTTCCGGCGTGGGGGTCTCGCCGCGCCAGCGCCGGCGCCACCACGAGGCATGGGTGTTGACCAGCGCCCGGCGTGCGTACGCCTCGGGGTTGTCGCCGGCGATCCGCGACCACTTCGGCCACACCTTGGCCAGCGCGGTCTGCAACAGGTCCTCGGCCGCGTGGGCATCTCCCGTCAGCAGCCACGCGGCCCGGTACAGACGGTCTCCGCGGGCGGCGACGAACTCCTCGAAACTCCACTCGGTATCCGCCGCCTCCACCTGGTTCACTCCGTTTTGCCCCTGCCGTGTTCATGGATCCCATACCCAGGGAACTAGGTGGAGGGCCAGCCGGGTTGCCCGACCACCGGCAGCCGCAGGGACGTGTGGGCCAGATCGAGGGTGATCGTCGGCCGGTCGGCCGCACGGTAGGCGATGCCCCGGTCGGTCCCGGCGACGATCAGGGCGAGCCGGTGGCCGGCCGGGACGACGTGGTCGGTGCTCGCCAGCGTGAGCGTGAGGGTGTACGGCTTGCCGGGCGTGAGCGGCTGGACCCTGTGCGCGTCGGCGGCGGTGCCCAGCGCGGCCCAGCCCCGGCTGAAGACGGTGTTCGTGACGTGCATGGTGTCGGCCGCCGTCTTCTTGTAGCAGGCGCTGTCCTGTGCCGTGCTCTCACCCCAGCAGGACTTTCCGGAGACCGTGGAGATGCCCAGGCCGGCCGGGTGGTAGTCGCGGACGGTGGCCGGCCCCAGGTCGACCAGGACCGCCGACAGGTTCGCGGTCGCGGTCGTCGAGGTGGCGGTGACCGTGACCTTCGGGGCCCCGGAGACGCGGAGGGGCTTCACCAGCGATCCGGTGACGAAGCCGGCCTTCTCCCCGGTCGGCTGGTCGAGGTGCGCGGCCCAGTCGGTCTCGCTCTTCTCCGGATCGTCGGTGAAGGTCTCGGTCCCGCTCCCGGCGTGGGTACCGAGCGTGCCCACCCCCGGCTGCGTGCCCTGGCCGGGGCCGAGGGCCACGGCGGCCGTCGCCTTCGGCGGCCAGACGGCGTCCGTGGTCCAGTGGTCGGGGGTGCGTTCGATGTCGGCCATCGGCTCGCGGTCGATACCGTTGCCGTAGCCGAGGAGTGCGTGGTCGAACCAGCGGTGCAGGGTGTCGACCCAGGCGCCGCGCCGGTAGTCGAAGGGGTCGACGTGCCCGGTCTGGGAGAGCCAGATCTTGCGCTCGACGCCGTTCTCGGCGAGGGCGTCCCACCACTGGCCGAACTCCTTGGTGCGGACCGTGAGGTCCTGCTGACCGTGCACGACGAACACGCTCGCCCTGACCTTGTCCGCGTCCGCCACATAGTCCCGCTCGGCCCACAGCGGCGACCAGTCGCCGGACTTGACGGCGGCCGGTTCGCCGAGCGGCTTGTTCACGGCGGCGCAGCGCTTGCCGGCGGCGTCGCTCTCGACCGTGCGGATCAGCGCACCGGGCGTGGGCGCGCTGCCGACCAGCCAGGTTCCCTGGGAGAAGTAGGCGTCGTACCAGGAGGAGATGGAGCTGATCGGGACGATCGTCTTCAGCCCCTCGACGCCGGTGGCCGCGACCCCGTTGGCGATGCTGCCGTCCCAGCTCTTGCCGATCATCCCGGTGGCGCCGTCGGTCCAGGTGGCCCGTGCGCGGGTGGTGCCCGTATGGCTGGTGTAGCCGGGGGCGCGCCCGTTCAGCCAGTCGACGACGGATTTCGCGGACCGGATGTCGATGGGCCCGCCGGCGTCCGTGCAGCCGTCGGAGCGGCCGGTGCCGGGGAGATCGACCGCGACGAAGGCATAGCCGCGCGGGACGAAGTAGTTGTCGTAGAAGAGCGGGAAGCGGACCGGCCGCCCGCCCGCGTCGTAGGTCTTCTTCTGGTTCTCGTTGCCACGACCGCAGCAGGAGTAATAGGGACTCGCCTCCATGATGACCGGTATCTTGCGGCCCTTGGCGGCCGGTTCACCGGGGCGCACGATGTCGACGGCCACCCGGTCGTGCTTTCCGTCGCCGTCCTCGTCGAGCCCGGTGTCGACCCAGACGGTCTCCCGGACGGCCTTCTGGTACGAGTAGACCGGCTCGCTCTCTCCGGAAGGGCCCGCCGCCCCGGCCGCCGCCCCGGCCGGGCCGCCCGCCCCCGCGACCGGCGGACTCGTCGAGGAGGAGCAGCCGGAAAGCAGGACGGTGACCGCGGTCAGGGTGAGGGCCACCGTCGTGAGCGGCTTTCGGCGTCGGCGTTCGCGAGGTGATGCCACAGATCGGTAGGGATGCACGAACGGGTAACCATCTGGCCCCCGTCGGAGGTTGCCACGCCGCGGGACGGCCCGGCCCGGACCGGACCGGAAAAATCTTGTTCCGGCGTACAACCCTCCCCCCACCCCGCCGGTCTCACTGGGCGTCAGGGCTTTCGGAGGGGGATCCGGGGGGATCACGGGGGTTCTGATGCGGAGGGGGTAAGCCGAGGGGGTTCGGTCGACGGACCGGGCCCCCTCGAAGCATGTCCCGGTCCGCCGCGCGGGCGCGGTGCCGTCGCGGCCGGTTCCTGTGTTGTTCCTGAGTGCCGTGTGCCCCAGGCTGCTCCTGAGCGGGACGAATGTTCGACTCGGGGGGCGGTTTTCGTGCTGCGTATTCACTTCACGACTCAGGATCTGGCCCGCGTCCGGATGGCGAGCGAACCGGACCCGCTCTGGGAGATCGCCTGCAGCCTGCACCGGTTACAGACCGCGCGGGGCCGCTGGGCGTACGCCGACTGGTACCGCGAGACCCGGACCACCCTCAGCGGCACCCCGCTCGGTGCGGCCGTCCGCCGGCTCCTGATCCCCGTGCTGCCCCGGGCCCGCTACCTGCCCGACTTCCTCACCCCGCACGACGCCGCCGACGGCCTGGACCGCGGGCTCGCCGCGATCGTCGACACCCCGCCCGAGCGGGTCGCCCACGAGATCCAGCTCCTTGACCGGTTCAGCGGCGCCCCCGACTGGGCGCCCCGGCTGCTGGAACGCGAGGCCAGGGAGGAGCTGGCCGGACTCCTGCGCGCCTACCACGAAGCGGTCATCGCGCCGCATGCGAGCCGCATTCTCGCCACGGTCGCCGCGGAGCGCGCCCTGCGCGGCCGGGAAGCCCTCGCGGCCGGGGTCGACGGACTCCTCGCCGGCCTGTCACCCGCGATCCGCTGGCAGCCGCCGGTCCTGCACGTCGACTACGTCGAGGACCGCGACCTGCACCTCGCGGGCCGCGGACTGCGCCTGGTCCCCTCCTACTTCTGCTGGCAGTCGCCGGTGTCGATGGCCGACGACACCCTCCAGCCGCTGCTGGTCTACCCCGTGCACGGCCTCCGCGCGCCCACCCCCGAGCGCCCGTCCGACGCCTCGCTCGCGGCACTGCTGGGCCGCACCCGGGCGGCCGCGCTGCGGTCCCTCGCACTCGGCGCGACCACCTCCGAACTGGCCGGATTCCTCGGGGTGTCGGTGCCCACGGCCACCCACCACACCACCGTGCTGCGCGACGCCGGCCTGGTCGTCAGCCAGCGCCACCACAACACCGTGCTGCACACCCTCACCCCCCTGGGCGCCGCGATGCTCAGGGCAACTCCGCAGCGCGCGCCGCGGCCCGGTCTCACCCCACGGGCCACGTGAAAGTCCCGAGCGCCGACGGAGCGGCGAACTCCGCGGCCCGGCGAGGGACTTTAGAGCTCCGTCGAAAGACGTGGTCCGCGTGGCACGTGCTCTGCGAGCGTTCCGGGTGACCGAGGCACCCACACCCGATCACCACCAGGGGGAACCATGAGGAAGGCCATCGCCGCCGGCGTGTTCGCGCTCGTCTCCGCCGCAGGCTGTCTGGTGCTCGCGCCCGCCGCGTCCGCAGCCCCGGACGCCTGCGTGACCGTCACGCTGAAGACCGGCGCCTACGAAGGCGTCGGCGACACGGCGAAGAAGTCGGCGACCAGCAGTTGCAACGACCTCAACCTGACCTACTCCGACGACTCCACCTCCACGATCGGCGACGACTACGCCGGCCGCCTCTACCACACCTCCACCGGTACCTGGGTGACCTGCAACAAGGGTTACGTCTGGGCCAGCGACGGCAGCCACAGCGTCAACGACTCCACCTACGCGCTGTGCACCGTGGTGAGCGACAACACGAAGTTCACGGTGGCGAGCAAGATCGACGGTGGCGACACCGTCCACATCACGCACTGACCCGGTTCAAGAGCTCCATGGGTGCCGCGGGCCCGAGCGGTCCGCGGCACCCGCCTCCACCCGTAGGCAGGACCCCATGATCCGGATGCTCCGTTCGGCCCGCCCCGCGCTCGCCGCCGCCACCCTCACCCTGCTCGCCACCGCCGTCACCGCCTGCACGACCGGCGAGGCCGCGCAGCCCGCCGCCGGCCCCCGCGCGGCCACCGTGACCCCGGCCCGGCTCGGCGACACCCTGCCGGCCGACCCCGTGCGCATGGTCCTGCCCACGACCGGTGCGGAGTCCCGCTGGAGCCAGGGGCTGGAGGTGTTCGTGCAGCAGGTGCAGCGGGCCGCGGCCGTCTCCTGCGCCCGCGCCCGCGGCTTCACCCTGCCCGCCCAGGTGCCGATCGCCTTCATCCGCTACTACGAACTCCCCGACCTGGACTTCATCGACCGCCACGGCACCAGCGAGAGCGCCACCGTGCCCGCGCCGTCGGCGAGCCCCGCCCCCGCCCGGACCGGAACCGCCGCCGAGACACGCGCCTGCCTCGCCCGGGGAACGGCGGCCGCCAAGGCACTGCGCGGCCGCTACGCCGAGGTCCAGGGGCAGTGGTTCGGCACGCTCACCGCACTGCGCCGGGACCCCGCGACCCTCCGCGCGCTGCGCACCCTGCCGGACTGCCTGGCCCGGTACGGCATCCGGGCCCGTGACGAGAACGCCTTCTTCGCCCTCGCCGACCGGCTGATGCAGACCGCCGACGCGAGCGGACTCCCGGCGCGGGAACACGAGTTGGGCCAGGCGTACGCCGCCTGCATGCGCCCGGTCGAGGCCGTGCGCGAACCCGCACGCGCCAGGCTGCGCACCCGTTTCCTCGCGGCCCCCGAACACGCCGACGCCGTCCGCGCGCTGCGCACCAGCCTCGTCCCGGCCCTGCGCGCCGCCGGGAAGCGGTACGGCGTGCCCCTGGTGTTCCCGGAGCCGTAGCGGCCGTACCGGCCCTAGAAGAACACCCCGCACCGCAGCAGCACGTTCGCGTACGGCCGGGCCTCCCCGGTCCGTACGACCAGACGCGCGTCCGCGGACAACTCCTTCAGCCGCTCGTGCGGGACCAGCGCGAGGTCGGGAAAGTGGCCGTCCAGGAGCCTGGCGGCGGCCGGGTTGGCCTCGCGTACCTCCGTCGCCGCCGTCGCGCCCTCCACCACCAGCTCCGCCAGCAGCCCCTCCAGCACCTCGGCGAAGGACGGCACCCCGGCCCGGAAAGCCAGGTCCACGACCCGCGGCCCCTTCGGCACCGGCATCCCCGCGTCGCACACCAGCACCCTGTGCCCGTGCCCCAACTCGGCCAGCGCACCCGCGAGATGACGGTTGAGGATCCCCGCCCGCTTCACAGCATCCCGCCTTGACCACCAGACCCGGGCGCGCTGTCCGACCCCCGGCCGGGGGTCCGGCCCGCGGCGGAGCCGCTGTCGGATGCTGCGTCCCCCGGGACAGCACAGCGCAGCGCGTCCACCTCCGCCGCCGTCGGGTACGACTCCTGCGCACCCCGCTTCGTCACCGCCGCCGCCCCGACCCGCGCCGCGTACGCCGCCGCCTCGGCCAGGGTGGCGCCGCCGCCGAGCCGGACCGCGAGGGCCGCCGTGAACGCGTCCCCGGCGCCCGTGGTGTCCACCGTGGCCACCTTCACGGACGGCACCGAGGCGACCTCGTGGCCGTCGGCCACCAGCGCCCCCTCCGCGCCCAGGGTCACGACCACCGACTTCGGGCCCTTGGCCAGCAGGAGCCGCGCCCAGTCGGCCGGTTCCTCGCTCACGCACGCCTCGCCGAGGATCACCCGCGCCTCGTGCTCGTTCACGATCAGCGGGTCGCAGGCCGCCAGAACCTCACCGGGGAGGGGCCGCGGCGGGGAGGGGTTGAGCACGAAACGGCTGCCGGGGGCCAGGTTCCGTACCACCTCCACGACCGTCTCCAGCGGGATCTCCAGCTGGGTGGAGACCACCCGGGAGGCGTGGAAGAGGCAGACCGCGGCCCGGACGTCCGCCGGTGCGAGACGGCCGTTCGCGCCCGGCGACACCACGATGCTGTTGTCGCCGGAGGGGTCCACGGTGATGAGGGCGACCCCCGTCGGCGCCCCGCCCACCAGCACACCCACCGTGTCCACCCCGGCCGCCCGCTGCGAGTCGAGCAGCAGCCTGCCGTGCGCGTCGTCGCCGACCCGGGCCAGCAGGGCGGTCCGGGCACCGAGCCGGGCGGCCGCGACCGCCTGGTTGGCGCCCTTGCCGCCGGGGTGCGTGGCGAGGTCGCCGCCGAGCACGGTCTCACCCGCGCCCGGCCGCCGCTCGACGCCGATCACCAGGTCGGCGTTGGCGGAGCCCACGACCAGGAGGTCGTAGTCGTACATCACATGACTCCCTAGAGAAACGGGTCGAGGCGGCCGGGGCTCAATTCAACCGCCCGGCCGCCTCCTCGATGGCTCAGCCCGTGAACCCGGCCACGTTGTCCTTCGTGACCACCTTCACCGGCACCTTGATCGCCGACGGGATCTTCTGGTCCTTGACGGCCCTGAGGGCGTTGTCCACGGCGATCTTCCCGAGCTGGCTGGGCTGCTGGGCCACCGACGCGTACAGCGTGCCGTTCCTGACCGCGGTCAGGCCGTCCGGGGTGCCGTCGAAGCCGACCACCGAGACCGACGAACCGGCCTTGGAACCCAGCGCCTTGATCGCGCCGAGGGCCATCTCGTCGTTGGCGGCGATGACGCCCTGCACGTCCGGGTGGGCCTGGAGCAGGTTCGACATCACGTCGAGGCCCTTGGTGCGGTCGAAGTCCGCGGGCTGCTGGGCGACCACCTGGATGCCGGGGTAGGCCTTGAGGCCGGCGGCGAAGCCCTGCGCCCGCTCCCGGGCGGCGGAGGTACCGGCCTGGCCCTGAAGGATCACGATCCTGCCCTGGCCGCCGAGCTTCTCGGCGATCGTCTTCGCGGCCAGCTCGCCGCCGGCGACGTTGTCGGAGGCGACCAGCGTCGCCGTCGTGGCGTTGTTGACGCCGCGGTCGACGGCGATCACCGGGATATCGGCCTTGTCCGCGGTCTTCACGGAGTTGCTCGCCGCGTCCGAGTCGACCGGGTTGACGATGATCGCGCCGAGCCCCGAACTGGTGAAGTTCTGCAGCTGGTTGGCCTGCTGCGAGGCGTCGTTCTGGGCGTCGGTGACGGTCAGGTCCACGCCCTGCTTCCTCGCCTCGGCCTGGGCACCGGCCCGGATCTGCACGAAGAAGGGGTTGTTGAGGGTGGACAGGGACAGGCCGATCTTCGGGTTGCCCGAGGAGGAGCCGGTGTGCAGGACGGAGGTCGCGGCGACCAGGGCCACGGTGACGACCGCCGCGAGCGCGTACGTCCCGGCCTGCCTGCCCTTGCCGCCCCCGGTGCCGGCCGCGAGCGGGGTGGCGCCGGCCTTGCGGCGCACGGTGTCCAGGAGGACCGCCAGCGCGATGACGACACCGATGACGACCTGCTGCCAGAACGCGGACACGTTGAGCAGGTTGAGGCCGTTGCGCAGCACCGCGAGGATCAGCGCGCCGATCAGCGTGCCGGACGCCTTGCCGGTGCCGCCGGCCAGCGAGGCGCCGCCGATCACGACCGCCGCGATGGCGTCCAGTTCGTAGCCGTTGGCGGCCTGCGGCTGCGCGGAGGACAGCCGGGCGGCCAGCACGATGCCGGCGACGGCCGCGAACAGCCCCGACAAGGCGTAGATGGCGAGCTTCTGCTTGTTCACCCGCAGCCCGGACAGCCGGGCGGCCTCCTCGTTGCCGCCGATCGCGTACATCGAACGCCCGATGTAGGTCCGGCCGAGCACGAAGGCAGCGATCAGCCCCATCAGGACCATGACGAGGACCGGCACCGGCAGCCACCCGCCGAGCGTGTCCCCGAGGTGGGAGACCGAGTCCGGGAAGGCGATGGGGGAGCCGCCGGAGATGACCAGCGCCAGGCCGCGGCCCACCGACAGCATGGCGAGCGTCGCGATGAACGGCGGCAGCTTGCCGTACGCGATGAGGAAGCCGTTGACGAGACCGGCCGCGATGCCCGTGGCCACGGCCAGCACGACGGCCAGGAACACCGGCACCCCGTGCGAAGTGGCGCTCCACGCCAGCACGGTGGCCGACAGGGCCGCCACCGAGCCGACCGACAGGTCGATGCCGGCCGAGACGATCACGAAGGTCGCGCCGAAGGCCAGGATCGCCGTCACGGCCGCCTGGACGCCGACGTTGAGCAGGTTGTCGGTGGTGAGGAAGTCCCCGGACAGCGCCGACATGGCGATGACGAGAACGATCAGCGCGGTGAGCGCGCCGTTGTCGAGGAGCAGCCGGCGCACGCCCGCGGCGCCCGTGCTGCTGTTCTTGAGCGTGTCAGTGGCCACGTCCGGCCTCCTTGTCGGTTGTGGTGGGGGCGGCGGTTGCGGTGGGAGTGCTGACGGCGAGTGCCATCACGGCGTCCTGGGTGGCCTCGTCCGCGGCCAGTTCGCCCGCGATCCGGCCCTGGGCCATCACCAGCACCCGGTCGCTCATCCCGAGGACCTCCGGCAGATCGCTGGAGATCATCAGTACGGCGGCCCCGGCGGCCGTGAGCTCGTTGATCAGCTGGTAGATCTCGACCTTGGCGCCGACGTCGATGCCACGCGTCGGCTCGTCGAGGATCAGCACCTTGGTGTCGGCGAGCAGCCACTTGCCGATGACGACCTTCTGCTGGTTGCCGCCGGAGAGCGTGCGCACGTGCTGCCCGAGCCCGGCCATCCGCACGCCCAGCTGCCCGGCGATCCGCTCGGCGGCCGCGTGCTGCCCCTTGAGGTCGACGATCCCGGCCCGGGTCGCCCTGCGCAGGGTCACCAGGCCGAGGTTCTCCTCGACCGAGGCGTCGAGCACCAGCCCCTGCCCCTTGCGGTCCTCCGGGACGAGCCCGATCCCGGCCGCCATGGCCGCGGTGACGTCGTACCGCCGCAGCACCGTACCGGAGACCTGCACGGCCCCCTTGTCGTACGGATCGGCTCCGAAGACGGCCCGTACGACCTCCGTACGGCCCGCACCCACAAGCCCGGCGATCCCCACGACCTCCCCGGCGTGCACCTCGAAGCTCACGTCGTGGAAGACCCCGTCCCGGGTCAGCCCCTGGACGGACAGCAGCGCGGCCCCGGTCTCGGCTCGCTCGCGCGGGTACTGCTGCTCGATTGACCGCCCGACCATGAGCCGTACGAGCTCGTCCTGCGGGGTGGCGGCGGGCACCTGCCCCACGCTCTTCCCGTCCCGGATCACCGTCACCCGGTCCCCGAGAGCGGCGATCTCCTCCAGGTGATGCGTGATGAAGACGATCCCCACCCCGTCCGCGCGCAACTGCCGCACGATCGCGAAGAGCCTCTCCACCTCGTCCGAGGTGAGCACGGCGGTCGGCTCGTCCATCACGAGCACGCGCGCGTCCAGGCTGAGCGCCTTGGCGATCTCGACCATCTGGAGCCGGGCGATGCCGAGTTCACGGACCCGCGCGCGGGGCGACACGGTCACGCCGACCCGCTTCAGCAGGACCTCGGCGTCGGCCTCCATCCGCTTTCGGTCGATCATCCCGAAGCGGCGCGGCTGCCGGCCGAGGAAGATGTTCTCGGCCACGGTGAGGTCGGGTACCAGGTTGAACTCCTGGTAGATGGTGGCGATCCCGAGCCGCTCGGAGTCCTGCGCACCATGGATGCGCACCTCCTTGCCGGCGGCCAGGATCCGCCCGGCGTCGGGGGTGTAGGCGCCGGAGAGCATCTTGATGAGGGTGCTCTTGCCCGCGCCGTTCTCACCGAGGAGCACGTGCACCTCGCCCCGGCGCAGATCGAAGTCGACGCCGTCGAGCGCGACCACGCCGGGGAAGGACTTGCGTATGCCCTCGATGCGCAGCAACTCGTCCGGGTTGCTCACGACGTGCTCCTTTGCACAGGGGTGGGGGACTGCGGGGGGTGGGGGTCGTGGCCCTCGCCGCACGAGCGGCGGACGACGAGCCGGGCGGGGAGGGTGACGGACCGCGCGGGCCGGCCCTCGATACGGTCGACCAGCGCGCGTACGGCGGCGCGGCCGAGCTCGCCGGTCGGCTGGGCGATGGCGGTGACGGGCGGGTCGGTGTGGACGAACCAGGGGATGTCGTCGAAGGCGGCCAGTGCTATGTCACATGGCACCCGCAGCCCCCGCGCCCGCACCGCGTCCAGCGCACCCAGCGCCATCAGGTTGTCCGTGGCGAACACGACCTCGGGCGGCTCGGGCAGGTCGAGGAACCCCTCGGTGACCCGCCGCCCGCTCTCGGCCTGGAAGTCGCCCTGGCCTATGTAGGCGTCGGGGAGGGGGACGCCGTGCTCGGCGAGGGCCTCGCGGAAGGCCCGCACACGTTCGCTGCCGGTGGTGGTGGCCGCCGGTCCGCCGATGATCGCGAGCCGCCGGTGCCCCAGCCGGTGCAGGTGCGCGACGAGGTCCCGTATCGCGGCCTGCCCGTCCGCCCGTACCACCGGCACGTCGACGCCCGGGATCCACCGGTCGACGAACACCATGGGCGTCCCTGCCCGCGCCGCCTCCAGCATCAGCGGCGAGCCGCCGTCGGTGGGGGAGACGAGCAGCCCGTCGATCCGCCGGTCGAGCAGCGTCCGTACGTGGTGGTCCTGGAGCTCCGGCCGCTCGTCGGCGTTGCCGATGATGACGCTGTAGCCGAGGGCACGGGCCGCCTCCTCGACCGACCGGGCCAGTTCGGTGAAGTAGGGGTTCATCACGTCGCTGATGACCAGGCCGAGGGTGCGGGTCTGGTCGGTGCGCAGGGAGCGGGCGACGGCGTTCGGGCGGTAGCCCAGCGTCTGGACGGCGGCCCGTACGCGGGTACGGGCGTCGTCGCTGACCGACGGATGGTCGTTCAGGACCCGGGACACCGTGGCGACGGAAACGCCCGCCTCGGCGGCCACGTCCTTGATGCTCGCCATCGCCGCTCCACCTCCTCGTGGAATCGATTACACGACCTCGTGTACCGAGGATTGGAATCGATTACACGGGCGTCGGGCAAGGGGCCGGAGCTGGCCGAAATCCAATCGTGACCGAAGGGGGAACCGGAGGGGACTGGCCCACTTGTGGCCTGACCTGTGGAATTCCGGCATGACCCGAAGCGAACTGGCGATCTACCTCCGAGACCTCGTCCGCCGCCGGCGCGGCCTCTAGACGGTCTTGCGCATGGACATAGAGGTCACTTCGTAGCCATTGCGGCGGTACAGGGCGATGGCCGCCTCGTTGTCCCCGACGACGTTCAGGCCCAGCGCCGTCCTGCCCTCGCCGGCGACGATCTTCTCGGCGGCCGCGAGAACGGCGGATCCGTACCCGAGGCGCCTGAACGGCTCGAAGACGTTGATGTCGTACAGCCACGCGGAGCTCGCGCTGCCCGAAGCCCGGCCGGGATCCGGGCCGATCCACGCGTTCCCCACCGCCTCGCCGGCTTCGTTCTCCGCCGTCAGGAGATGATGGCCGGCCGTGTCGAGACCATCGGGCAGGAACCTGGCCGTGCCGCTCCGGACCCGCTCGCGCGCGATTTCTTCAGGCATGACCCTGCTCAGTACATGCACCGACTCGGCCTCACGGTGCTCGGTCGCGGCGCCGTACTCTGCCGGAGTCATCTTCCGCAGGATCACCTGCTGCACGGTCATGCCACCATCCTCGACCGGTCACGTGCGGCAGCACCAGCCGATTCACCCAGGACCGGGGGAACCGGACGGTGTCCGCCGGGCGGCGGAGGCCTGCTGTACGGCGTTGTCCAGATGGCTGATGACCGTCGGCACGTCGTCGCTCTCGGTGTGCCGGATCAGCTCCAGGGCCGGCCGGACGACGCCGCCCGGCCGCGCTATCAGCCGGGCGAGTACGGTGGCCCGGCTGTCGAGCCGTTCGATGGTGGCCGCGCGCTCCTCCTCGTTCTGGCCGGCCAGCAGGACGGCGTTGTGCCATGCCTCCGCGCGGGACTCACGGACGCTGAAGTCGAGGATCCGCTCGTCGGAGCGGCCTCCGACCTTGTCCAGCAGCGACAGCAGGGGCGACAGGGCGTCGACGGAGTCCTGCACCGCCAGCACCACCCGCGCGAGGATGTCGTTGATCAGCAGGAAGTCGTGCCGCAGGGCCTGGATGTCCTCGCCCGGGACCGTCCGTGCGGCGGCGACGGCCAGGTCGAGGTTGATGTGGGCGTTCACGCCCAGGATCAGGTGCTGGACGATGACGGTGTCGGCGTCGTCGAGCAGCCCGAACGTCTCGCGCCAGCAGCGCGGCCCGCTCCGGTCACGGCGCCAGGCGTCGTACGCGTCGAAGTAACGGTTGCCGAAGAGCGTGTCGAAGCGGTCCATGCGGGCGCCGTCGTCGAACAGTCCGGCGTGTATGGCGGCGCGGATCTCGACGGTCACCTGGCGGTACAGCGCCGCGAAGTACCCGATCCGGTCACCGGTGCGGCCGGCCTCCCGCACGATTCCGGCAAGCCCGTCCACGACGTCATCGATGTTCTGTGCCGCCATGCCCAACTCCCCTTCCCCGTCCCCTGGTTGCAGCTCCGTCCTACCACCGCACAGCGGGGGACGGAGCGGAACGCGGACATGGGTTGTCGGGCCGGGCGAGAAAACTCACCAGCGCACCGCGGTGAAGTCCACCGGGCGGGGCCGGAGTTCCCGGGTGCGGGCCGCCAAGTGCCGTAGCCGGGCGGCCATTTCCTCGCGGGGGAGACGGCGGCGGTCTCCGTGCCCCGGCAGCAGCCACTCGAAGGGCAGCCGGTCGGCGGCCCGGGTCAGCGAGGCGGCCAGTTCGCGGATGGAGTACCAGGTGACGCTGTCGACCACCTCGATGTCCGCCGTCGTACGCGACCAGTAGAAGCTGTCGCCGCTGAAGCAGTACCGCTCGTCGGCCAGGTAGAGCACGCTGCCCCGGGTGTGCCCGGGGAAGGGGAGGGCGAGGACGCCGTCGGCGATCTCGGTCGGACCGGTGCCGCGCAGCACCCGGTCGGCGTCCGGGGCGGCGTCGAGATCGCCCTCGTGGATCCAGAGCCGGGCGCCGAACTGGTCGGCGTAGCGGCGGCCGTGCGCGGCGTGGTCGCGGTGAGTGAGGAGCACGTCGGTGACGGGCCCCGACGCCTCGTGACGGGCGGCGAGCGCCGGGCTCCAGCGCGGTGTGTCGATCATCATCGACGTGCCGTCGGGGCGTTGCAGGAGGTAGGAGTTGGCGCCGGCGGTGTGCGGCGAGTTGTGCCCGCACAGCAGCACGGTGCCGGTGTCGTCCAGGGCGAGCGGGAAGGGGTCCCGCGCCGGGTCCAGGCGGCCGCCCGGGGGACGGACGGAGCGGGTGGGACAGGCATGCGCCGCCGCGTGCAGGCGCTCCGCCTCCGCCGCGTCGCGCGGCTGGCGCAGGACCGCCGAGCGGCCCGACACCTCCCCGATGAGCCCCGGGGCGAGTTGCCGCGCCGCATCGCAGTTCGTGCAGCGCTCGTCCACCCGCCAGCCGTGCACGGCCTGTCCGGTCCCCATGACCCCGTCCCCTTCCGTTCCCTCACCGCCGGTCACCTCAGGGGTATCCCGGGCCGTACGGAAAGCGGAAGGGGGTCAGGGTCTGGTGCTTACGGCAAGGAGCCACTCTGCCGCCGGCGGCTCACATTTCCTTCGGCTTGAACACCGCGAAGGTCGCGCCCTGCGGGTCGGCGACCACGGCCATCCGGCCGGCCATCATCTCGAACGGCGGTGCGAACACGGTGCCGTTGCGCTTGACCAGGGCATCCACGGTGGAGTCGACGTCGTCGACCGCGAAGTAGGTGAGCCAGTGCGGCGGGACGCCGGGGCGGTCGTCGCCGAGCCGGGCGGCGCCGCCGACGCCCCGGCCGCCGACGTTCAGCGACCAGTAGTTCCCGCCGGCGCCCTCCATCGGCTGGATCTCGATCCCGAAGGACTCGCCGTAGAAGCCGGTGGCACCGAGCACATCGCTGGTGTTCAGCTCGTTCCAGATCAGCGTGCCCGGCTCGTTGACCAGCCCGGCGCCGTGGAAGTCGCCCGGCTGCCAGACCCCGAACACCGCGCCCTGCGGGTCGGCCGCGATCAGCATCCGGCCGATGTCGCCGACGTCCATCACCGGGGCGATCAGCGTGCCGCCCGCGGAGACGATGGTGTCCTGGGTGGCCTGGGCGTCGGTGCTGGCCAGGTAGGTGGTCCACACGGTCGGCGGCTCCGGCTGCCCCTCCGGCGCCATGGCCGCGCCGATGCCGGCCACCGGCTTGCCGTGCAGCGTGCAGACCGCGTACCCGCCGAAGTCGGCCCCGCCGACCTCGCCCTGCCAGCCGAACAGGTCACGGTAGAAGTCCAGCGCCGCCTGCTGGTCCTGCGCCATCAGATCGACCCAGCACGGGGTGCCGGTCGGGTACGGAGTGGTGATCTCGGGCATGTGCATTTCTCCCTGCGCGCGAAGAAGTTCCCCGCCGCCCACCTTCACCGTCCCGGCCCTTTCCCGCCACCGGAACCACCGAGGTTTTACGGTCGGCTCCGGTGGCGGCCGGGTCACGCTCCCCGGCTCTCCGGTGCCGGGGCGAACTCGGGCTGGTCGAGCAGGCGCAGCCAGCTGCCGTCGGGCTGGCGCCTGACGACCTGGGCCCGGGCGCCGGTCCCGTCCTTCGGCGGGGTCGACGTGAGGGCGATGTCGCCGCTGAGCAACGTGGGCAGCGGCTGTTCCGGTTCGAAGCGGGGACCGCCCGCCAGCACCTTCTCCCACAGCGCGCGGATCGCCTCCCGCCCCACCGTCAGTTCGCCGGGCGGGAAGGCCAGCACCGCGTCCTCCTCGTAGAGCGCCGCGACCCCGGCCGCGTCACCGGCGTTGGACCGCTCGACGAACAGGCGGGTGATGTCCTCGGGCCGCATGGCCTTCTCGTACTCCGGCATGGATACCTCCTGAGGTCGGGCTCCGGTACCTCCAGCCTGGGCGCCCGCCGATCAGAAGTCCAACAGATTGATGTTCTGCAAACTAGAATCCAGAGTCATGGAGTTGAGGCAGCTGGAGTACTTCGTGGCGGTCGCCGAAGAGCGGAACTTCACCCGTGCGGCCGAGCGGGTGCACATCAGCCAGTCCGGCGTCAGTGCCCAGATCCGCCAGCTCGAACGCGAGCTCGGTGCCGAGCTGTTCGACCGGTCGGCCCGCACGGTCACCCTCACCGCCGCGGGAAGGGCCGCGCTCGCCTACGCCCGGGCCGCGCTCACCGCGGCCGGGGCGGTCGGTCAGGCGGTGGGCGAGGTGACCGGCCTGATCCGGGGCCGGCTCACCGTCGGGATGGTCACCGGCTGCACCCTGACCCCGCTGTTCGACGCCCTCGCCGCATTCCACGAGGCGCATCCCGGTGTGGAGATCCTGCTGCTGGAGGACAGCTCCGACCGGCTCGTGGAGGGCGTGCGCGGCGGGGCCGTGGACCTGGCGCTCATCGGCGCCGCGTCCGCCGCGCCCGACGGGCTGGAGTCGCTGACGATCATCAGCGAACGGCTTGTCGCGGCGGCCCCGGCCGGACACCCCCTGGCCGGGCAGGAGCGCGTCACCCTGTGCGACCTGATGAGCCATCCGATCGTGTGCATGCCGACCGGCACCGGCCTGCGCGCGGTGTTCGACCAGGCCTGCGCCGAGCGGAGTCTTCGGCCCGCGATCGCGCTGCAGGCCAGCGCCCCTGACGCCATCGCCGACCTCGCGGCCCGCGGGCTCGGTATCGCCGTCCTCAGCGACTCGATGGCCGCGGGCCACCGTGACCGGCTCGTCGCCCGCACCATCGACGATGTCGAGGCACCGGCACTGCTGGCCCTGGTGTGGAGGAGCGCGCCCCATCCGTCGGTGCGCGAACTGCTCGTGCACAGCCGGCGGGCGTTCACCCGGTCCGGCTTCGTTCAGGACGGGCAGGATGCTCAGGATGTTCGGGATGTTGAGAAGTAGGGGGCGAGCCTGCGCCGTGCCCGGCTCGCCCCCACCCTCTCCGTCCTACTTGCTCCGCACCGTGTTGCGCAGGGTGCCCAGGCCGGTGACGGTGCATTCGACGACGTCGCCCGGGGCGAGGAAGCGGGGCGGCTGGAAGCCGATGCCGACGCCGGCCGGGGTGCCGGTGGCGATGATGTCGCCGCTCTGCAGGGTGATCCCCGCGGAGATGACGCGGACGAGCTCCGGGACGGCGAAGATCAGGTCCGCGACGGGTGCCTTCTGGCGGGGTTCGCCGTTCACCGTGGAGGAGACCACCAGCTTCGCGGGGTCACCGACCTCGTCGGCGGTGACCGCCCACGGGCCCATCGGCGCGAAGGTGTCCAGGGACTTGCCGAGCAGCCACTGCTGGTGGTCCCGTTGCAGGTCCCGGGCGGTGACGTCGTTGATGACCGTGTATCCCCACACATGCTCCAGGGCGCGCTCCGCGGGGATGCCGCGTCCGCCACGGCCGATGATGACGGCCAGCTCGGCCTCGTAGTCCAGCGCGGACGTGACCCCGAGGTGCGGGTCGATCTCGTCGTACGGCCCGGTCACGGCCGTGGGTACCTTCGAGAAGACGATCGGCACGGCCGGGACGGCGTCGACCCGGTCCGGCTGTTCGTAGCCGGAGCGGCCGAACTCCGTGATGTGGTCGCGGTAGTTCTTGCCGACGGCGAACAGGTTGCGGCGCGGCCGCGGGATCGGTGCCAGCAGCCGGGGCGTCTCCACCACCGGCAGACCGGTGGCCGCGGCGATCGGCGGGCCGAAGTGCTCCCATGCGTCGATGACGTCGAGGAGCGAGCGGTCGCCGACCACCTCGCCGAGGTCGTGCACCCTGCCGGCGTCGTCCGCGCGGCCGAGCGACACCCGCCCGGATTCGGTGAATGTCACCAGCTTCACGGGTCAACCTCCTTGTTCCTGAGACGAGTCGAGCTGTGCGGAGCGGTCACGCGGTCTTCGGCTGCGGGCGCCAGGTGCCGTCCAGTGGGACGCCGGCGGCCGCCGCGACCCGGTCGCGCGACTCCAGCAGGCGGGTCCGCAGTGCCCGCAGGTCCACGTCGACCAGTACGCCGTCCCGCTTCACGACGCGGCCCGCGACGAGAACCGTGTCGACCAGGCCGGGGTGGCCGGCGGCGACGATCGTGCCGGCCGGGTCGGTGACCGGGAAGACGGTGAGGTCGTCGGTGCGCAGCAGGATCACGTCGGCTTCCTTGCCGGGGGTGAGGCTGCCGGTGCGGGCGGCGAGGCCGAGTGCGTGGGCGCCGTCGACGGTGGCGAACTCCAGCAGGTCACGGGAGTTGAGGCCGCCGTCCAGCCCCCGCTGCACCACGAAGGTGGTGCGCATGGTGGAGAACATGTCGCCGCCGACCGACGGGACGTCGTCGATGGAGAGCGTCGGGCGCAGGCCGGCGGCGAGCATCCGGCCCGTCATCGGCCGGCCGAAGCCCATCTTCAGCTCGACGTCCGGGCTGATGGACACCGAGGCGCCGGCGTCGGCGAGCATCCGCATCTCGTCGTCGCCGAGCCCGTTGGCGTGCACGAACGTGGTGGTGTCCCGCAGCAGGCCGTGCTCGTGCAGGTCGGCGACCGGGCGCCGGATCCCTTCGGACTCGACGTGCAGGCTGCTCCGCAGGTTCAGCTCGGCCGCCAGCTTCAGCTCGTCGGCGACGGTGTCGAAGGAGGTGTCCTCCGCACCGCGCAGCCCGAACGACATGGTGAGCAGGCCGTCGTCGCCGGAGAGCACGGACCGCACGCGGCGGATCTCGGCCTCGACCGAGGCGTTGGTGCCCCAGCCCGCGCCGTGGCAGAAGACGGACCGTCCCGGCGCGTCCCGCAGCGCCGCGACGCCGGCGTCCGCGTGCTCCGGGCTCTGCGCGCAGTGGAACCAGTCGAGCATCGTGGTCACACCGGAGTGCAGGGCCTCCAGGCGGCCGAGCAACGTCCCCAGGTAGACGTCCTCCGGCTGGTAGCGGGGCTTCAGCGTGCGGTGCATCGCCTGCGCCCACTCGGGGAACGTCCAGTCCGCGCCGATGCCGCGGAACGCGGTCTGCCAGCTGTGCCGGTGGGTGTCGACGAAGCCGGGCATGACGATCCGGTCGGTCGCGTCGATCACCTCGGCGTCGGGGGCCTCGATGGTCCCGGCCACCTCGACGATCACGCCGTCCTCGATCAGCACGTCACCGCGTTCGAGATCGCCGACGGCCGGGTCCATGCTGACCACGGTGCCGCCGGTAAGCAGGATCCTCATGAGAAAACTCCTCTACGAAACTTGGCGAAAAGTGGTTGTTTGTCCGAATTCGTGATGCGGACAAGTCTTCCCGGGCGGCGCGTCGATGTAAGCGGATCCCGGCAACGTTGGCAGGAAATTGCGCCGGAGCGGGGCACCAGATGGTGCTAGGGGAGCGAGGCGGGCAATAATCTGCCCCCATGGACGAAGTGGATCGGGCCATCCTCACCGTGCTCGAAAAGCACGGGCGGATCAGCAACGCCGAGCTCGCCGCGCGGGTCGGCCTGTCGCCGTCCCCGTGCCTGCGGCGCGTGCACCGGCTGGAGGAGACGGGGGTGATCCGCGGCTACCGGGCGGAGATCGACCCGGCGGCCGTCGGGCGCAGCCTCCGCGTGTTCGCGGGCGTCCGCCTGATGCGGCACAAGCGCGGCGACGTGGCCGCGTTCGAACACGCGGTCGTCCGACTGCCCGAGGTGGTCCACGTCCACCACGTCACCGGAAACTACGACTACCTGCTCCAGGTCGAGGTCGCCGACCTGCCGGCCTACGAGGACTTCCACGCCAACCGGCTGGCCGACCTTCCCGGCGTCGCCACCGTCAGCAGCTACGTCACGATGAAGACGCTCTCCGCCCCGACCTCGTGAGTACGGGGCGGTTCAGGACCCCGTGAGCGCGGGGCCGTTCAGCCGGTGGCCGTCACCGTGTCGGCCGCCGCGACCACGTCGGCGACCAGGTCGGCCGTGTCCTCCGTGCCCGCGGCCAGCCGGACCAGGCCCGCCGGAACCGCGGCGGCGATCTGCTCCTCGTCGAGCATGCCCCGCCACATGGACGCCGGGTGCACGGCCAGCGACTCCACGCCGCCTAGGCTCGCCGACCGGCGGGCGTAGCGCAGCCGGCCGAGGAACGCGTCGGCCGCCGCGAAGCCGTCGGTGAACTCGACGCTCAGCACCCCGCCGAACCCGCTCATCTGCTCGGCGGCCAGCTTGTGCTGCGGGTGCGAGGCCAGGCCGGGGTAGTGCACCCGGCTCACGGCGGGGTGGGCCTCCAGCGCCTCCGCGAGCGCCTGCCCGTTGGCGTTGTGCCGGGGCAGCCGCAGCGGGAGGGTGCGCATGCCGCGCAGCAGCAGCCACGCGTCGAACGGGCCGAGCACGGCACCGGTGAGCAGACCGGCGTCCCAGACCCGGTCCAGGAGCTCGGCCGGGCCGGCCAGCACCCCGGCGGACACGTCGGTGTGGCCGTTGAGGTACTTGGTCGCGCTGTGCCAGACCAGGTCGATGCCGAAGTCCGCCGGGCGCTGGTTCAGCGGGGTGGCGAAGGTGTTGTCGGCCATGGTCAGGACCTCGTGCGCGCCGGCCAGGTCCGCGACGGCGCGCAGGTCGGTGATCTGGAGCAGCGGGTTGCTCGGGGTCTCCACGAGGATCAGGCGGGTCTGCGGGGTCAGTGCCTTCGCGAACGCCTCGGGGTCGGTCTGGTCGACCAGGGTGGTCGACACGCCGAACCGGGGGAGCAGGTTCAGCAGGACGGACGCCGTACCGCCGTAGGTGGACCGCTGCCCGATGACGTGGTCGCCGGCGGACACCAGGGCCAGTACGGCGGTGGTGAGCGCGGCCATCCCGGACGCGGTGACCATGGCCGCCTCGGTGCTCTCCAGTTCCGCGACGACGGCCGCGACCTGGGCGTGGTTCGGGTTGCCGAAGCGGGTGTAGAAGTCCTGGCCGCGCGGTTCGACCGCGGCCTGGGCGAACGTGTCGCCGTCGGGGGCCGAGAAGGCGGCCGTCTGGTAGATGGGCGGTGCCACGGCGCGGTTGGGGAGGACCTCACGATCGGCGTGGACGGTGACTGTGCTGCTGCCCGGCATGGTTGCGTGCCCTTCCGTGGTCCGTCGGTGTGACGTCGTCAAGAGTGACCGACGGACGTGCGGAAGTGAGCCGATCTGGGCAATATTGGCAGCAAGTTGCGCCGCATTGTGAGTACAGAATTGTGCTAGCAGATCGTCTCGCGCAATTTTGTGCTCACACGACGATGGTGCCGCGGATGCAGACGGTGGTGGCGCCGCTCACCCAGACCGTGCCGTCCGCGTCGGCGGAGACCTCGATGGTCGCGGCCCGGCCCACCCGCGCGCCCTGGGAGACCCGGTAGGCGGCGGGGGCCGCGCCGGTGCCGGTGAGCCACTGCCCGACGCCGGCGTTCATGCTGCCGCAGGCGGGGTCCTCGGGCACTCCGACGCGAGGCGCGAAGGTGCGCAGCTCGAAGTCGTACGGGGAACCCTCGGGGTAGGCGCCGATCGCGCCCACCATCGCGTCCGGGATGCGGGAGAGGTCGGGTTCGAGGGCCAGCACCTCCTCGGCCGTGGCCAGCCGGAGCACCGCCCAGCCCGGCCCGTTGTCGACCCACTGGTGGGCGAGGACCCGGTCACGGCCGATGCCGAACGCGGCCACGATCCGCTCCAGGTACCCGTCGTCGAGTGCGCCCTCGCGCACCAGCGGCGGGGCGGCGAAGGACAGCACGCCGTCACCGCGGCGCACGGTGACCAGACCGGCGGCGCACTCCTGCACGATGCGGTCGGCGTGCCGGGGCGCACCGCCGCCGTCCAGCCAGGCGCGCGCGGAGCCGAGGGTGGGGTGCCCGGCGAACGGCAGTTCGCCGTCGGGGGTGAAGATGCGCAGCCGGTAGTCCGCCTCCGGGACGGTGGGAGCCAGCACGAACGTGGTCTCGGACAGGTTGGTCCACCGCGCGACGAGCTGCATCTCCTCGTCCGTCAGGTCCGCCCCGTCGAGGACGACGGCGACCGGGTTGCCGCGGTAGGGGCTCGTCGAGAACACGTCGACCTGGACGAAGGAACGGGTGCGCGGCGGCATGGTCATCACGGCCTCTCGGTGACGGAATCAGCCTCCATCACAACGGGTGCCCATGCGGTCGGGACATGGCCAGTGACGACAAAGTGGCCTGGCTTGAGCCGATGCGGATGCTCACCCGGTACGAACGGGAAGGCGTGGATGTCTCTTCGTACCGGTCTTTCCTCCCTGTCCTGTTTTCGCAGTTAGCTTGATCGCGGCCGTTCCGGAAGCGAACAGGGGTGATCGGTATTGTCTGGCGAAAGTACCTTTGAACAGGGGCCGGGATGCCCCTTCGGCTTCACCCCGGAGACGGCCCGATCGCGGACCGAGGTCCCGACGGCCAAGGTGGTCTGCCCCACCGGCATCGACGCCTGGCTGGTCACCCGGTACGCCGACGTCCGTGAGGTGTTCGCGGACTCCGCACGGTTCAGCTCCCAGCCCGGATCCATCGCCCATCGCGTCTACGGCATGAACCCCGACTCGCCCATCATCGAGGGCGACTTCCCGCGGATGGACGGCGCCGAGCACGAGCGGTTCCGCCGGGCCATTGCCCCCGAACTCTCCCCCCGCCAGCTGGAGTTGTTCCGCCCCGCCGTCCAGCGGATCGTCGACGACGTGATCGACGAGGTGGCCGCGGCGCCGGGTCCCGTCGACTTCCACGCCCAGTTGGTGATGCCGATCGTCACGCAGGTCATCGCCGCGCTGCTCGACGTTCCGTACGCCGACCGCGGGCTGTTCCAGACGATCACCATGACCCTGCTCGACACCGGGTCCAGCGCGGACGAGGTGATCGAGGCCGGGGCGCCGTTCTTCGAGTACGCGCTGAACCTCGTACAGGACAGAAGGAAGAATCCCGGCGAGGACGTCCTCAGCCGGATCATCGCCCACGGAGAGCGGGGCGAACGGCCCTTCACCGACGCCGAGTTGGCCGTGACGACTGCCGCTCTGCTGGTGGGCGGCTTCGCCATCACCGCCGGTGTCGCCTCCTTCGGACTGCTCGCCCTGTTCGAGCAGCCGGCCCAGCTGGACCGGCTGCTCGCGGAGCCCGAACTGGTGGGAAGCGCCGTGGAGGAGCTGATCCGCTTCGGCACCAGCAGCCTCCCCGGCACCGTCCTGCGCAGGGCCGCCGAGGACACCCGCATAGCGGACCTGCCGGTGTCGGCGGGCGACTACGTGGTCACGGTCCTGCACGACGCCAACCGGGACGAGGCCCTCCTGCCCGACCCCGACGTGCTGGACATCGGGCGCAAGCCGGTGCCGCATCTCGGCTTCGGCCACGGACCGCACCAGTGCGTCGGGCAGCAACTCGCCCGCCTGGAGCTGAAGGTGGTCTTCGAGACGCTGCTGCGCCGGATACCCACCGTCCGCCCGGCGGTCCCGCTCGACCGGATCGTCTACCGGGAGGACTTCGTCGTGCCGGGCCCGGTGGCCGTGCCGGTCACCTGGGACGCCGTACTGCCCGCCCGGGCGGCCCGGTGACGCTGCCCGTGGCCCTGGTGACCGGGGCCTCCTCCGGCATCGGGGCCTGCGTCGCGGACCGGCTCGCGGCGAGCGGCCGGTGGCGGCTGGTGCTCAACGGCCGTGACGAGGAACGGCTTTCCCGGGTCGCCGACCGTACCGGCGGACTCACCCTCCCCATGGAACTCGACACCGTCGGCGGCGCGGAGAAGCTGGCCGCCGCCACGCTCGACCTGGTCGGCGAGGTGGACCTGCTGGTCGCCAACGCCGGAATCGGCTGGGCCGGGGCCTTCGCCGACACGCCCCCCGAGATGATCGACCGGCTGCTAGCGGTCAACCTCCTGGCCCCCCTCCACCTCTCCCGGGCACTCCTGCCGGGCATGGTGCGGCGCGGACGCGGGCACCTGCTCTTCGTCTCCTCGATCGCGGGCTGCGTCGCCGTCGGCGGCGAGGCCGTGTACTCCGCCACGAAGGCGGGCCTGAACGCCTTCGCCGAAAGCGTTCGCTACGAGGTCGGAGCCGGGGTACGGGTCTCCGTCGTCGTACCCGGCGCCGTCGACACGCCGTTCTTCGAACGCCGGGGAATCCCGTACGGCCGCGGGTTCCC
The DNA here is from genome assembly GCF_053611985.1 of Streptomyces sp. NPDC054770. Lineage (NCBI taxonomy): Bacteria > Bacillati > Actinomycetota > Actinomycetes > Kitasatosporales > Streptomycetaceae > Streptomyces > Streptomyces sp. NPDC054770. The sequence goes on from NZ_JBSHBL010000038.1 coordinate 102,212, forward strand.
CGCCCGGATCCCACCCGACCGGGTCGCGGAGACCGTCCTCCGCGCGGTGGGCGGCCACCGGGACGAATCCTTCACCCCCACCTGGATGCGCTTCCCGGCCCGCCTGCACGGCGCCGCCCCCGCTCTCTTCCGCCGCCTGGCCGCCAGGTTCGCCTGAACCCTGCGTCACGCCGCGGCCAGCTCGCACCACACGTACTTCCCCCGGTTGCCGAACCGCGACAGCGGCTGCCACCCCCACAGATCCGAACAGGCCCGCACCAGCGCCAGCCCCCGCCCCTCCTCCACCTCCCCGATCCGCTCCAACGGCACCGGCGGCTCCGGCGGTTCGGGGTCCGCGTCCCACGCGCCGATGCGCAGCGTCCCAGGTGGCGACCAGCGGATGCGCAGGGCGGCGGGTCCTTTCGTGTGCCGTACGGCGTTGGACACCAGCTCGGTCGCGAGCAGCTCGGCGACGTCGAGGAAGCGCGTCAGTTCGTGTGCGGTGAGGATGAGTCTGAGCGCGTGACGGCTGACGGTGACGGCACGAAGGTCGTTGGGGATGGTGAGCGTGTACTCCCAGGCTTCGGGCATGCGTCATCAACTCCGGTGGTTGTGGGGGAGTTTCAGGCAGGGTGGCGTTGCCGCGGCCACCGTGGCAGGGCGGGGCGGTGCACTTCCGCTGCGTGAGCGTTGCGTCACTGACGGTAGACCTGAAAGTTTCGGCAGGGCAAGCCGGTCGCGTAATCTGACCCCCGAACGAGTCGTGTCGACAGACGCGTTGGAGCAAGGAGCGGTCGATGGGCACCAGGCGCGAACCAACGGCCCGGCAGTTGCGCCTGGCGACGGAGCTGCGCAGGCTACGTGACGCGGCCGGCCTCACGGCCCGCGAGGCAGCCAAGTTGCTCGGTGTGAGCAACGTCCAGATCAGCCAGATCGAGGCAGGCTTGTCAGGCGTCAGTGAGCAGCGGCTGCGCCGACTGGCGTCCCATTACGCCTGCACGGACGAGGAGTTCATCGGCGCCCTGGTCGCGATGGCGACCGATCGGACACGGGGCTGGTGGGAGGAGTACCGGGGGTCGCTGCCCACGTCGTTCCTCGATCTGGCTGAGCTGGACCACCACTCCCGGTTTCAGCGGCACGTGGCCATCACCTACGTGCCCGGCCTCTTGCAGACGGAGGGCTACGCCCGCGCCGTGTTCTCCGACAGGATCCCGGAACTTGCCGAAGACGAACTTGAGTTGCGGGTGCGCCACCGCATGGCGCGTCGTGTGATCATCGAGGCCCCCACGCCCATCCACCTTCAGGTCGTGATCCACGAAGCTGCCCTACGCATCAGGGTCGGCGACCGCGCGGTGTCACGCGCTCAACTCGGCCGAGTCCTGGAACTCTCGGATGCGGAGCACGTCTCGGTAAGGGTGATCCCCTTCGACTTGGACGGCTTCTCCCAAGCTGGTAGCGCTATGACTTACGTGGGTGGGACCGTTCCAAAACTCGACACGGTCGTACGTGACGCTCCTCATGGCACCGTCTTCATCGACTCTGAGGCTCAACTGAACGCCTTCCGAGTGCGCTTCCATAAACTGGAAGCGGTGTCACTCGACCCCGGGCGCTCGTGCGACTTCATCAACAGGTTGGCCAAGGAGCTGTGAGGCAGCGATGACCACTCCCGACAACTGGCGGAAGTCGTCCTACTCCGGCGGCGGCGACGGCAACGAATGCGTCGAAATAGCCACCACCCCCACCCACACCTCCGTCCGCGACTCCAAAGCCCCCGCCGCTCGCACCCTCACCTTCCCGGCGGGAGCCTTCGCCGCCTTCGTCGAGGGGATCAAGGCACCGCGTAGGGCGAGGTCCCGGTGACGGTCAATCCGCCCGCCGGCGCGGCTGGTGCGTTCCCGGGGTGTGGCCGAAGGTGCGGCGGAAGACGTCGATGAAGGCGCTGGCGGACGACCAGCCGCACAGGTGGGCCACGGCGGTGACCGGGGTGTCCTCGGCCAGCAGGACCAGGGCGCGGTACAGGCGCAGTTGGGTGCGCCACTGCGGGAAGGTCATGCCGAGGTCGGCCTTGAAGAGGCGGGAGAGGGTGCGGTCGCCGGCGCCGACTTCCCTGCCGAGGGCTGCCAGGGTGCGGTCGTCGGCGGGGTCGGCGCGCAGGATCTCGCAGACCGCCTTGAGCTGAGGGGCGGTCGGGGTGGGCAGGTGCAGGGGCTGCTGGGGTGAGGCCCGCAGCTGGTCGAGCAGCACGGCCCGCAGCCGCCCGCGTTCGGGGCTGTCGTTGTGCGGGGTGCGGGTGTAGGCGAGGATCAGCTCCCGCAGGAGCGGCCCGACCGCCAGGACGGTCGGCCGGTCCAGGCCGAGCGGGTTGGCGCGGGCGGGCAGGCCGACCAGATGGAGTTCCAGTTCGCCGTGGGCCTGGTGGGCGTGCACGGTGCCGGCCGGCACCCAGATGGCGCGGGTGCCCGGCGCGATCCATGTGCCGGTGCTGGTCGTCACGGCGAGCACGCCCCGGCCCGCGTAGACGATCTGGTGGTCGTCGTGGCGGTGCGCGTCGATGCCGGCTCCGGGCGCCAGCCACTGGGTGCGGGTCGGCGCCACGGCCTGGTGGCGGATTTCTGTCATTGCTTGGCAGTTTATCGGAAGCGCGACACGCTGCCCGGCCGTGAGCATGGTGATGTGTCAAGGAACAGATCGATCACCCTGCTGTCGGTCGGCCATGCCTGTGTGGACATCTACCAGGGCGCGGTCGCCTCTCTCGTCCCCTTCTTCGTCGCCGAGCGCGCCTACAGCTACGCCGCGGTATCGGGCATCGTGCTCGCCGCGTCGGTGCTGTCCTCGGTGGCCCAGCCCGTGTTCGGCCTGCTCACCGACCGCTGGGCGATGCCCTGGATCCTGCCCGTGAGCACCGTCCTCGGCGGACTCGGCATCGCCCTGAGCGGCCTGAGCGGCTCCTACCTCCTGACCCTGGTGTTCGTGGCGGTGTCCGGCGTCGGGGTCGCCGCCTACCATCCCGAGTCCGCCCGCATCGCCCGGCTCGCCAGCGAGGGCAGCCACAGCGCGATGGGCTGGTTCTCCGTCGGCGGCAACCTCGGTTTCGCCGCCGCGCCGCTGATGGTCACCGCCGTCGTCGCCTCCGGCGGCCTGCACCGGTCACCCCTGCTGGTGCTGCCCGCCCTCGCCGGCTGCCTGCTCTGCCTGCCCGTCCTGCGCGTGCTCCGGAAGAGGACGGCGCCGGGCGGCCCCGGCACCGCGGTCGCGGTGGGCGTCGACGACAGGGCGTCGTTCGTGAAGCTGTCGCTGGCCGTGGTCTTCCGGTCCGTCGTCTTCGTCGGCCTGAGCACGTTCATCTCGCTCTACGCCCGGCAGCGCACGGGCGGCGGTACGGCAGCGGGCACCGCGGCGCTGTTCGTGCTCTACGCCGGCGGTGCGCTGGGCTCGGTACTGGGCGGCAGCCTGGCCAACCGCTGGGACCGGGTCACCGTCGCCCGCTGGTCGTACCTCCTCACCGTCGCCGCCGTCGCGGGAACCGTGTTCGTCCCCGGTCCGGTGTTCTACGTGTTCGTGGCGCTGACCTCGGCCGGCCTGTACGTCCCCTTCTCCCTGCACGTCACCCTCGGCCAGGACTACCTGCCCACCCGCGTCGGCACCGCCGGCGGGGTCACGCTGGGACTGACCGTCAGCATCGGCGGCCTGGTCAGCCCCCTCATCGGCAGCATCGCCGACGCGACCTCCCTGCGCACCGCCCTGGCACCGCTGATCCTCATGCCCGCCCTGAGCTGGCTGCTCTTCCGCACCCTGCCCGAGCCGACCGCACCGAAGCCCGTGCCGACGGCGCGGCTGACCGAGGACGGCACCGGCGCGTGCCGGGGGTGAACCTGTGGGCTGTACGGACGGCACCGTTCGCGCGGGGCTCGTGCGCGGCCCAAGGGTGGGGTGATGGGTCCCCATCCCACCCCGCAACGCGAAGGAATGCCGCATGCCCGCTCTTCCCCCGATCGGCGCCGAGATCCCGTGCAGCTCGCTGGCCATCAACACCCCCCTGCAGATCCGGAAGAAGCTCGTCTCCGTGGACTTCCGCGGTGGCTGGAAGCACCGCGTCGACGTCAACCCGAACGACCCGATGAACAGCGTCCGGCTGCGGCTGGTCGGCTTCAAGACGAGCGCGGAACTCCCCGCACTGGACGACGGGGGAGCCGAAGGCGGCTCCATCACCATCGAGCAGAGTGACATCGACGTCGACTCGGCCAGCCTGCTGAGGCTGACGCAGCAGTTCCCGCCCAAGTACGAGTGCTCCCTGGTCCTGAGCCCCTGCACCATGGTCATCGAACAGCCGGGCAGCGAGCCGCTGGTCCTGACCACGAAGAACCGGTTCACGCTCGTCGGGCAGCTGACCCAGTACCCCCCGCGGGGCGACCTGTTCCAGTTGCAGCAGCCGGTCGACTTCGTCGACCTGGAAGACCCCGACACCGTCGTCGCGACGATCCAGAAGTTCCCGGCCAAGGTCGGCGGCCTGTAGGCCGCCGGATCCGCGCACCGCGCAAGGACTGATCCCGAACGGCACCGCCTTGCCCTCTGGCAACCGCTCAGGCACAGCCCGGGCGCTGGATGTCACCGGGCAAGGACGGAGCCGGCCGGTCGGGATCGGGTTGCCAGGTACGCCAGTTCGCCTCCGTCGCGAACGGTCCGCGACGCTCCTCGATCATGGCCACCGCCTGCCCGCGGGCCCGCTCGACCGCCCGGTGATCCGCCTCGCTCACCACGCCGAGCCGGCGGCCGTGGGCGTACTCGCCCTCGTCCTTCCAGTCCCACCGCGACAGGTCGGGCGCCACCACCAGGTCCAGGAGGAGGTCGAAGGTGTCGAAGCCCAGGTCCGTGCGGCGCATCGGCCGCTGGAAGTTGACGTACCAGTGCGTCAGCCGGTGGCCGTCCGAGACGTCGTAGAACGCGTTCACGCTGAACCAGGTGTCCGGCGGGACCCATTGCAGATGTGCCGTGTCGCGCCACGACCAGCGCCCGAGCCGCCAGCTGCCGTCGGCCAGGTTCGGCAGGGCCCTGATCCTGGCCTCCTCGTCCCCGGTCAGCAGCCACTCGATCCAGCTCGTCGGGGCCAGCACGTCCGCGCCGGGCGGGCACCCGACGACCAGCGCCTCGGCACTGTCCTCGACCACATGGAACGCATGGGCGCTCCACACCTTCCGGCGGAACACGTCACGGCGGACAGCGGTCTCACCCGGGCGGAACCATCGCATGCAGCACCTCCGAGGCACTCCGAGATCCTGCGAAGCATCATGACGGTGGCGCCCTGATATCCACAGGCCCCCGCCGGCTGTCGGTCCCCACCAGTACCGTCGGGGTCATGGCTCAGCAGACGGGGACCCCCACCGGCGAACGACGGCTCGCCACCGTCGAAGGCGTGCTCGAACGCATCACGTACGCCAACGAGGAGAGCGGCTACACGGTCGCCCGGGTCGACACCGGCAGAGGCGCCGGCGATCTGCTCACGGTCGTCGGTGCGCTGCTCGGTGCCCAGGTGGGGGAGTCGCTGCGGCTGGAGGGGCGCTGGGGGTCGCATCCGCAGTACGGCAAGCAGTTCACCGTCGAGAACTACACGACCGTGCTGCCCGCCACCGTGCAGGGCATCCGGCGTTATCTGGGCTCGGGGCTGGTCAAGGGCATCGGGCCGGTGTTCGCCGACCGGATCACCCAGCACTTCGGGGTGGACACCCTCCGGATCATCGAGGAGGAGCCGAAGCGGCTGGTCGAGGTGCCGGGGCTCGGGCCGAAGCGGACGAAGAAGATCGCCGACGCCTGGGAGGAGCAGAAGGCGATCAAGGAGGTCATGCTCTTCCTCCAGACCGTCGAGGTGTCCACGTCGATCGCCGTGCGGATCTACAAGAAGTACGGGGACGCGTCGATCTCCGTCGTGAAGAACCAGCCGTACCGGCTCGCCGCCGATGTGTGGGGCATCGGGTTCCTGACCGCCGACAAGATCGCGCAGTCCGTCGGGATCCCGCACGACAGTCCGGAGCGGGTGAAGGCGGGGCTGCAGTACGCGCTGTCCCAGTCCGCCGACCAGGGGCACTGCTACCTCCCCGAGGAGCGGCTCATCGCGGACGCGGTGAAGCTGCTCCAGGTCGACACCGGTCTCGTCATCGACTGCCTCGCCGAACTGGCGGCGGCACCCGAGGAGGGGGAGGACCCGGGGGTCGTACGGGAGAAGCTGCCCGGTGCCACCCCGGATGCCGAACCGGTCACCGCCATCTACCTGGTCCCGTTCCACCGGGCCGAAGTCGCGCTCGCCTCACAGCTGTTGCGGCTGCTGCGCACCGGCGACGACCGGATGCCGGCGTTCCGGGACGTCGCCTGGGACAAGGCGCTCGCCTGGCTGAAGGACCGCACCGGCGCCGACCTGGCCCCCGAGCAGGAGGCCGCCGTCAGACTGGCGCTGACCGAGAAGGTGGCCGTGCTGACCGGCGGGCCCGGCTGCGGCAAGTCGTTCACCGTCAGGTCCATCGTGGAGCTGGCGCGGGCGAAGCGGGCGAAGGTGGTGCTCGCCGCCCCCACCGGCCGTGCGGCCAAGCGGCTCGCCGAGCTGACCGGGGCGGAGGCGTCGACCGTGCACCGCCTGCTGGAGCTGAAGCCGGGCGGCGACGCGGCCTACGACCGGGACCGCCCGCTGGACGCCGACCTGGTGGTGGTCGACGAGGCCTCGATGCTCGATCTGCTCCTCGCCAACAAGCTGGTGAAGGCCGTGCCGCCCGGTGCGCATCTGCTCTTCGTGGGGGATGTGGACCAACTGCCCAGCGTCGGGGCGGGCGAGGTGCTCCGGGACCTGCTCGCCGACGGCAGCCCCGTCCCCGCCGTCCGGCTCACCCAGGTCTTCCGGCAGGCCCAGCAGTCGGGGGTGGTGACCAACGCGCACCGGATCAACGCCGGGCAGCAGCCCGTCACCGACGGCATGAAGGACTTCTTTCTCTTCGTGGAGGACGAGACGGAGGAGGCGGGCAGGCTCGCCGTGGATGTCGCCGCCCGGCGCGTTCCGGCCAAGTTCGGGCTCGACCCGCGGCGCGATGTGCAGGTGCTGGCGCCGATGCACCGGGGACCGGCCGGCGCCGGCGTGCTCAACGGACTGCTGCAGCAGGCCATCACCCCGGCCCGGCCCGACCTGCCCGAGAAGCGGTTCGGCGGACGGGTGTTCCGGGTCGGCGACAAGGTCACCCAGATCCGCAACAACTACGAGAAGGGCGAGAACGGCGTCTTCAACGGCACCGTCGGCGTGGTCACCTCGCTGGACCCGGTCGACCAGCGCCTCACGGTGCTGACGGACGAGGACGAGGAGGTCCCGTACGAATTCGACGAACTGGACGAACTGGCCCATGCCTACGCGGTGACCATCCACCGTTCACAGGGGAGTGAATATCCCGCGGTGGTGATCCCGGTCACCACCGGAGCGTGGATGATGCTCCAGCGGAACCTGCTCTACACGGCGGTCACCCGGGCCAGGAAGCTCGTCGTCCTGGTCGGTTCGCGCAAGGCGATCGGGCAGGCCGTGCGCACGGTCTCGGCAGGCCGGCGCTGTACGGCACTGGACTTCCGGCTTGGGCGGAGCGATCTCCGGAAAAATGATCGATCAAATGAGTCGTGAAGGTCACAGAGCCCTTTCCGATTGGGAAACAAGGGGGCAGGATGAGCAGGTTGGCGGCACTGAGTGCCGCCGATAGGCCCAATGGTCGACCCCGAGTGCACTCTCCTGAGCCAAATGGGGGATGGTAGAGACAGTCAGGGCACCTCGAAGATGAGGCACTACGTCGGTGAGGGAAGACGTGAGCGACAACTCTGTAGTACTGCGGTACGGCGACGGCGAGTACACCTACCCGGTGGTCGACAGCACCGTCGGCGACAAGGGCTTCGACATCGGGAAGCTCCGCACCCAGACCGGTCTCGTGACTTTGGACAGCGGCTACGGCAACACCGCTGCCTATAAATCCGCCATCACCTACCTCGACGGCGAGGCGGGCATCCTCCGCTACCGCGGCTACCCGATCGAGCAGCTGGCCGAGCGCTCCACCTTCCTTGAGGTGGCGTACCTGCTGATCAACGGTGAGCTGCCGACCGTGGACGAGCTCAGCACCTTCAAGAGCGAGATCACGCGGCACACCCTGCTGCACGAGGACGTCAAGAACTTCTACCGGGGCTTCCCGCGTGACGCCCACCCGATGGCCATGCTGTCGTCGGTCGTCTCCGCGCTGTCCACCTTCTACCAGGACAGCCACAACCCGTTCGACGAGAAGCAGCGGGACCTCTCCACGATCCGCCTGCTCGCCAAGCTTCCGACGATCGCCGCGTACGCGTACAAGAAGTCGATCGGCCACCCGTTCGTCTACCCGCGCAACGACCTCTCCTACGTGGAGAACTTCCTGCGCATGACGTTCTCGGTGCCGGCGCAGGAGTACGAGCTCGACCCGGTCGTCGTCTCGGCGCTGGACAAGCTGCTGATCCTGCACGCGGACCACGAGCAGAACTGCTCGACCTCCACGGTCCGTCTGGTCGGCTCCTCGCAGGCGAACATGTTCGCCTCGATCTCGGCCGGCATCAACGCGCTGTGGGGCCCCCTGCACGGCGGCGCCAACCAGTCCGTCCTGGAGATGCTGGAGGGCATCCAGGCCAACGGCGGTGACGTCGACTCCTTCATCCGCAAGGTGAAGAACAAGGAGGACGGCGTCCGCCTGATGGGCTTCGGCCACCGGGTGTACAAGTCCTTCGACCCCCGCGCCAAGATCATCAAGGCGGCGGCGCACGACGTCCTCTCGGCCCTCGGCAAGTCCGACGAGCTGCTGGACATCGCGCTGAAGCTGGAGGAGCACGCGCTCTCCGACGACTACTTCGTCTCGCGCAACCTCTACCCGAACGTGGACTTCTACACCGGCCTGATCTACCGGGCCATGGGCTTCCCGACCGAGATGTTCACGGTCCTGTTCGCCCTCGGCCGGCTGCCCGGCTGGATCGCCCAGTGGCAGGAAATGATCAAGGAGCCGGGCTCCCGCATCGGCCGCCCGCGCCAGATCTACACGGGCGTCGTCGAGCGCGACTTCGTGCCCGTCGAGGAGCGCTGACCTCTTCGACGCCCCGGACTTCCCACGGCCACTGCAGCAGGCCGAAGGCGAGTGAGCCGAAGGGGCGCGTCGGTGTCGAGGGGACGAGCGCGCGGAGGCCCGAAGGGTCGAGCACGGTCGTCCCC